>JAJYKK010000025.1 GCA_021788645.1 Pseudomonadota bacterium
CGCTTATGTAGATGCGCAGGGAACCGAAGAACATGACAGAAAAGCAAAGGCCAGACCAAAAACCAAACCGTCCGCTCAGCGCACTCCTGTGTGAGTGTGACCCCCTCTTGGCGCAAGGCTGGCTTTGCACTCGCCTAAGCGGGGGAATGCGCGGACAAGTGTTCATGTTAGGGATGAGGGTCGGCGGCGCTTCGCCCCGGCCTCATGCCGGGCGCGAATGCGAGCCGCAGTCACGCAATAGAGGGAAGAGCCCTTGCTGCGCCAGGTGTCCTTAGTCCTGCGCGCCGCTGTCTGGAGCCCGCAAGGGGCCATGGCTGACTCGGCGCGACGGGATGGATAGGGAACTCTCCACTTTGCTTGTCATGCTTTCTCTCCTTTTGACCTAATTGCTCAAAGACACGGTGCCCTATCCGGGCCGCGCTGCTTGCGTGGCCACGTGAAGGGGCATTGTCGGCGGCCGGTAGGGCGTCATGCCCAGCGGGCGATGCTGATCCCGGGATGATTTCTATTGTGTCACCATTGTTGCTCTATGAGTATCGATTGTTCTTATGTTGGGGAACGGCGCTACTGATGCCTGGGGTGCCTGGCAGGATCCGGGCGGCGCTGACCGAGGCGTGCCCCGCTTGTCGAGTCATTTCGCCCCGGCGTTCTAATGTTATTGCCAGGGGCGCCATTCGCATCTTGCGGGCTGTTGTAGAGGGACATCGCACAGCGGTCCTCGGCGCCCGACCGCCGGTTGATAGGTTGCATGGCCTGAGTGATCAGGACGAGGGGTCGGGTGCGCCTTTGCGCGTGCTGTTCTATGGGCGCCGCATCTAAAGGCAACGGACGGGCTGCGGGTCGCGCCTTCGGTGCCGGATGATGCCTATCCAATGCGCATTTTCTAGACCGCCGCGGCGGCCAGGGTGACGGCGAAGGACACCGGAAAGGATGGATACGCCCCGCGCTCGAAGGGCGTGGGGACCCGGGGCATTCCTTTCATTCCTGCTTGGGCAGATCCGTGGCGCGGCCGGCCCGGGCGATCATGCCGGGAGAGGATGGCGCGGCGGGCGGAGGCGTCTATGTTTAACATAGACGCGCCTCTCGTGCGAGAATAGGCCCATGCACCGCGCTTGCCGCCGTCGCTGCCAGGCGGCGTCCGGGCAAGCTTGGAAGCCCGTTTGGTTGCGTGCGGCAGGGCGGACATGGACACAGTAGCGCGGGATCCGCGGGAGTTCACGCCTGTCAGGCGCCGGGCAGGAGCCTGTCTGCGCAAGGAGGAGGAATCCTCGGGCTTCAGGCTGGGGAAGAGGTCAACGGGTGAACATAAAAAACGTTTGCGTCTTGGGCGGCAGCGGATTCGTCGGCCGCCACATTGTGCATCAGTTGGCGCGAGCCGACTATCATGTTCGCGTCTTGACGCGCCGTCGGGAAAGAGCGAAGGACCTCATCGTGCTGCCGACTGTCGAGGTCGTCGAAGCGAACGTGTTCGACGCGCGTGAGCTCGCGCGCCAGCTCACCGGCATGGACGCCGCGATCAATCTGATAGGCATCCTGCACGGCGGGGCCGGCGGCAGCCCGGGGCGGGCCCGCTCCTTCGAGGAGGTGCATGTGGCGCTTCCGCGCCAGGTCGTGGCCGCGTGTCTCGGCGAGGGCGTTCCTCGCCTTCTCCATATGAGCGCGCTGGGCGCGAATCGCGGCGGTTCGAGTGCCTACCAGCGCACCAAAGGGGCGGGTGAAGCGCTCGTGCTCGAAGCGGGCCGCATCGCGCGTGCAGATGGGCGGAACGTGGCCGTCACCGTGTTTCGTCCGTCGGTGATCTTCGGCCCGGAGGACACCTTTCTCAATCTGTTTGCGGGACTCGTGCGGCGCTTTCCGGTGGTGCCGCTGGCCAATGCCCAGGCGCGCTTTCAGCCCATCTACGTCGAGGACGTGGCCCGCGCCTATGTGGCGAGCCTGGGCGAGCCGCGGACCTTCGGCCAGGCCTACGATCTGTGCGGCCCCGCATCCTACACGCTGGCGGAACTCGTGGCGTTGGTGGCGCGCCTTGTGGGCTCGCATGCGCGCATCGTTCCGCTGGGCCGGCGCTTTTCTTACCTGCAGGCGCTCGCGCTGGAATGCATGCCGGGGCGCAAGCTCATGACGCGCGACAATTTCTATTCCATGCGGACGGACAATGTCTGTGCCGGCGCGTTTCCGGCGCTCTTCGGCTTTGACCCCATGCCGCTGGAAGCGGTCGCGCCGGGCTATCTTCAGGAGGGGATGGCCCGCGGACGCTACGACGGCTTTCGCAGGAAGGCGAGACGGTGAGAATCTATGTTGTCGGCGGGGCGGTGCGCGACGAACTGCTCGGGCGCGCGGTGGCCGACCGCGATTACCTCGTCGTGGGCGCCACGCCCGAAGACATGGCGCGCCGGGGGTTCAGGCCCGTGGGCAAGGATTTCCCGGTATTCCTGCATCCCGAGACGCACGAGGAGTATGCGCTCGCGCGCACGGAACGCAAAAGCGGGCGCGGCTATAAGGGCTTCCAGGTCTATGCCGCGCCCGAGGTCACCCTGGAACAGGACCTTGGGCGGCGCGATCTTACGATCAACGCGATGGCCAAGGACGAGTCGGGGACCCTCATCGATCCCTTCGGAGGCGCGCGCGACCTTGAGGACAAGTGTCTTCGCCACGTGAGCGGCGCCTTCGTGGAAGACCCGGTGCGCATCCTGCGCGTCGCCCGGTTTGCCGCGCGCTTTCCGGACTTCCGGATCGCGCCGGAGACCCTGAACCTGATGCGCGAGATGGTCGCCAGCGGCGAAGTGGACGCCCTGGTGCCTGAGCGCGTCTGGCAGGAATTCTCGCGCGGCCTCATGGAATCGCGTCCCTCGCGCATGATCGAGGCGTTGCGGGCCTGCGGCGCGCTTGCGCGCCTGGCCCCGGAAATCGATCGCCTGTTCGGCGTGCCGCAGCCCGAGAAATATCACCCGGAGATCGATACGGGGGCGCATGTCCTGCTTGTGATCGACTTTGCCGCGGCACGGGCGTTCGCCTTGCCCGTCCGTTATGCGGCGCTCACGCATGATCTCGGCAAAGGGACGACGCCCCGGTCCGAATGGCCGCACCACGTCGGCCATGAGGACCGGGGCATCGGGCTGGTCGATGCGCTGTCCCAAAGGCTACGCGCCCCGGGGGATTGCCGCGACCTGGCGCACCTGACCGTGGCGTTTCACGGTCAGGTGCACCAGGCGCCGCAGATGCGCCCAGCGGCCCTGCTTACGCTGCTGCACGCGACCGATGCCTTGCGACAGCGGGCGCGCTTCGGGCATTTCCTGGAAGCGTGCCGCGCCGATTACGGCGGCCGCCCGGGTTTCGAGAACCGCCGCTATGAGGCCGCAGACTGGCTGGAGGACGCGCTGGAGGCGGCGCTGGCGGTGGACGCGGGGGCGGTCGCGAAGTGCTGCGCGGACCCCGGGAGGATTCGTGAGGCGGTATGGGATGCGCGGCTCGCGGCCATCGCCTCGTGGATCCGTGCCCAAGGCGGTGCCGACGGGGACCACGGATGAGGCCGCCGGCCGACCGGCTTTAACCGGGATCTCGCCGCCCGGCCGCTGCTGCGCGCGGCCGGACAGGAACTCACGGCATGCGGGCCGGTCTTAATGGCGTGGCGTGAGGGGATCCGCCTGCCCCAGTCTTGGGCAGGCACGCCATCAGCCTATCGTCGTCGCCCATGCCCGCCCCCTAAGGACAAAGTCAAGCGATGCGGACCGCAGATACCCATGGAGCGCCGCTTCGGCCCCCGCGCTTTGGCCGCGCCTTCTTCCGCGACGTGTGGCGCCTCGCCGGTCCCTATTTCATCGCGTCGGAGGATCGCTGGCGCGCGCGCGGCCTGTTCGCCCTGATTCTGGCCACCACCGCCGGGCTGGTCTATATCAACCTGCGCATCACCACCTGGTACAACGCGTTCTACGACGCCCTGCAGCATTACGACAGCAGCCATTACTGGGGGCTGCTTGGCGAGTTCGCCCTGCTGGCGTGTGCCGCCATCGCACTCGGCGTCTACCAGACCTATCTGTCGCAGCTGCTCGACCTGCGGTGGCGCCGCTGGCTGACGGGCAGCTTTCTCACCCGCTACCTGTCGGCCCGGACCTACTATCACCTGGAGCTGTTCCGGCGCACCCAGGACAACCCCGACCAACGGATCGCCGACGACCTGTCCGCCTTTGCCCAGAGCGCCACGGCCCTTTTCACCGGCCTGTTGAGCGCCGCCACCAATCTGATGGTCTTCATCGGGCTCCTGTGGGTGCTCTCGGCCAAGGTGGTGTTCTCCTGGGGCGGGACGGAGCGGCATGTCCCGGGCCTCCTGGTCTGGGTGGCCCTGTCCTACGCAGCCGTCTGGACCTGGGTCGCGGCGCGGGTTGCCAATCCGCTGATCGGGCTCAACTACGACCAGCAGCGGCTCCAGGCGGATTTCCGTTATGCCCTCATGCGCCTGCGAGAAAACAGCGAGGCCGTGGCGCTCTACCGGGGCGAGGCGAAGGAGCGCACCACCTTTGACCGGCGTTTCGACCGGGTCTACGACAATTATGCCCGGCTGATTCTGCGGCAGAAGCGGTTCAACTGGCTCAGCGCCTATTTCAACCAATTCGCGGTCATCTTGCCGTTTCTCGTGGCGGCCTCGGCATACTTCGCCAGGGCGGTGCAACTCGGGTTCCTGATGCAGGTGAGTTCCGCATTCGGCAATGTGCAGGGCGCCTTCGCCTACCTGGCGCAGAGCTACGACAGCCTCGCCCAGTGGCACGCGGTGGTCGACCGGTTGCGGGGGTTCGTCGCCCTGATCGAGGAGGTCGAGGCGCTGCAGGTTGCCGGCCCGCGGGTACGGCGGGAGGGCGCCGGCGTGCTGCGCGTACGCAACCTCACCCTCCGGCGCCCGACCGGCGCGATCCTGGTCGACGCCCTTTCGCTGCAAGTGCGGCCCGGTGACAGCCTGCTCATCACCGGGCCGTCGGGGATCGGCAAGAGCACCCTGCTGCGGGCCCTGGCCGGCTTGTGGCCGTTCGGGGAGGGCGAGGTCGCATTGCCGACGGGCGAGGCCTGCCTGTTTGTGCCCCAGCGGCCCTACCTGCCGCTGGGGCGCCTGCGCGAGGCGCTGCTTTATCCGTCGGGCGATCCGCAAACCCCTGCCGCGCGATTGCAGGCGCTGCTGGAGCAAGTCGGCCTACCTGCGCTGGTCCCGCAGCTTGATGCGCTCGAACCGTGGGGGCACGTGCTTTCTCTCGGCGAACAGCAGCGCTTGGCTTTTGCCCGGATCCTGCTGCAGCGTCCTGACGTCGTGTTTCTGGATGAGGCCACTTCTGCCCTGGATGAGCCTTCCGAACGCGCCCTCTATGCGCGGCTGGCCCAGGCGCTGCCGCACATGGCCATCGTCAGCGTCGGCCATCGCAGCACCCTCCAGGAATTTCACTCGCGCCGCCTGCACCTGCGCCCCAACGGCGAGTGGTGGTCAGATGAGGAGCCTCTGCCGGACAACCCGCCGCCTCGACTGGCCCTGATCCCGCCCGATGCGTGACGGCATGCGAGGGTCGGCGGGGGCGATGCCTTCGCACTTCGCTGAAGACCGTGTCGGGCGCCCGCTGGGAGAAGGCGTTCCTGCAACAACCTCTTCCGGTGGCGAATCCGATGCCATGCTGACCCATTGGAGTCCGCAATGGATGTGATTCCCAAATGGACGCGACGGCGTGCTGCCGCGCGGGGTGCTCTCACCGCGCTGTTCGTGGCCGCCGCCGGCCTCGCCGGATGGCTGGTCGGCCGGACTGGCGTGAGCCCGCGCGCGGCCTTGCCCGTGCTGTTCACCGCACCGCGCTTCGGTGCTCTGGTCAACCAGGAGGGTACCGGCGTTTCCTCGGCGCGCTTCAGGGGACAGGTGCAGATCGTGACCTTCCTGGATCCCTATTGCAACGCCGTGTGTCCGATCATTGCTGCCCACCTTGCGGGGTTCGAGCATATGCTGGCCGAAACCCCGCTCGCCAATCGGGTGGCGGTGGTGGCGTTCGACATCGACCCCGCGACCGGACCGCGGCAGATGCGGGCCTTCCTGAAGGAATACGGCTGGGATCCGCGCGATCCCCATTGGCAGTTCCTGAGCGGCAAGCCCGGGCGGATTCGCCGGATCGTCACCGGTGGATACCATGTCGACTACCGGATCGTTGCCGATGCGCGTTCGGGGACCGTCCACGCCTCGCCGGCGCTTGCGGGCATGGGAATCGTCCCGCAACCCCTTGTCGCGAACCCGCTCGCCGACCGGGCGCACGTCTCCTTCAACATCGTCCACAACGACATCATGATGGTCGTCGACGGCAAGGGCCGGGTGCGCCGGATCTACGATCAGGCCGATGCCGTGGGCGCGTATGAACTGTTGGGCGAAGTCCGGGCGGTGCTGGCCGCCCGCTGAGTCCCCGGCGCGCCCCCTTTCGTGAGATCCTGGGCGCCTTGGGCCGCCGCCGGCAAGGACCTTGAGGCGCCTGATTGGCGCAGCGCCTCGGCACCCCTCGGCGTCCGCGCGAGAGGCGGCTTGAACACTTCCCCAGCAGGCATGTGGTCGTGCCGCGATGAATGCCCATCGCCGGCGTGCGCCTCGACATGGCCGCCTTCTGAGCGGCAGGGCGCAGGATATGAAAAAGTCATAACGGCGCCATAAGATAGACAGCCAGAGGCCATGACGCGTCGCCCCTCTTCCGATCGCCGGGCGGGCTCCGCCGTTTACTCCGAGGTCAAGGCGCGGCGGGGCGGAGAACCCGCATCAGCCACTCCGGGCAGCCGCGCTCACGCCGGACCCCGCCGCTCACGCCTCAAACGCGCGCACGATCGGGTGCGGTTGCCGGATGCGAGGATTGTTGGATAAGATGGGGCCTAAAAAAGACTTCCCTCAGCGAGGCGGGGCTACAGATAAGCAAAAATGGCTAACAGTGGAAGATCGGTCCTGCAACGCCGCAGCAGCGTAAGCAACATCGTTCAGGCTGCCCTTGACGGGCTGGCCGTCATCCTCACGGCAGTGCTTCTGGTGCAGGCGCGCGTCGGCTTCGTCGACGCGAAGTCCACCATCATGATCCTTCTGCTCATGGGCATCATGGCCGTGGTCTATGACCAGCTCGGCGTCTATCGCGCGCATGGCGGCTTCACCGTCAAGGCGATGACGCTCATTCGCGCCTGGACCGTGACGTTTGCCGCGATGTTGTTGATCGCGTTCCTGGCGAAGCAGTCCGCGACATACTCCCGGATCGTGATCGCGGCCTTGTATGCCATCGGACTGCTCGTCCAGATCATCCTCCATTGGCTCATCAGGAGCATTCAGCTGACCTGGGTGCGGGATCCGGCCAACCGCGAGAAGGTGCTGATCGTGGGCCAGGGCGAGCTGGCGGAGTCGTTGCGCCGAAAAATCTCCAGCAACCCATGGCTCGCGCAGGAGGTCATTGGCCAGGTGGCGGTGGATAGGCGTGGCGCCGGGAGTCGCGCGCCGGAGGGACCCGCCCTGGGCAACCTGGACGACGTGTCCCGGCTGATTCACGAGCACGACATTCGGGCGGTTTACATCGTCACGCCGCTCGCGTCCTCCGAAGTCCTCGAAGGGATCTATTTTGCGCTCCTGGATGAGAACGTGGCCATCCACTGGATCCCGGACATCTTTTCGTTGCGCCTGATCAACTACCACGTCAAGGAACTGGCGGGGATTCCCCTCATGACCTTGTCCGAAACGCCGCTCGTGGGCACCCGACTGTTCCTCAAAACCCTGGAAGACCGGGTTCTCGGTTTGATGATCTTGCTTTGCATCAGCCCGGTCCTGCTGGTCATCGCGGTCGCGGTGAAGCTTGACAGCGCCGGGCCGGTGTTCTTCAGGCAGGATCGAGCCGGCTGGAACGGACGGCATTTCCGGATCTGGAAATTCCGCAGCATGTACGTCCATCTGCCCGACGATGGCGTCATCGAGCAGGCACGAAGAAACGACAGCCGGATCACCCGGGTGGGCGCACTCCTGCGGCGCACCAGCCTCGATGAGCTGCCTCAGCTCTTCAACGTCCTCGCCGGAGACATGTCGCTGGTGGGACCGCGCCCCCATGCCACCCAGCACGATCAGGAGTATTCGAAACGGATCGCCGACTATTTCGCCCGCCACAACATCAAACCAGGCATGACGGGGCTCGCCCAGGTGCGCGGCTTCCGCGGCGAGACCCGCAACATTGAGCTCATGACCCAGCGCGTCGACTCGGATATCGAGTACATCAACAATTGGTCCGTGTGGCTCGATCTGGTCATCATCCTGCGCACATTCGGCGCATTCAAAGGGAAAAACGCATACTGAATCAGTGTATTGTGGTCTGATCTGCGGGTGCCCGCGCAGACCGCGCGCACCTCGGATTGGCCCGTTCGGGCCATGCCCGAGTGGCCCGTTGGCCTGATCGGGCTATTGAGGCCCGGGGGACTTACCCAGTAATCTGCGCCCGTCGGTAGATGGAGGCGCTCAGGATGAGTCCCACAACGCGTACTGTTCTCGCAGGCCTGGTTTTCGCCGCTGCTTTGGCGGGCACCGCCGTTTCTGCACGGGCCGATGCCTCCATCCCCAATCCCTCCGCCGTCGTGGCCAAACGCGTGGCGGCCGAAATTCCGGTGCGCGGGGCAGCCTGGCTGTTTGCCTCGGCGCTGGTGGGATTCGTGGCGCTTGCCAACCGCAGAAAGCTTTGAGGGCTCACGGACGTTGGCGCGCGTTCATGAGGGCGGTGAGGGCCGACCGCCACCCGCTTCCCG
Organism: Pseudomonadota bacterium; assembly: GCA_021788645.1. GTDB lineage: Bacteria > Pseudomonadota > Gammaproteobacteria > Burkholderiales > JAKAFK01 > JAKAFK01. Next base: position 8,761 of record JAJYKK010000025.1, read on the forward strand.
GCGATACGCCTTTTGGTCTCGATCCGGTCCCTCGGTGCGGGACCCCGGTGTGACGTTATCGCGATGACGCAAGTAATGCTCGACCAGGTAGGAAAAGCCGCTCCGGACCTTCGGTCGGCGGCCGCTTTCCGCCGTGCGTCATCCGCTCGGCCTTCGCTCCTCGGCGCCTTGCCGAGGCCGGCTTGGGCGTAACGTTCGACGGGGCCGTGCTCGCCGCATGCGAATCATCCACACCGACACCGACGATCTCGGCAACCCGCTCAGAGGCGGGCAACCGGTGCGCACCTACGAGGTCAATTCGCGTCTTGCCGCGGACCACGAGATTCGGGTCCTGACGGCCACCTATCCGCGCTGCTCGCGGCGTGTCGCGCGGGGGGGGCTCGAATATCGGCGCCTGGGCTTTGGCGTGCCGTTCCTCGGCCTGTCCTATCACATGAGTTACCTCGCCGCCTTGGGCCGCGCGGTGCGCGGCCTGCCGCACGATCTCGTCGTCGAGGAGTTCACGCCCCCCGTGGGCTTTTGCCTCCTGCCGCTGTGGACCCGCAAACCCGTGATCAGCATCGTGCAATGGTTCTTCTTTCGGGATTGGGAAAAGCGCTACCGGCTTCCCTTTGAACGCCTCATGCGGGCCATTCCGAAGCGGGTGGGCTACCAGGACTTCATCGTGCAAACCGACGCCATGGGCGGCTATTTCAGGGAGCTGGTGCCGGGGGCGCGCGTCTGGAAGATCCCCTGCGGCATCGGCGACGAGGCCTTCCTGGACGCGCCCCAGGAGGGCCGGTATGTGTTGTTCGTGGGCAGGCTGGATGTCCACCACAAAGGCCTGGATTACCTGCTCGAGGCGTGGACGCGCTTGTCCGCGGACTCGCCCGCGATCCCCTTGCGGATTGCCGGCGCCGGGCCGGCAGAGACGGCTTTGCGCGCGGAAGTCGAAAAAAGGGGGCTCGCGGACAGCATCCGCTTCGTCGGGCGCATCGAAGGGCGCCAGAAAGCCCGGCTGCTGCAGGAGTGCCGTTTCCTCATCATGCCCTCGCGGCAGGAAACGTTTGGCATGGTGGCATTGGAAGCGATGGCCGCGGGCAAGCCGGTCTTGGCGTTCGACATCGATCACTTGAACGAGCTGCTCTCGCCGAAGTGGGGGGCGCTCGTGCGGTTGGGCGATATCGAAGACCTCGCGGCGGAGGCGTCCAGGCTGTGGCGGGACTCGGCGCGTTGTCGAGTTCTGGGCGCGGCCGGCCGCGAAGCGGCGCGCCGCTACCGCTGGTGCGAGATCGCCAGGGCGCAGGAAGCCGTTTACCGGGAAGTGCACGCGAGGGCGCGGGAGCGATGAAGTTCGCGGTCTATCACCCGTGGATCTATTTGCACGGCGGCATTGAACGGAGTCTCCTGGAGCTCGTCCGGCGCAGCCGGCACGAGTGGACGATCTTCACGGGCTGCTACGACGCTGACCACACGTTCAAAGAGTTTCAATCGCTGAACGTCCGGCAACTGCGCCCGACGAGCGTCAGGCGCACCTATGGCGGCGTGCTGAGGAGCGTCCTGCAGGCGATGCTGCAGAAGCTCCCGCTGGACGAGGATACCGATGCGATCGTCGTGTGGTGTGACGGGATCGGCGACATGGTCACCTTTCGCAATCGCGCCGTCCCCGTGTTCAACATCTGCAGCACGCCGCTGCGCGCCGCGTTCGACCCCGTCTACGAGGCGCTTGCGCTGGCCCAGCGCGGCGTGCTTTCTCGCCTGCCGTACCGGCTGTTCAGGCAGGCGTTCCGGGCCGTCGATCGCCTGGCTTGGAGGAACTATGCGGGGGTCATCGCCACCAGCGCCGAGGTGCGCCAGCGGATCATCGACGGGCGGTTGTATGCGAGTGGCGCCCAAATGGCCATGGCTTACCCCGGCGTGGATTGGAAGGACGATGTTTCCGACGTCGACTACCAGCCCTTCGTGTTGCTGCCGGGCCGCATCATGTGGACGAAAAACATCGAGCTGGGCATCCGGACCTTCCTCCAGGCGGACCTTCCGGCGCCGTGGCGCCTCGTCATCGCAGGATTCCTCGACGCGAAGAGCGCGGGCTATCTCGCCCGGCTCAAGCACGCGATCGGCGGCGACCCCCGGGTCGAATTCGTCCTCTCGCCCACCGACGGCGAACTGGCGGAACTCTATCGCACGGCGTCTTTTTGCCTGTTCACGCCGCTCAACGAGGATTGGGGCATCGTGCCGCTGGAAGCCATGGCGCGGGCCAAGCCGGTGATCGCGGTGGCGCGGGGCGGCCCGATGGAAAGCATCGTGAACGGCATCACGGGCTATCTGCTGGAGCCGGGCGACGAGGAGGGATGGTCGAGCGCCATCCGGATGTTGGCGTTCGACCCGGACGGCGTCAAGAGAATCGGCACGGCGGCGCACGGCCATGTCCGGCGCTATTCGTGGGGTCACTTCGCCGGCGCGGTGGACGATGCGCTGGCGAACTGGATGGGTTTGTTGACGAATTTGAAGGGAGAGGCGGTTGCACCATGAGTAAGCGAGTGCAGACACGGCAAGCGGAGCGCTCCCCTGCGGGGCGTCTCATCAAGAGGGCGGCGGTACCCGTGCTGGGCCTGCTGTTTTTGTCCGGGTGCGCCACCGATACCGGGGTGCAGATGCGGGTGCCCGGCGCCAAGCCCGTGAGGGTGACCCAGGGCAGCGCCTACTTGCCTTCGGGGGCGCAGCAGTTCGTCGTCTCGCCCTTCGACAAGCTCCAGGTGGACGTTTATCCCATGAACCCGCCCGGTGCGGCGACCCGGATCGATGCCGGCAACGAGCTGGATATCGTCCTCACGGCGAAGGTGACGCGCTACCGGATCGCGCCGGGCGATCAGCTCGCGCTGGACTTCAACTCGGACGCGGTCAAGGCGACCACCCTGGTGGTGCGCGCCGACGGCAAGGTGACCCTTCCCGTTCTGGGCCGGGACCTGCGGGTGGCGGGGCTGACCCCGGACCAGGTGCGCGGCGTGCTGGAGGCGGCGTACAAGCCGGCGCTGCAAAATTACGTGCTGACCGTCACGGTGGCCAAATCCGTGCTCGACCGCCTGGTGGGCATGAGCACCCATTTTCGCGTGGGGCATGAAGGAGACATCGTCATCCCGCTGCTCGGCCCCATCAAGGTGATCGGGCTCACGCCGGCTGCCGCGGCGCGCGCAATCCAGGCGCACGCGCAGCGCTACTTTGGCAACCCCATCCAGGTCGCCGTTTCGCTCGCCCAGGTGACGAGCGGAGCGCCCGACCTTCGGTTGGCCCCCAGCGGGCTGCGATACTTCAGCCACACCATGGACGTGACGCCGAACGGCACCATTTTCGTGCCGCATGCGGGCACCGTCCGGGCCGCCGGCAAGACGTTGTCGGAACTGGACGCCCGGCTTACGGAGGCGGTGCAGCGGAACTACCAGAATCCCATCAGCGTGCAGGTCTCGCTCGTCCGTTCCAACGCCATGAGCGTGTTCATCGGCGGCGAGGTGCTTCACCCCGGACGCTATGCGTATGGGGGGCCGATGACCTTGCTCAAGCTGATCACGACGGCCGGGTGGGTCTCCGACGGGGGCGACCTGAGCGATGTGATCTTGCTGCACCACAGCAGGAAGCACCACTACGAGGTGTTCAGCGCCAACCTCGAGGAAGTCATCGCCGGGCAGGCGGGAAGCTTCCAGGACCTCAGGGTCTCGCCGGGCGACATCGTGATTGTGCCGATGACGGGCGCGGCGCGGGCCGACCTGTTCGTCAAGCAATATATTCGCGGGGTCCTGCCTTTCGATACCAGCGTGAACTACACCTACATCCGGGGCCATACGACCTCGACGGTGGTGCAATAGGACCCCGGGGCTGCCGGGGTACGGGCAAGGAGTGTGCGGGCATGGGTGACCATCGCAAGGATCCGGAGCTTTCCGCCGACGGGCGCATGCGGCGGCGCATTGCCGCGGCGCTTGCCGCCGGGGCCGGCGCCGTCGGACTGGGACTGCACCGGGCAGACGGCGAGGACGTGAACGTCAACGCCCCCGCGCAGTATCCCCAGACGCTCTATCCGCAGGTGCTCGAGTGCGTCGTCGACGGCGCGAAGGACCTGGGCCCGGTCAATGCGGGGATCTTCGGCACCAACCTCGAGTGGTTCAACCGGGGCGACGGGCTCATCGGCCCAGACCTTAGGCTCCGGCCGCGCCTGATCGAGCTTGCGCGCGAACAGGGGATAACGGTTTTCCGCTTCCCCGGAGGCATCCTGGCCGACTACTACAACTGGGTCGACGGCACCGGGCCGCGCAAAGACCGACCGCGGGTACCGCATTTGAGCGATCCCGGCGCGTCCCACACCTATTTTGGCAGCCCCGAGTTCTTCGATCTCCTGCACGCCACGGGCGCGCAGGGGCTCATCACCGTCAACGCCGGGACCGGCACCGCGCGCGAGGCGGCGGCCTGGGTCGACTACGCCAATTCGCCGCGCAACGCCCGCCGCCAGGCGGACGGATTCCCCCATCCGATCGGCATTCGCTGGTGGGAGGTCGGCAACGAGCTCTATCTGCCGGGCAATCCCGGCCAGGTGAGCATCGGCGTGACGCCGGAGGTCTATGCGCAGCGCTTCATCCAGTATTCCCGCGCGATGCGCGCCGTCGACCCGGGCATCCGCCTGCTCGCCATCGGGGTGGCGAAGTCGCACGGCGGACCGGACACCCGCTATCCGGACTGGAGCGAGGTGCTCTTGCGCGAGGCCGCCGGCGAGATCGACCTCATCGCCGTCCACAACGCCTATTTTCCGATGCTCTATCGGGTCGGCATTCCGCCGGTGGCGCAGGTGTATCGTTGCCTCTGGGCCGCGCCGGAAGCGGTGGACCGCAGCCTCACCGAGCTGGAGCAGCTGATCGCCCGCTACGAGACGCGTCGCCAGATCGGCATCGCGGTCACCGAATGGGGCGCGCTGTACTCGCTTCCGCGCTACGATCCGTATTGGTTCGACCACGTCAAGACGCTGGGCTCGGGCGTTTACGTCGCCCGGCTGCTGCAGGTCTTTGCGTCCCATCCCCGGGTCGAGCTCACCAATTACTTCAAGCTGGTCGATTCCAGCTTCATGGGGTGGATCAGCTACGAAGGCGTGCCCAAGGTGCCGTACTGGGTCTTCAAGCTTTTCGCCCAGAACACCGGCAGCCGCAGGATCGCGGCCCAACTCGCGAGTCCCACCTACGAGACGCCCGCCTTCGGCATCATGTTCCCCGAGCGCAACGTGCCGGAAGTGACCGTGCTCGCGACGCGTTCGCCGGGCGATGGGCGGGTGTTCGTGAATTTCGTCAATCGGAGCCTGACGACGCGCTATCGCATACGCCTGCGGCACCCCGGCAGCGCGCCGCGACAGGCCGAGATTCTGGCGGTGACAGGCAACGAGCCCACGGCGCACAACGGCCCGGACATCCCCCCGGGCTTGGGGTTCGAACCTGCCTATGACCCCTATACGACGGCGGCGCCCGGCTCGATCCGGATCGAGCGGCGCGCGCTGACGAGCGATGTCGTGGAGTTGCCCGCTTTCTCCGTCGTGACCGTCGTGGCCTCGACCCGGTGACCCGCGCAGGCGGCTCTGCTCAATTTTAAAGGAAGGAATGGCTGTGAGAGAAGGTGAGTTGGCATTACAAGCGGAACGGCTGATCGACGGAACCCCCGACGTTTCCTTGCGCGAGTTCCTGACGCGGATCTACATCCGGCCGAGGATCTTCTGGTCCTGCGTCATCATCCCCCCGCTGCTCGCGATCTTCCTGACCTTTTTCGTCCCCACGACGTGGCAGGCCACCGTGGAGATCCTGATCCGCTACAGTTCGGATGAATCCCCCTTCCTCAAGGGACTGATCCCCGCGCACCGGGAACTCCTGTCGGGCGAGGCCAGTGCGGAGATCCTGCAGAGCATTCCCACGCTGGTGGAGACGATCCGCCATCAGGACATCACGGCAAACGACATTTACCAGAAGCCCACCGATGTCCTGTCCGGCTATGTGGCCAATCTCCTCGGCCAATACTTTCCCACCAGGATGCCGCCGGGCCTGCCGGGCATCGACCCCAAGACCCTGATTCTCGCCCAGATGTTCCAGAATTCGCTGGCCAACGCGAAAAGCGGCTTTCTCGGGAGCTCCTCGTCGAAGGAAAAGGTGAAGGTATTGCAGTCGTCGTCCAATATTCCTTCGACCATGAAGACCGATGAGCTGCTGACCGTCACCGTGCCGTCGTTCAACCGGACCAAGGTGGCGCAAATGGCGAACGGGCTCGCGCAGGCGTTCATCGACCAGTACTACCGGATCTCGACGTCGGACGCCACGGCCGCCTATGCCTTCCTGTCGACGCTCGTGGACCGGGCGCAGCAAAACTACGACGCGCTGGTGTCCGGGCGCGCCACCGCCTCCACCATGGCCGTGGAGCCAGGAGGCGCCGGCGACCCGGGGGTGACCGATATCGCGCGGCAAAGCCCCCTGCTCGAGAACCTGTCCAAGCAGTTGGCCCAGGCGCAGTCGGCCCTTGCGCAGGCCGAAGGGATCTACCAGCCCGGCGACCGGCAGGTCGCGGCGCTGGCCGCCCAGGTGTCGGATTTGAAGGGCGTGCTCGCGCGCGAGACGCAGATCGAGATCGCCCGGCATGTCCTGGAGCAACTCAAGGTTCGGCGCTATCAAGCCTACAATACCGTGCGCATGTATCAGCGGCGGCTCGCCCCGATCAAGATCGTCGAACCGGCCTTCACGCCGAAGATGAAGATGGGCAAGGTGCTCGTTCGCTATGTCCTCAGCGGCGGCATCGGGTTGGTGCTGGGCATCGTGCTGGCGCTGTGCCTGACCATCGTCTTCGGGGTCACGGACCAAAGGGTGTACACCTCGTGGGACATCAAGAGGCTGTTCAGGCTTCCGCTCGTCGGCGCCCTGCCCGCGCTCGACCCGTCGGGGCCGGAGGCGCTGTCGGCGCATTCGCGGGCGCTCGAACCCGCGCTCACCAACGGGCTGCTGCAGATCATCGGCCATCTGGATACGGCCGTGGATCCTCTGCCGGGCAGGGTCATCGTCATGACGAGCGCCAGCGAGGGGGAAGGAAAGTCCTTTGCCGCCTTGGCGCTCGCCCGCGCCCTGGCGCAAGGCGGCAAGATCAAGGTCTTGCTCATCGACGCGGGCCTGCGGGACCAGAGCCTCACCCAACTGCTCGCCGAGAGCGGACGGCCGGGCTTCATCGAGTCCGTGCTGGCCCAAGAGGATTTGGGCGCCCATGTTCACCCGCTCGCCCGCGACGTGGTCGACTTCCTGCCGGCGGGCGCCATCGGCCGCCGCGGCGAGCTCGGGATCTACAGCGCATTCCTGCGGGCGCAGTTCCAGGCGCTGCGCCTGCGCTATCACTTCATCGTGGTCGACACCGTCGGCGTGCTGAACGGCAACGAAGCGATGCTGTGCAGCCTGGCAGCCGACGATACCTTGATCGTGGCGGCCTCGGGCGTCACCCGTAAACCGCTCGTGCACGCCGCGCTCCAGAAGTTGCGCGACGTCGGTGCCACGCCGGGCGGCGTGATCCTGAACCGCCAGCGGCCGATCCTGCCCAATTTCCTCTACCGCAGCGTATGAGCCGCCATCGCGCCGTCCCGACGGCGAGTGCGGCCCCTCCCCGCTGGCAGGCCGTGATCGCGGTGTTGCTCGCGGTGGGGGCGGGCGTCGCGGTGCTCGCGCTGGGCGACCTCTCGCTCAAGTATCGCGTCGCCATCGTCGGCGGGGTCGTCGCCACGGGCTTCTTGCTGCTGTCGCCGGACCGGCGCATCTGGAGCCTGCTCTTCTGGATCCTGGTCATGCCCCTGAGCATCGAGAAGGTCTTCTACGTCGCGCCGGCCGTGTGGTCGGGATTCGTCGAACAGTCCGTCACCCTCAACGCCGCCGATGCCTTCCTCGTGCTGCTTGCGGTCTTTCTGCTCGTGAAATCCCTGCTGACTCCGCAGCCGATGTTCCATTGGCCCAAGGCCGCTACCGTCTGGCTGCTGTTCCTGGCGTGGGCCGGGACGTCGTACGCCATGCACCTGGGCTATCTGCAGGACGGACTGGTTTCCGCCACGCCGCTTGCCCTGCTCCGCGCGGTGAGGATCCTCTTGTTCATCGTTCTCGTGCACTCGGCCATTCGTAGCCGCGGCGACGTCCTGCTGGTCCTGGGCGCCGTGCTCGCGATCGTGCTGCTGGAATCGGCGCTGGTCGGCTTGTCCTATGCGACGGGACACGTCTTCAATTTCACCGAGCTCACGGGCGGCAACCCGGTGCTGGCGCTGCAAAAATATGCGGGGTCCGGGGGCGGCTCGGGGGACTTGCTGGTGCGCGGCAGCGGGACCCTCGGCTCGACCAACGACACGGCCAAGTTCGAGACCTTCTACTCGTTGATTCTGCTCGCCTTCTTCGGGGTGCGCAACGCGTTTTTCAGGACCCTCGCGCTGTTGGCGCTGCTCGCCGCGGGCATGGCCATCGTCCTGTCCTTTTCCCGGGGCGCCTGGCTGTCCTTTGCCCTGGCGCTGCTGCTCGCCTTCGTCCTCCTTCTGCGGCGTCGCGCGATCACGCCGCGCGCCTGGCTGACCGGCGCCGGCGTGGGCCTCCTGGCGGTCGTCGCGCTGGCCGTGCTGGCCACCCCGATCCTGGACCGGTTGAGCAACAGGGGCGATGAGGGGGCCACCGCCTCGCGCCTGCGCATGTTCCGGGTCGCCTTCGATCTGGCCTCGGCTTACCCGATCATCGGGGTGGGGCCGGGAGAGTATGCGCAGGCGGGTCTCCTGCTGCAATCGCCGCAATACGGCATGGCCCAGAATCTCGCCCTCGGATCGAAGCCGATTGCGCCCCTGGTGGGCAGGCTCGACGTCGTGAGTCTCGTGCGGCCGGGCCAGGCGGACCTCAAGCTGCCTTTGCCGGTGCACAACCGCTTCCTGCTCGTGCTGGCCCAGCTCGGAGGGGTGGGGCTTTTGCTCTGGCTCTTGCTCTATCGCGCCTTCCTGCGCGACGCGCTCCGCTGCCTCGAGGCCCGCGATCGGTTCTACCGGTTTGTCGGCATCGCCGGACTCGCCTATCTTCTGGCCGCCGTTGTCTATATGAACGTCGACCTTTTCGACGATGCCAAATCGATCGAGGTCCTGCTCTTCGTTCCGGTGGTCGTGACGGCCGTGGCGCGTCTCGTGCGCGAGGAGGAGGCATGAGCCTCGGCCCCCGGATCGCCACGGGGGAGGACCCCGCCGCCCGTTGGCCCGCGGTCCTCGGGCGGGTGTCCTATTGGCTCACGCCCGTCTATGAGCGGTTGCCGGACGCCGTGTTCCCGGCGCGCGCCCGCCGCATCCAGGCCTACTGCGTCGGCGCGCCCCGCTCGGGAACCGTCTCGATCGCCGATCAGTTCAAAGGGCAGTTCAGGGTCGGGCACGAGCCCGAAAGCCGTTTTCTCACCTGGAAAATCCTGGCCTACCGCAGCGGCAAGACGAATCCCGCGCGCATGCGGCGCTACCTCGAAAAACGCGACAGGCGCCTGGGTCTCGAACTCGACTCCTCCTATCTGAACGCGGAGATCGCGGCACTCCTGGTGGAGAGCTTTCCGGCCGCGCGCTTTATCCTGACGGTGCGCGACTGCCTGTCGTGGACCGAATCGATCGTCAATTTCCTGATCAACAAGCCTGAATTCCTGCACCGCAAGCGCCATATCCGTCGCCACATGGGACTGTGCTTTGGCACGCCGCCCTATACGTATTCCCCCCACGAAGCGGTTCTGGAGGCGCGAGGGCTGCATCCCTTGCGCAGCTATCTGACCTATTGGACGGCGCACAACCAGCGGATTCTGGACGCCGTCCCGGCGGAGCGGCTCATTGTCGTCAAGACCCGCGAGATCGGCCAGAGCTCACGCCGCCTGGAGGATTTCCTCGCGTTGCCTGCGGGGACGCTCAGATCGGCGGTCCACTCCAACTCCGCCAAGGCGCGCCATGGGATACTGGACCAGATCGACCCAGGCTACCTGCGCGCGAGCGCGGAGGCATGCTGCGGCGCGCTGATGGCGCGCCTGTTCCCCGAAGCCGGCGGTTGCGGCGAGCAAGACTGACGCCCGCCGCCTTCGCCACCGTGCGGCCCGGTCCTGCGCCGGCTGGATGTCCCTCAGGCGGCGAGAACGTCACGCAAGGCGGCGACGATGCGCTCGCCGGCGCGCTGCCAAGAAAATTCGTGCGTGAGGGCGATGCCCCCTTCGCGCAGATCCCGCTGCAGGGCGGATGGCGCGAGCAGGCCGGCCATCGCGGCCGCGAGCGCTTCCGGGGCGTTTGGCGCGAAGAAGAGCGCGTGTCCTTCGAACAGCTCGCGATGCACGGGAATGTCCGAACAGATGACCGGTATCCCGCATGCCATGGCCTCGAGCGGCGGGAGATTGAAGCCTTCGTCCTTGGACGCCGTGACGAAGCAGGCCGCATGCCGGTACAGGGCGGCGAGAGTGGCCTCGTCGACGAAGCCGAGCTGGTGCACGCGCGGCGCAATGCCCAGTGCGCGTGCCCGCCGTTCGAGCGCCGCGGCATAGGACGGGTCTCGGACCTTCCCCGCGACGACCAGCCTCACCGGGGTGTCTCCAGGAACGCGGGCGAGCGCGTCATAGACGGTCTCAAGGTTCTTCCTGGCCTCGATGGCCCCCGAACTGAAGACATAGGGCTTCGTCAGTCCGAGCGCCTCCACGGCGGGATCGGGCGCGCCGGACGTCGCCGGGCTGAAGGACTCGGTGTCGACGCCGTTGTAGTAGGCACGGATGGGCGTCCCCGCCAAGCCGAAGCGGCCTTTGATTTCGTCGGCGATGGTTTGGGTGGGGGTGAGGATGAGGCGGGCGCGCCGGACGCTGTCGCGCGTCAGCAGCCGAACGAGCCGATTGGTCAAGCCGCGATAGTCCTGGGGAAACTTGAGCGGGGTGAGATCGTGGACGGTCAGGATCAGCTGGCACCGTCCGCATCCCCAGGGGGCAAGGCGCTGGACGATCAGGGCACCGAGACGGTACCGCCGGATGAGCCACGGCAGGACCAGCGAGCGCTCGATCAGCGGGTGGGCGACCGCGAGGGTCACCACCGAGACGTTCCTTCCCGGGGCCACCCGCTGGGCTTGCGCGGCGCGGCGGTTGACGAATATGACGAATTCGTGCTCGGGGGCGAGCGCCGGGAGCCATCGGGTCATCTGCTCGACCACGCGTTCCACCCCGCCGATGCCCTTGCCCAGCACGTGCGCGTCGATGCCTATCCTCATCGGGTGACCTCGCCGCGCCCCCCCCGGACGACGCACACGAGGCGCGCCCAGGCAGCCGCGAGGATGAAGTTGCCGCGGATCCCGGCGCGCGGCACCAAGCTCGCGCCGACCAACAGTCGCACCAGAAGGCCCGGCAGCATGACGATGCGGGCCAGCCGTTCGTGGGCGGCACCGGAGGTGTCGCGAACGATGGTGAGCAGGTTGCGCTGTTGCCACACCGCGTTCCTGACCCGGTGGGACAGCGTCTTTGAACTCGCGCCGCCATAATGCATCACCGGGTGCTCATCGAGGGTCACGATGCGGCCGTAGCGGGCGAGTCGGCGGCAGAGGTCGACATCCTCGCAATACATGAAGAACCGCGCGTCGAAGCCGCCGATGGCGCGAAACGGGCGACGGCGCATGGCCATGCACACGCCGGAGACCCAGCCCACCGTCATTTCGCGCCCGCGGCGCGCTTCGCCGTCGATCCCGGCAAGGAGCGCGCTGCCGGGGAACAGGCGGCTCAGGCCGAAGCTTTGCATGGCGATGCGCCACAGGGAGGGCAGATGGCCGAAGGTTTTCGCCTGCGGGCGTCCGTCGGGCAAGACGATGCGCGGGGCGATGCAGGCGATGTCCTCGTGGGCGGCGAGATGCGCGGCGAGCGCCTCGGCCGCGTCGCAGGAGACGATCGCATCGCTGTTCAGCAGCAGGACGATCGGGGCCCGTGCCGCCTCCACCCCGATGTTGTTGGCGGCCCCGAAGCCCAGGTTGCTGGGCGAGGCGATCAGCAGGACTTGGGGAAACGCCTGTCTCACCATTTCGCAGCTTCCGTCGCTCGACGCGTTGTCGACCACGATCACCTCGGTTCGGCGCGCATCGCAATGTCGGGTGACGGCGGCGAGGCACTCCCTCAGCACGCGCTCGGTGTTGAAGCTCACGATGATGATCGAGACCGCAGGCCGGGTCATGGCGCAGGCATGCGACGTCACGTCTTGGCGACCTGGCGCGCCGGCACGCCGAAAGCGACGGCACCGTCCGGGAAGCTGGTCTCGACCGCCGCGTTGACGCCGATCTTGCAGTCGTCGCCGATCGTGATGGGGCCGACCGCGCAGGCGCCGGCGCCGAAGATGGCTCGGGCGCCGATGGTGGGTCCTTGGCGCGCCGGCGCGGCATCGTCTTGCGGGAAGGGCGACAGGCCGATCCAGTTCTGGTGGAACAGGATGCATTGGGGGCCGATGCGCACCCGCTCGCTGATATAGACCGCGTTCGCGTGGATGATGACGAGCCCCCCGGCGATTTCGGCGCGAGAATCGATGGAGACCGCGAAGGCGACCAGCGAGAAAAGCCGGATCAGCCCACCGAGCGGCGTGAGGCGATGGCTGTCGAAGAAGACCTGCCAGCGGTAGCACACCACGCACAGGGCGCCGGGGTTGGCCAGCATCTTGAGGAAGGCGAGCCTTCCCTTCGCCTTGTGCTCATAGGCGCACCGCCAGCCGAGATCCTCCGCGATAAGTTGCAAGGTTTGCCGAACGCTCTGCTTCATGGGGGCTCCCTATGCGATGGCGCTGGCCGTCTCGGGCTTCGGCGGCACTGACGAGGCACCGGACAGGGGTTCGCCCCGGAGCGGATTCCATTGCCGAATGGCGCCGAGCGGCAGGCTTCCCCGGCGGCGCGCGGGCACGCCGGCGAGGACGGTTCCCGGGCGAGTCGCCGAGGTGATGACCACCGCATTCGCCTTGACCTGGGTGCCGTCGGCGAGCACGACGGCACCCAGAATGCGCACGCCTGGCCCCAGGACGCAATCGTCGCCCAGGACGATGCGGTCCTTGGCGAGATCGACGCCCTCCATCCCCCCGATCGTCAGGAGCGCCGGACCGGTCAGCGTGCAGCGCTCACCGATGCGCGCGAAGGCGGGGATGCCCACGCCGCCGACATCCGGAAGCACGAGGCCGGCGCCGATCTGTGCCCCGGGATGGATCTCGACGCGTGCCCAATAGAACATGACAAGCTCGGCCAGCTTGGAGAGCAGGCGCAGTCCCCGCGCATGCAGCAGCTGGTTGACGCGAAACAGCACCACGGCCGCCCCGCCGGGGCGCGGGAGCACACCGAGGATCCGCGCGAAGGTCGGCGGGCGGCCTTCGAGCGCGAGCCGCCGGGCAAGGTCGGCGCGGATCATCGCGCGCACGCGCGTGACGGTGGGCGGGGGAACGGCGGCGAACGTCATGCCGGATGCCGAAACAAGAACTGCCGCATGCGAAGACGTCTCGCGCCCGACAGCGCGCCCAGCCCGTAGAGGGCGGCGGCGTAGACGCCGAGGGCCGCGACTCCCGCGATCACCCATCCGGCCGAGGCAAGGAATCCGCCCGCCGCGGCCGTCAAAGCCTGGAGGCCGAGCGCGGCCAAACAGGCGAACAGGCTGGCGAGTCCGGGCTTCCAGACGATGAGGAACAGGTCCTGTGGTCGAATCATGCGGCGGGCAATGATGAGGCGGCTTCCCAGGGTGAGGGCGACGGCGCCGAGGAAGGCGATCGCCGCCCCCAGGGCGCCGTAGGGCTTGGCGAGCGCGAAGGTGGCCGCCAGCGCGAAGGCGGCGCCGATCGATACGGCGGTGCGGTCCTTGCCATAGGCTTTGCTGGAGGTCATCCCCAGCGACAACACCTGGTCGACGGTAATGAGGGGGGCGGCCACCATCAGCGCGGCAAAAATCGGCGCTGCGTCGAGATAGCGCGGACCCGCCAGCATGACGAGCAGCTCGCGCCCGAGCACCAGGGCGAGCCCCGCAAGGGGAAGGACGTAGAGGCTTGTGATCGACAGCATGCGCACCATGGCGAGCCTCAAGGAGGCGGCGGAGCGGGCGGCGCGGCTGGCGAACAGGTGGCTTGCGCTGTGCGCGAGCATCGTGGGCAGGAGCAGCAGCAAATCGTAGAGTTGGTAGGGCACCACATAGGATGCCGCCATGCGGGTGCCGGCAAGGGCCGGCAAGAGAACCAGCCCGGCATTGCGGATGGTCAGGAACGACGCCATGATGATCGCGAACTGGGGCGTCTGCCGGGCGAATGCCTTGAGGCCCTCCGCGCTGGGGCGAATGCCCGTCCCTTCGAGCTGTCGGAAGACGATGCCCAGACCCGCGATGACGACGACCCATCGGGTCAGCACGAACACCAGAATGATGCTGAGGACGTTCGCCTTGAGGGCCACGAGGGCGAGGCCGATCCCGCTTCGGACGACGTTTTCGATCACGTTGAGCAGCGCCACGCGCGAACTCAGCCCCACGCCCACGAGCGTGGACTGGATGCACAAGAGCCACGCGGAGCCCAGCGCGCCCGCGGCCGCGTAGCGAAGCCCCGCGGAGATCGATGCGTCATAGGCGCCGGAGTACGAGACGATGACGTAGACGACGCCGATGCCGCTCGAAATCGCAGCCGCATAGGTCAATGCGTTGAGGAACAACTGCCTGCGCTGGTGCCCCGGTGGCGCCAGTTCGACCACGAGCCAGCGCTGGGTTCCGAGCAGGCCGAGGAATTCCGCGATGAACAGGAAGACCGCCAGGGTCCGGAAGACGGCGGCCGCCTGCTCGGACTGGCGCGCAAGCGCCAAGAAGAGCAGGAAGGAGAACCCCATGCCCACGGCTCTGGCCAGGGCCACGGACAGCCCGCCTTTGGCGACCGAATCGCGTCTCACCGGCTGTCCCCGGAGCGCAACGCCCTTCGCCCCGCAGGAGCGCCGCGTGGGCGGGCGGTCGAGCCTGCGGGGTCGCAGACTGGTGCTTGCGGGGAAAGGCGAGGGGTTCTGGGCATTATGTTCATCGTGTGTGCACCATGCGAGGCTGCGCCCACCCGGCCGCCGCCCTGCGGCGCGAGGCGGCGCGGCGTTGCCGGGTCGAAAGGCGGGGGAATCCACGCGTTCGGGCGCGCGGGAACGCCTTGCACCGGTCCGCAGATCGCACCGGCCGCCTCGTGCCGCCTATGCCGTGGTGACCACCTTGAACTTCGCCGCCGCCTGCGCCCGATTGCTGACGTTCATCTTTGCGAAGATGCGCTTGAGGTGGTTCTTGACGGTATTGGGGCTGATTCCCAGGATAAGCCCGATTTCCTGATTGGTCTTGCCGACGCAGACCCATCGCATGATTTCCTGCTCGCGGCCGCTGATGCCGAATGTGTCCGGCGGGGGGCTCTCTTCCGTGATCGCCGCGCTGCCATGCGGGGCGTAGGGGAGGCCCTCGATGCGGCGCAAGGCGACGTCGACGTGCGGCAGCACCACATTGCACAGCAGCCGCGCTTCCTTATCGTACTCGTGGGTGTAGTCGACGAAAATGTACAGACAATCGCTGCCGTCACGCCTGTTGTGGATGCCATGCACGAGGCAGGAACGGACGCGTCCGGTCTGCTGGCTATCGAAGGGCGGCGCGACATCCCACTCGCTGGCGCCATCGTACTGAATGGAGAAGGGTTTGCGCTCCAGCCGGCGCCACTGGTCCTGCACCATCACGGCGAAGGGCACGAGGTCGGGGCGGTGCGCAAACTCGCCGGTTCTCACGCCGAGCATCGTCGACGAGACGTCGAAATGCAGCGCGCCCGCCGGGAAATCGCCCCATGCCGCGATCAGGATGTCGTGCGGCAGCAATTCCCGGATGCCGAGCTGCATCCAGACGAGGAAATCCCAGTGCGACTGGATGGCGTGCGATTCCTGAATGAGCCAGAACAGGCGGTCGCGTTGATTCGTGTCGAGGAATCCCGTACGGGATACGTCTTGTTGTCTCACCTCACCTTACCCCACCCCAAGCTTCTTGATCTTATGTATTGTTGCGGCATCGGCGCGCAGGGCCGGCTTCCCCCTGCGCGCTGCCGTCTGGGCTCTGCCACGAGCCACTTCCGGCAGCGAAACAGCCGTTGCCTGGCGTCGCCTGGTGCGTGGGCGGCTTCTCTCCAAAAGCCGCTAGGCGCACTGCCACGCGTCGAAATCGTGACACGGGAGCGCCGCCGCACCGGGGGGCCATGCTTTGCGTATATGGACGCTTTTATTTGGGAGCAACGGTAAACCCGGTGCGTGAGAGAATCGTAAGAGAGCGAAGACGGCCCGCCGGCCGCCGTGGGCGGCTTGCCGGCCAGGTGCGCTATGAGGCCTTGCGGGACGACAGGGCATGTCGGGCTTCCCGACGTCCGATTTGTTCGGCGGCATCGAAACGTGCGAGGAGGCCCGCCGCCCCTTGCGCGCGCGCGAGGTCGCGGGCGCGCGAGAAGTGGTCGACGGCCTCGTGCAGGCGGTTGTCGCGCGCGAGGCACTCGCCCTGCAGCCAAAGGAGGTCCGGCAGGCAATATTGATCTTCGTGCAGATGCGCCTCGCGTACGCTGATTTCCAGCAGTTCCTCGGCCTCGCGCCAGGCGTCGAGCGCAATCAGCGCCCGCGCGGTGATCCAGCGCGAGGTCGTGATCCCGGCCTGGTAGGATCGCGACAACAGGGTCGCGGCGCCGAACACCGTCGAGGTGTCGGACGACTTCCCGCTCGAGGCGAGCGCACACGCCAGGAACAGGCCGCTCGCGCCCTCCCACAGCGGAAACGCGTATCGGCGCGAGAGCTCCAGGCCTTCGCC
This sequence comes from Pseudomonadota bacterium, assembly GCA_021788645.1. Classification (GTDB taxonomy): domain Bacteria; phylum Pseudomonadota; class Gammaproteobacteria; order Burkholderiales; family JAKAFK01; genus JAKAFK01. The sequence continues at coordinate 25,573 of JAJYKK010000025.1, forward strand.
TGCGAAGGTCGCGACCTGCTGCGCGTCTTCGCAGAACCAGTGGACCCCGGCCGCGAACACCAGCGCGAAACACAGGGCGTGCACGTGCTGCTCGCGCCGGGCCAGGGCTACCGCCTCGGCGGCCATCTCGACCGCCGCCTGGGGATCGCCCCGGAACCACAGCGTCCAACTGGCGAAGGCGCGGCAGGTCACCACCGGGTCATCGACGCAATAGCGGCCCCGCTCCGCGGCGGCGACGCCGCTGGCGAGGGCGATGCCTTGGCGTTGCCACGACAGGGCCTCCTGGAACTCCCCGGCCCAGAACAGCGTATTCCCCAGGGCGAAGCTTGCCATCAACGATTCTGCCGGAGTGCGCGCGAGCGTCTGCAACCGGCGCGCGGTGCGCAAGCCTTCGACGACGCCTTGCGAGCTGCTGCCCATGAAAAGGCCGCTCAAGGCCAGGAAAAGCGTCTCGCGCCGGCTTTCTCCGGCGTCATCGGCATGGATCTGGTCGGCCACGGCGCTGAACTCGCGATACGCGCGTTCCGAGCCATAGCCTTGCGCCATCTGGATGGCGAAGCCGAGGCGGATGCGGGCGTCTTGGAGGGCGTTGTCGCGGGCGTCGGCGCCGGCGTGGGTGAGGGCGTCGATGGCCTGCTGATAGCAGGCCATGGCATGGGCGGCGTAGCCGCCGGTTGCGGCCAGTTCGCCGGCCTTGAGCCACCAGGGCGCTGCGGCGGCCCAATTCTGGGCGGCGCTCAGGTGTCGCGCGATGTCCTCGGGCGAACAGTCGGGCTTGGCCTCGAGATGCTGCGCGGCGGCTTCGTGCAGGGCCTTGCGGCTGCCGTACGGCAGCCCTTCGTAGGCGGCGTCCCGGATCAGCGCGTGCCGGAACGCGTAGGTCGCGGGGGTGATGCGCGTGATCAGGCCGCAAGCCAGGGCTTTCGCGAGCGCGCGTGCGACATCCTGTTTGGGGGCCAGGCGGCGCAGATCGGACTCCGGGAATTGGGCGCCCAGGACGGCGGCCGTGCGCAGCACGGTCTTGTCTGGTCCGAGCCCGTCGAGCTCTGCCTGCAGCACCTCGTGGATGGGGAGGAGGTGATGGCTGCCCTCGAGCCATGAGCGTGTCAGGTGTTCGATGAACAGGGGGACGCCGCCGCCGGCCAGCGCGATGCGCTCGCATTCGGCCGCGGGAATGGTGCCGGCGGTATTGGCGGCGGCGAGCAGGGTGTGCGATTCGGCGGGACTCAGTGGTTCGAGGTCGAACAGCGAGGCCGTCCCCTCGGGCAGCGCCAGGGCGGCCTCGGGGCGCATGGTGACGACCAGCAATGCGCGTTGGTTCTGGAGGCTGCGGGCAAACAGGGCGATGAGCTCGTGGGTCGCGTGATCGGCCCAATGGAGGTCATCCACGAGGATCAAGGTCGGGGTGAGGCCGATGCGCCGAGAGATCAGGGCAAGGATGGCGGAGAACGCGGCGTCCTTGTTGGGCAGCGCGCCGTCCCCGCAGCATGGGCTGCCCTCGAGCAGCGAGGAGAGCACCGCCTCGTGGTGGGGCTCGAAGTCGGGATACTGTGCCTGCATGTAGGCGATGAACTGTTTCCGGCGGTTGGTCGTTTCCCTGTCGCCAGGCGCCACGGTGTATTGGGCGATGCTGTCGAGGATGGGGGCGAGCGGCCGGTGCTGGATCTCGAGGCGGCAGGGGATGCGGCGCACCTGCCCGCCCTGTGCTTCGATCCATCGCGAAAGCTCGACGCCCAGCCGGGTCTTGCCCAGCCCCGCCGCGCCGCGCACGAGCGCCACGCGAGGGCGCCCTGCGCAGGCGTCGGCCCAAAGCTGCCGCAAGGCCGCGGTTTCGGCGCGGCGCCCCACGAACGGGCTCGGCCAGGCGGGAAACGGCGCTGCGGCCTCCGTGGCGGGCAGCAAGGAGAACAGCCGGTGCACGCCGCTGATGCCCCGGAATGTCCGGTCTCCCGCCTCGGCGAAGCGGAAGCGCTCGCCGACGCGCAACGCGACCGTTTCCTCGACGAGGATCTCGCCAGGCTCGGCGGTCCAGCCCATCCGCATCGCGACGTCGGGGAGATCTCCCATGAGATGGGGAGACGAGGGTTCGAAGCGGCACAGCGTCTGGCCGGTGGCGATGCCGATGCGGGGACAGCGGCCGCGGCCGACCTGCTTCCGAATATCGATCGCGGCCAGAAGGGCGCGCTCGGCGCTGCGCTCGACGCCTTCATCGAGGCCGAAAATCGCCAGCAGCCCGCGCCCCGCGGCGGACATCACACGGCCGCCCCTTGCGGCGACGCTCGCCCCGAGCGCCGGGATGAAGGCGGGATCCTCTGCGGCGGGGTCGTCCTGCTTGAGCTCGATGTCGCAGTACATCGCCGTGAGCCAGCGCATCTCGGGGGCAGGCGGGGCGAGTTCCCGCACCGGGCGGCCGGGCAGCCGGCGGATGTCCTCGCGCAACCGAACGATCTCTGCGCTCGGGGCAAGGTCCAGCTCGGCCCTAAGGGCTTCCTCCAGCGAGTCGAGGACGTCCAGGGCGCCGGAGTGGTCGCCCAGTTCGGCGAGGGAGGCCGCGAGCACGATGGCGTGCGCCTCGTGCACCGGGTCGAGGAGAAACAGGCGCCGTGCGGTGGACACGGCGGACTCCAGCTGTCCGTCGTCATGCTGGGCCTGGCACAGGCGCTCGAAGAAGAGCACGGTCTTGCGCTGAAAGAAGGCGCGGCTGGAGGTGAGCCAGTCCTCGAATTCGGGCGCATCCGGCAGGGCAAGGCCTTCCAGGAAGGGGCCTCCGAGCGAATCGACGAGCGGTTCGACGGCGTCGATGCGCCAGGCCCGGGCCGAGGCGTCGTTGCCGATGAGGCGCGCAAGCGTGGCGTCGGAGAGCAACTCGAGGTCCATGTCCAGATCGGCGAGCGCGGCCAGGCTGATGGCGCCGCCCTCGCGCCGCAGGCATTGCGCCTCCCCGAAGACGGCGGTGAGGTTGCTCAGGACCTGGCGCAGGTTGCTGCGGGCGGCATGGGAATCGAGCCCGGGCCACAGCAGGTCGGCCAGCTTTTCCCGGGTGTGCCAAATGCCGGCGTGGGCCGCGAGATAGCCCAGCAGCGCGAAGCCCCTGCGATACTTGATGCGGGCGGTGAGATCCTCGCCGTCGACGACGATCCTGGGTCTGCCCAGCAGGCGCAGGCTAATGCTGGGCGAACGGCGGCCCTCCGCCAGCGCCTTCGTCATGCTCCCCATGGAACACCCCCATTCCGCAACGTTCTGCTGCCGGTTCGTCGGCATGGACCGAGTCAACCTGCGCATGCATGCGTGTTTTGTTATGGGCGGCGCAGACGTCCCGCGTGAGGCCTCCTGAGGCAGGAACAGGCGCCGCCTGTGTGGCTGCGCAAATCTTATCACAGGGGATGCCGATCGCGCGCGAACCGGCGACTTCCGCCGCCGACCGGCCCCAATGTCGCGCCGGCGCGTGGGCCAACCCGGTGCCGGCCGCGAGGCACTGGTAAGGGCATTCCCTTCCCAGCACGAATGGCGGCTTGCAAGTGCTTCCCGCCCATCGGTTGAGCCGGATTCGGCGCCGTGCTGCGCCTTCAATGGGTGCATGTTAACACATTGGTAATGCCAATGTCGTTTCCGGGGCGCGCGGCCAAGGCGCGCCGCTTCCCTCTCCTCGGGGCAATGTCCGCGGCGAGTCGGGGAGCGGCCCTCGACCCGCGGCGAAGGGGAAGGCGGCTGGTGGAGATGCCCGTCAGGCGGCTTCGCGCAGCACGATCACATGCAAGACCGCGAGGCCGGCGGCATCGCATACGGTGGTCTGGGTGGCGGACAAGCGGATGCCGGTCGATGCCGGCGTGAGCGAAAAACTCCAGGGTTCCCGCGCCGCTTGCGCGTCCAGCGCCGCGAGGTCGACATCATAGGCGCGCAGCAGTTGCGCGACATCGATGCGCCGGTCGTCGAGCGGCGCGAGGTCGAGGAGCGAGGCGGCAAGGGGAGAAATCAGGATGAGCTGCCAGTCCGGGGTGGCAAGGATCAGCGCGCCGGGCAACTGCGAGGTCAGGAGGCCGCAACGGGCCTGCGCGAACGCCAGCGTGGTCCGCAGCCTCGCCAGCAGTTCCTTGCGGCTGAAGGGCTTGGTGATGAAGTCGGTGGCGCCCGCTTCGATGCCCTTGATGCGCTCTTCCGGCAGCGACAAGGCGGTGACCATGATGATGGGCAGGCCTGCGTAGCGCGGATCATGGCGCACCGTCCGGCAGACCTCATAGCCCGACATGCCGGGCATGCGCACATCGAGGATCATCACGTCGGGGTGTTCCGTGCGCAGCCGGTCGAGCGCTTCCTGGCCGTTGGAGGCCTCCACGATCGCATAGCCTGCATCGCGCAGCAGCACGCGCAGGAGCTTGACGTTTTGGGGGGCATCGTCGACCACGAGGATCTTGGCGGGGGCGAACGGCGGTTCGTCAGCCATGGGCGTGTCCTTGAGGGTTGCGCACGGGCGTGGCGAGGCGCGCGGACGCACGTGCGGGAATCGATCGGCTTGGCGAGTTCGGCGTCCGCGCATCGCTCGAGGCCTGATGCATGAATGCGCTTGCGGCCGCCGGCCTCGTCGTCGACGAGGCGCATGGGAAGCGGGCGTGTTTCCATGGCATGGGGCGGGTGCCTTCAATGGGGCGTTTCGAAGAAGGCGCCGATCAGCGCGAGCAGTTCCGCCTCGGAGGAGGGGGCCACCAGGACGGCATGCGCCATCGACTCCAGCCGGCGGTTCTCCTGCTTCGGCGCATCGCCGCGAACCAGTACCATGCAGGTGGCCTCGCCATGCGTCTTCAGCCGCTTCCAATCGGCCTCTGCGCTGCGAAAGCTGGCGTCCGTCACGACAATGAGCGTGGGGCGGCTGCCTTCGCGGTCTTCCAGCGCCTCGCCAAGGCTTGCGGCTTCACCCACGTCGAAGCCGGCGCGCGCGAGCGCCTCGCCGATGGTATCGAGCGGCGCGCCTGCGTCCGTCACGATCACGACACGCTCGCGCGCCTGGGCGCGGACGCAGCGTGCGAGCGTGCCGAGCAGCACGTCGGGGCGAACCGGTTTGACGAGATGCTCGGCGGCGCCCAGGCGAAACCCCAAGCCTTGCCGGTCGAGCACGGAGACGATGACGACGGGAATTCCCTCGGTTTGGTGGCTCGCCTTGAGCGCGTGCAGTACCTGCCAGCCGCTCTCCCCGGGCAGGAGAAGATCGAGGGTGATGGCGTCCGGCCGGAGCGCGGCGGCCTGCGCGAGGGCGTCCTCGCCGCTGCCGGACAGCACCACCTGGTAGCCGGCCCGCGTCAGGTACAAGGACAGGAGCTTGGCGGCCTGCGGGTCGTCGTCGACCACCAGCACGGTCTTGGGCGCGGGCAGGTTCACGGACGGGTGCCTCGCTGCGGCGTGGTGGCCGTCTCGGGGGGCGCGAGCGGCAATACGACGTGGAAGATGCTGCCTTCCTGCCAACGGCTGTCGAGCCATATGCGACCGCCATGGGCCTCGACGAGATTCTTGGTGAGGGCGAGCCCGAGCCCGGAGCCGTCGTGCGGCCGTCCCGAGCCGCCGTCCAGCCGGCTGAATTGCTGGAAGATCTTCGGCAGGTCGTCGGGGCGGATGCCGATCCCGGTATCCGTCACGCTCAAATGCACCGTGCCGTCCTCGATCCGCGCCCCCAGCGCGATGCCGCCGCGGTCGGTGAACTTTACGGCGTTGGACAGCAGATTGTAGAGGATTTGCCGGAAGCGGATCTGGTCTGCCGTGATCACCCCCAGGTTCGGGTCGATGTCGAGCCTGATCCAGAGGCCTTTCTCGTCGGCGGCCGAGCTCAGCGCGGTCACCGCGTCGCGGATCGCCCGCGCGACCGGGAAGGTCTCGTAGAAAAGCTCCAGGTGCCCGGCCTCGACTTTGGCGATGTCGAGCGCGTCGTTGATGAGCCGCAACAGCAACCGCCCGGCGCTGTGGATATCGCCCAGATATTCGCGCTGTTCATCGTTGAGCGGTCCGGCGATGTTGTCCTGCAGCACTTCCGTGAAGCCCAGGATGGCATTGAGCGGCGTGCGAAACTCGTGCGACATGTTGGCGAGAAACTGATTCTTCGCCTCGCTCGCCTGCTTGAGCTGCCCGTTCAGATGGCTGATTTCGCGCATCGTCTCGATATAGTAGCTCCAGTAGCTTTCCAGCCCCACGGTCATGTCGATGGTCATGATCTTGTCCAGGGCGAGAATGTGCTGCGTCAGGGCCTGCGCATCATCGCGATCGTGCGCCGCGATCAGGGGAAACAGCAGGCGATGGTAGAGCTGGAAGGCGCCAACGAACCATTGGGGCTCGAGATGGATGACGTGATGAATGTGGCCGATTCTCCAGCGCCGCTCGAAGTAGGCCGCATCGTAGGGCCCTTGCAGCGATTGCCTCAGATAGGCCTTTTGCGTCTCCTTGAGCCGCCCCACCGTGGCCTCGTCCTTAAGCGCGTGGCGCGTCGCCTCGAACCCCAGGAGATACTGGTAGAACGCCTCCGCGATGCCGTCCAGATGCGGCAGAAACACCGCATCGAGCTCGCGAAGGAGCGCCGCATCGCGCGCGCTGAAGTCGAGGTAGGCGAGCCGAAGCCGGCATTCGTCTTCGCTGAAATGGCGTTCGGCGATGGGGGCGGGCGGCGCATTCAACGGGTGTCGACTCCGCGCCGGAGCCGGTCGCCCTCGGGACGGCGGTGGCTTCGGGCATGGTCCAGGGATTCGAACTGCTCGAGGTAATCGAGCACCGTGGCGACCAGCGTCGCATGGCTCCAGCTCAGGGGCGATACCGAAAGGAACTCGCCCGTGTCGGGATGAACCTGCTCGGGCAGCACGCCGGAGGGCAGTGCGCGGCTCGCCGCCCAGGCGATGAGGGGAATGGCCTGCCTGAGGGCTTCCCTGTCCCGCGCGCAGCGGATTCGATGCTGTGCGAGCCACAAGGTACACAGCACCCACGGATTGCCGGGACCGTCCGCGCCGCCGGCACGCTGGTAAAGGTCATTCTCGTAGCGCGCCAGCCCCCCGATGCGGCCCTTCACCCACAGGCGCTGGCCGATGGCGTGTACCGTGGCCGCGATGCGGCTGTCCCCGGGATCGAAGCCGCCCAGCGCCACGAGCCAAAGCAGGCTTGCATCCAGGGTTTCGTCGCGCCGCTGGGTGCTGCCTTCGAACACGATGCCGCGCGCGAAACGCCCGGTATGGGGGCAGTAGAGATGGCGCTCGAGCGCGAGCTTCACTTCCGAGGCCCCGGTCAGGTAGGCCTGGGCGCGCTCATCTTCCTGGAACAGTTCGGCGAGCTGGGCCGCGCAGCTCAGGCCGGCAACGACGGCGGCCACGGTATAGGCGAAGATGCCGCGGCGCTCCTCCCACAGGTCGAACGACGGAGAGGGCAGCCCGGTCTTCTCGTCGCGGAAGCTCAGCAGGAAGTCGGCCGCCTGCTGGACGAACGGCGCGTAGAATGGGCGCACCGCCGCGATGTCCCGGTGCTGCACGTAGTGGTGCCAGATCGCCCAGATGACGAGGGCCGTCTCGTCCTCCTGGATGGGCAGCTGCATCTCGTTTTGCCAGATCCAGGGTTGCCACGAGCTGCCGACTGATCCGTCCGGGTTGTACTTGTGCATCAGGAATCCGCTTTCCGACAGGACGTTGGCCGAGTAATTGAAGGCGAGCACGTCCTGGGTGCAGAATTTCAGGAAACGGGCGGCCAGCGCGCCATAGCCCGCCCGATCCAGCGCGCGCGCCGCAACGGCCCCGTCGCGGGGCCACATGTAGCTGTAGGTGTCCTGGTTGAACTGCAGGATGTCGGTGTCGTTGGCGGCGATGACGGCGCCCCCGTTGTCGATCTGGGTGCGCAAAATGAGCAGGCTGGATTTGTAGCACTCCACCACGCGGGGCGGCAGGTCATGAAACTGGGTGCGGCTGGAGGACAGCCAGCGGCGCCAGTAATCGACGTTGCGTTCGATCAGGTGTTCGGGGGTGAGGCGGGCGACGGAGCGGTGCAGCGCTTCGACCTCGCTGTAGCTCCTGCCGGCGGCAAGCCAGTAGTGGCAGGTCTCTTCGTCGCCCGGGGCGATGGACAGCGGCACGCCGATGACAGAATCGACCGCGCCTTGGGCGATGGGGTTGCGGCCGAGCATGCCGTCCTCGGCATCGCGCCAAGTGCCCTCGCGGCCGTGCGACCGCTTCGAGCCGGTGGCATATTCCGTGACGCCCAGGCTGTGCGGCGTCGCGCAGCCCATGAGGAAGTACCGCGGGCCCTTGTAATGGATCAGGCAATCGTTCTTGGGATCGAAGAAGACCGTATCGCCCGTCTCGTTCTCGAGCACGTTGAGATCGGCGTGGAAGAAGATCTTCACCTCGGCCGGCGTATGGCCCGTGTTGCGCACGCGCATGTGCCGGATCAGGATGTCGCTCTCGTAATCCACCGCATCGCGGCATTCCAGCGTGAGGCCCAGCAGCGGATGCACGGCGCGCACCTGGGTCACGAGGGCGTCGGGAACATAGGCGAGCGAGAGGGTCCATTCGGCCCGGCCGACCCACGAGAACCGTCCGTTGACCCAGACGCCCAGGCGCCAGGGGTGTCCCAAGGCATGGTTTTCCTTGCCGACCCGCGGGAAGTAGAGATCCCGGAGCTGGTAGTCGAAGTCGAAAGCGGCGAGCAGCGTGCCGTTCCCGATGGGCAAGTCCCGTGGCATGAACCCTCCGCGCGCCGCTCGAGGCACACTGTCAGTTTAGTCCATGAAGCGCCCTGCCGCCCGCGCTAGCGGCGGAAGAACCACAGGATGAGAGAGAGCAGCAGCGAGACGATGATGCCGCTGGTCAGCGGGAAATAGAACGAGAACCCCTTGCGTTCGATGCGGATGTCGCCGGGCAGGTGCCCCAGGCCGAGGCGCATGAGGAGCGGCCAGAGGAGGCCTGCGGCCACGAGGAGGATGCCCAGGGTAACAAGCCATTTGGCCATGGCGCGGGGAGGTTCGCGAAGACCGGAGATCCTGTCATCATAGCGCCTGCGCTTCCCCCTGAGAAGGCGCGCTCCGCGCGGCGGACGTCCCCCCGCCCTGCAGTTGACGCGTCGGGGGGCGGTTGCCTATGATGGCCTTGCCCCGGCGTCCCGGGGCGACCAACGCTCGCTAGGCGTCGCTCATCTTGCTCAACGCACTGTGGATCGGCTTCTTCCTCGTCGCAGCCCTGGTGGGGCTCGGAAAGCTCCTGCTTCTGGGCGATCCGCAAACCTTCGTCGCCATGATGAACGCGACCTTTGCGAGCTCGAAGACCGCCTTTCAGGTCGCATTGGGCCTCGTGGGCGTGATGACCTTCTGGCTGGGGCTCCTGCGCGTGGCCGAACGTGCGGGCTTCCTGGCGCTGCTCACGCGCATCCTGAATCCGCTCTTCCGACGGCTCTTCCGCGAGGTGCCCGAGGGGCACCCGGCGCTCGGGGCGATGACCATGAACATCGCCGCCAACATGCTGGGGCTCGACAATGCCGCCACGCCGATCGGGCTCAAGGCGATGCAGGCGCTGCAGACCCTCAATGCTTCGGCGGTCGAGGCGAGCAATGCCCAGATTCTGTTTCTGGTGAAGACGGCCTCCTCGGTCACGCTGCTGCCGATCACCGTGTTCACTTATCGGGCGCAGATGGGCGCGCGCGATCCGACCGACGTGTTCGTGCCCATTCTTCTCGCCACCTATGTCTCCATGATGGTGGGGCTGGCCCTGGTCTCCGCCTACCAGCGCATCAACCTCTTCGATCGCGTGATTTTTGCCTATCTGGCGGGCCTGGGGCTCGTCGTCGGGGCGATGGTCTATTATTTCGGCCATCTCGCCCCGGCCGAGATGGCCCGCCAGTCGGCGCTGGTGAGCGACATCCTGCTGTTCTCGCTGATCATCGCCTTCATCGCCGGCGCGGCCCTCAAGGGCGTCAACGTCTACGAAGCGTTCATCGATGGCGCGAAGGAGGGGTTCGCGACGGCCATCGCCATCGTGCCCTACCTCGTGGCCATGCTGGTGGCCGTCGGGGTGTTCCGCGCGAGCGGTGCCTTGCACTGGGTGCTCTCGGGGATTCGCGGCGCCGCGCTGGGCCTGGGGCTCGATACGCGCTTCGTCGCCGGGCTGCCGACCGCGTTCCTCAAGCCGTTGAGCGGCAGTGCGGCGCGCGCCATGATGATCGACACCATGCGGGTGCATGGCGCAGATTCCTTCGCCGGGCGGCTGGCGTGCGTCGTCCAGGGCAGCACCGAGACCACCTTCTATGTGCTCGCCGTCTATCTCGGGGCCGCCGGCCTCAAGAAAGGGCGCCATGCCGTGGTCTGCGCGCTGGGCGCCGATCTGGCGGGCATGGCGGCGGCGATTCTCCTGACCTATTTCTTCTTTGGCGCAGGCGCCCCGCCCCGTCCGTCAGCCATCACCAAAACGACCGCGCCGCTCGTCTCCCCCTTGCGCACGCGCTCGAGCGCCTCGTTGGCGCGCGTGAGCGCAAACGACGTGATCTTGGCCGCGACCGGTACCCGGGCGGCGGCCGTGAAGAACTCGATGCCGTCCTTTCGGGTGAGATTCGCCACCGAGCGGATGCTTCTTTCACCCCAAAGGATGCGGTACGGAAAGGAGGGGATGTCGCTCATGTGGATGCCTGCGCACACCACGGTGCCGCCCTTGGCGAGGCCTTCTAGCGCTGTCGGGACCAGTTTGCCGCTCGAGGCGAAGATGATGGCGGCATCGAGCGCGGCAGGGGCCGGTTCGTCGGAGCCGCCTGCCCAGTGCGCGCCGAGGCCGCGCGCAAAGGCCTGCTTGGCGGTGTCGTTCGGGCGGGTGAAGGCGTAGATCTCGCGCCCTTGGTGGCGGGCGAACTGGGTCACCAGATGGGCGGAGGCGCCGAAGCCGTATAGCCCGAGCCTGGCCGCCCCGGCCGTGAACGACAGGGCGCGGTAGCCGATGAGTCCCGCGCACAGCAGCGGAGCGGCCGCCGGGCCGCGAAACGGGGGCGGCAGGGCGAGGCAGTAGCGCTCGTCGGCGACGGTATATTCGGCGTAGCCCCCATCGACGCTGAACCCCGTGAAGCGCGCCGCCTCGCACAGGTTCTCGCGGCCGGACAGGCAGTAGGGGCAGGTCCCGCAGGTGTGCGCGAGCCAGGGCACGCCCACGCTGCGGCCCACCGCGAAGCGGTGCGCCGCAGCGCCGGCTTGCACGATCGTGCCGACGATCTCGTGGCCGAGAACAAGGGGCAGGCGGGGAGGGACCAGATCGCCGTCGGCGATGTGCAGGTCCGTGCGGCAGACGCCGCAGGCCTCCACCCGGATGAGCACCTCGCGCGGTCCCGGCCTCGGGATGGGGAGGTCGGCTTCGCGCAGGGGCTGCCGCGGGGCATCGAGCACCATCGCACGCATGGCGAGCCTCCTTCGGATGAGCCTTTGCTGTCAGTCTAGCGACTTTGTGCGACGGCTGCTCGGCGGCCTCAGAGCAGGCGACGCATGTCGCGACCCGAAAAGCCGATCAGCGGGATGTCGAGTCTTCGCGTGAGTGCGATCACTTTGAAGAGTTCGCCCATCTCCGCCGGGCTGGTGAGCCGCTGGACCTGTTGCGCCGCCGGCAGATAATGGGCGTGATCCTCCGGGGACAGGCGGCTCAAGAGGTCGATGAGGCCGCAGCCGATGAGGAAGCTCGCCTGCGTGGTGTAGCCGTGCAGCGTCAGTCCGGCGCGTACTCCCGCCTCGGCGAGCGCGCTGAACTCCACATGCGCGGTGATGTCCTGCAGGCCGGGACAATGAAAGGGGTCGGCATGGGCGAGGTGGCGGTAATGGCACATCAGCGTCCCTTGCGCCCGCTGCGGATGGTAGTATTCACGGCGGCCGAAGCCATAGTCGATGAGGAGGACGAGCCCCTGGGCCAGACGCGACCCAAGGGTTTCGACGAAGCCCTGTGCGGCGAGTCCGATCTCGCTGAGGTAACCGGGGGAGAGGCGCAAGGGAGCGGCCGCCTCGAACAGGGGGCCTGATTCCAGCGGGCGGCATCGCCACGAGAATTGACCGTCGGACAGGCCCACCCCCTGCTCCGCGAGTCCGCCTTCCTGCCAGAGCACGAGATGGACCGGCATGGCGTCAAGGACTTCGTTGCCGATGACGACACCCTGGAAGCGTTCCGGCAGGGCGTCCTCCCAGCGAATGCGCTCGAGCAGATGCGGGACGCGCGAGGCCAACGTCTGGCGTTGCCGGGCCTTGAGCTCGCCGCTCAGCTCCAGGAGCCGATAGCGCGCGGGCAGCCGCCCCAGCCGCTCGAGCTCGAGCAGGCAGTCCGCGGCGAGTTGGCCCGACCCCGGCCCGATCTCCAGGACATCGCCGCCCGTCTCGCGCAGCACCTGGGCGACTTGCGCCGCGAGGGCGCGCCCGAAGAACGGACTGAGTTCCGGGGCGGTGACGAAATCGCCCGCCGCGCCGAATTTGGTCGCCCCGGCGCTGTAGTAGCCTTGGCCCGGATGGTAGAGTGCCATTTCCATGAAGCGGGCGAACGAGAGCCAGCCGCCCGAGCGCTGGATCTCCGCCGCGAGGGTGCGAATGAGCCTCGCGCTGTGCGCGAGGGCGTCGGGTTCCGGGGTGGGTAGTTCGGGCATGACGGCTGTGCTAAATTGGGCAGGTGCATGACACGGGGTGCGGGAACACTATATCGGAGAAGCCAATGCAGGGCAAAACTGTCCTTATCACGGGGGGCGCGAAGCGCGTCGGGGCGGCGATCTGCCGTCTTCTGCACGAGACGGGCGCCAATCTCATGGTGCACTATCGCTCGTCGGTGGCGCAAGCCCGCGCCTTGCAGGGCGAGCTCAACGAGCGCCGGGCGGGTTCCTGCGCCCTGGTGCAAGGCGATCTCCTCAACGTCGCCGCGCTGCCCAAGCTGGTCGAGGAGACGGTCAATTGCTTCGGCCGGCTGGACGTGCTCATCAACAACGCATCCAGTTTCTTTCCCACGGCCGTCGGCGAGATTGCCGCCCGCGACTGGGAGGACCTGATCGGCACCAACCTCAAGGCGCCGTTGTTTCTCTCCCAGGCGGCGGCGCAGGAGCTGCGCAAGACCAGAGGGGCCATCGTCAACATCACGGATATCCATGCCGAACGGCCGATGAAGAGCTATGTGGTCTACAGCATCGGCAAGGCGGGCCTCGTCTCCCTCACCAAGTCGCTGGCGCGCGAACTCGGGCCCGAGGTGCGCGTCAATGCGGTGTCGCCCGGCCCGATTCTGTGGCCGGAGGGCGATTCCTTCGACGAGGTTTCCCGCGCGCGCATCGTCTCCCACACGATCCTGAAGCGCTGCGGGGAGCCGGAGGACATCGCCAAGGCGGTCAGGTTCCTCATCCAGGATGCGCCCTACGTCACGGGACAGATTCTCGCCGTCGACGGGGGACGCTCGATCAAGCTGTGACCCATGGGCCTCGTTAAGCCGCCAAAATCGCTGATCGCCGCGGCCGGTCGCGCGATCGGCGACTACGCCATGATCGCGCCGGGCGACCGTGTGCTGCTGGGACTTTCCGGCGGCAAGGACAGTCTCTCGGCGCTGCACGTGCTGGCGAGCCTCCGGAGGCGCGCGCCCGTCCCCTTCGAACTGGGCGCGGTGACCGTCGATCCCCGCTCGCCGGACTATGATCCCTCGCCCCTCAAGAACTACATGGCGGCTCTCGGCATACCCTACCACTATGCGAGCCAAGCCATCGTGGAGGAGGCGCGCACCCATATGGCGGGCGATTCCTTCTGCGCCTACTGCGCGCGCATGCGCCGCGGCGTGATGTATCGGGTCGCGCGCGAGCAGGGCTACAACGTGCTCGCGCTCGCCCAGCATCTGGACGACCTCGCGGAGAGCTTCCTCATGTCGGCCTTCTTCGGGGGGCGGCTCAAGACCATGAAGGCGCACTATGTGAGCGATGCCGGCGACCTGCGGATCATTCGCCCGCTCGTCTATGTGCGCGAGCGCGTGACCCGGGACTTCGCCAGGAACGCCGGGCTGCCCGTGATCTATGAGAATTGCCCGGCATGTTTCGCGATGCCGACGCAGCGTCAGCACATGAAAATGATGCTTGCGCAGCTCGAGGCGCAAAATCCGCAGCTGTTCGCGAATCTGCTCGCCGCCATGCGGCCGCTGATGGCCGAACGCACGCCGCCGGGGGCGCAACGAGGGATGCAACCCCGATAAGGCTGGCGTTCAGTGGGTCGTCTGTTCCTAAAAAGTTGCGCATATCTGCGCATCGGATTTATCCGCAGTCGGTTGACGCACTTTCGTGCCCAACTCGACCCTCTTGACGCTCAGTTGCGCCGGAGAACGAGCAAGCAGGATTCGACGC
>JAJYKK010000026.1 GCA_021788645.1 Pseudomonadota bacterium
CGAGATTTCTCGCTTCACTCCCTACCAGGAAGTGCGTCGAATCCTGCTTGCTCGTTCTCCGGCGCAACTGAGCGTCAAGAGGGTCGAGTTGGGCACGAAAGTGCGTCAACCGACTGCGGATAAATCCCATGCGCAGATATGCGCAACTTTTTAGGAACAGCATGGCATGAGCAGTTTGTTTGATCCGCTGCGACTCGGCGCGATAACACTCCCCAACCGCGTCATCATGGCGCCCTTGACGCGCTGCCGCGCGAGCGCAGGGAGGGTTCCAAACCCGTTGATGGCGGAATATTATGCGCAGCGCGCCGGCGCCGGGCTCATCCTGAGCGAGGCGACGTCGGTTACCCCCAAGGGGGTCGGCTATCCGGATACGCCTGGAATCTGGTCGGATGATCAGATTGCGGGATGGAAACAGGTGACCCAAGCGGTTCATGCGAAGGGGGGACGCATATTCCTGCAGTTGTGGCATGTCGGCAGGGTATCCCATCCTTCATACCTCGGGGGCGACTTGCCGGTCGCCCCCAGCGCCATTCCGCCGGAAGGCCATGTGAGCCTGCTGCGACCCCAGGTTCCCTATGTGGTGCCGAGGGCACTGGCGCTCTCGGAGATCCCGGGGATCGTCGAGGCCTATCGGAAGGGTGCGGAGAATGCGAAGCACGCGGGGTTCGACGGCGTCGAAGTGCATGGCGCGAATGGCTACCTGCTCGATCAGTTTCTGCAGGATAGCACCAACAAACGCACCGATGCCTATGGGGGCGCCCTCCAGAATCGGGCAAGACTCCTGCTCGAGGTGACGGATGCGGTCGTGTCCGTATGGGGGGCAGCCCGGGTGGGCATGCACCTTGCGCCGCGGGGCGATGCGCACTCCATGGGGGACTCGAACCGTCTGGCGACCTTCGGCTACGTCGCCGAAGAACTCGGGAAACGAGGCATCGCCTTCATCTTCACGCGGGAAAAGCTGGCGGGCGACAGCATCAGTCCGGCGCTCAGGAAGCGATTCGCGGGCGTGCTGATCGCAAACGAGGGATTCACCCTGGAAACCGCTCAGCAGGTGCTTAATGCGGGGCATGCCGACGCGGTCGCCTTTGGCAAGGACTTCATCGCCAACCCCGATCTGCCGCGCCGCCTGAAACAGAATACGCCGCTCAACCCCTGGCATGCCGAAACATTTTATGGATACGGCATGCCGGATCCCGCCGTAGGGTATACCGACTACCCAAGCCTCGCGCACGAAAAGGCATAGGAAAACGGTCAAAGCACCGCATGCCCAACGGTGACGATGGGGCCCGCAGGTCGACCTGCGGGCCCCGCACCGCCGTGCCGAGAAGCGCATCGCCCACTGGCAAGAAGCGCAGCCTTCGCGACAAGCGATTCTTGGCGTTCGTGGCACACCGCCATTCGTCAGCTCCCAGCGCCGCACCGCGAGTCGCCGAGGAAGGCGCGCTCGATGGCGGCGACTTTCCCGGTGAACGGGGAAAGATGGGCAGGGAGGGCGGCGCAAGACGTCGGATGTAAAGACATCCGACAGCCCTGGCGGCTGCCGCCAGCGGCTTTGGGACCCGGCAAGTGTGCCTCCCCCGAGGCGATCGTGCTGCGGGCTCTGAGGTTCCCCCACGCAAAGGGGATGTCCCCCGGGTCTCGCCCCCCCTTCGCTACAGGGGCGATGGTCCCGCCGGGAGCCCTCTCGGGCGCCCGACATGTTCTACGGGCTGCTCGGCCTGCGGACGCCGATCCCTCTTTTCGACGGTAAAGGTCGGCATCGGAACCGCGTGCCCCGGCACCCGCCGCCCCCCGGCCCATACCGAATCCGTCGGGCGACTTTACATATCGAGCCTCGCGTAAACGCACTCGCAGGCGATACGTCCTAAGAAACAGCGAGATCACTGCTGCGGAACACTTCTTGCTACAAGAGTCTGAAGGCACCCTGCCGGCCTCTATAAACCAAATCTGCGCAGGCGTCGTTACGCAGCGCCCGAGGGGGACTCGGAATCCGCTTCAACACATGGCAAAGAAGCGGAGGATGGCAAATTTCGGCGGGACCTTTGTAACGTCTTTCACTGGACCTCGCCGCCACGAGGCGGTGGAACGCCAGTGCCGGTCCATTCCGGGGCGGGTTGCCCCCGCCAAACATTCACAGGAGCACACACCATGAACCCGAGCATCAAGGCACTGCTGACGGGCGCCGGGCTGGCGGTCGCAGTATCCGCCCACGCGGCCACCATCACGACCTTCGCGGCGACCTACGGCAACCTCTACGCCGGCGCCGATACCGTCTCCGGATTCAACGCGTATGACTTCGCACCCGGTCCCGTCTTGCTGGAAGGGGCACAATCGGCCTCGACGGGCTCGAATCTGACGGGCATTTTTGAGGCTTACACGGGGGCCCATCTGGCCCCGAACGGCAGTACCGTGGCGGCGCCGAACCTCAACACAACGGGCTCCGGTCCCGGCTATGAGCTCACCATCGCAGGCAACTTCTCCGAACATATCGACGGCATCAGCGGCGGCGTGACGAGCTTCACGCTGACCGGCGGCAACGCGGCCATGTACATCGGTGCGCCCGACTATAATTTCAGCACGGATTCCGGTTTCACCGACGGATCACAACTCTTTAGCGGGAACATTGTCGGCGGCAATGGGACGTTCAGCGACACCGGGTTGGGGGTCACCAAGCTGGACTTCCAGGCCACCCACTATGCCGGGAACGTGTATTCTCCGGGCATTCTGGGCGGAACCTCTGTGTTCACCCTGCAAGCGCCGGGCGCCGGCAGCACCTCCTTCCTCAGCGGCATAACCTCGGTCGACGGCCACGCGGTGAGCAGCAATGACCTGCTGCTTGCCGGCGATGGAAACGTGACCCTCACGACGGTGCCGCTCCCGCCGGCTTTGTGGTTGCTGGGCTCCGGGATCGTGGGTCTCGTAGGCTTTGCCGGCAAGCGCCGTGTCTGATGCGTTCGCCCGGCGCCCTTCACGCCTGGCCCGGGGCTTGACCCCGGCCAGGCGCGAGTCGGGGCGTGAAGGATGCCGTCGCACGCTTTCCCGAAGACCCAGCCGCAGCTCGCCTTTAGGGCATCCTTGCCTTGCACCCTGGCGAGGTTCAGAAGATACGACCGGCAGCCACTCGTCGGCGGTTGCCACCCGCGCTCGGCCGATGATCACTTCGGAGCCGGGGCACGCGAACCGCGCACAACGGCTGCCCGCGCCCATCTTGCCGGCGGTTCCCATGCCGCGGGGGCCTGCCCTAAGAACCTGCCCACGCCCAGCGTCGCCTGGGGCAGGCAATCGAGAATTTCCCTGGACCGGGATAATCCATTTGTCATGAACAATCATTCATGCGAAAATTTCGTGAGCCCGCCAGGCGAATGGAATCGAAGAGGCACATATTGCCCCCTCGGACGCTTTCCTGCCGTCCGCGCCGCCCGTTTCGGCAGGGGCCGCAGCCCCTCGGCTGGGCACACATGCCTGCGTGAGTGCGCCTGCCTCGGAGGGAGGTCGTCGGCAATGCCCGGTCGTCGTCGCGACGAGGCTTACGGTCAACGCCCCCCCCCGCGCGGTAGCGCGGCGCCTGAAAGAACTGAAGGCCAGGTTGGCCAGACGCAGCGCGCCGGTTGCTCGGACCCGAAGTTCAGGGCCGCGCTAAGCCACGGGCGCCAGCCGCAACCTGCCGGCCGACACGCCGCGTGTCGGGGCGCTCCCCGGACAAGGCAATGTTGGGGGAACGCCGGCGGAAGGCAGCCTTGCCGTCGCAAGAGGCGTGCGGCGTAATCCGCTGGCAGCCGGGGAAGACCGGTACCTTTCTCAACAGGCCAACCAGGAAAGGAGCGCGTGAGCAGGCACCGACCCGAGGGATCGACCGCTGTGGCCCGGGGAGACTTCCTTCGGGGCGCGCGGTCGGCGCTCTGCCTCCTCGCCGTGAGCGGCACGCATTACATCCACATGCGCCCGATACCTGGGTTGAGCATCCCTGGGAGCAGCCGAATCGCCCCGTCGATGGGCCTCGCCAATCACGCCGCCATGGCGAGCGCGACCGTCATTTCCGCCGCGACCGTGCTGCTGGCCCTGCTGTGGCCTTCCCGTCGGCGGCGCCGCGCGTCTGCACGCAGGGGGGACCGAGCCGGGCGCGCGCGGGCGGTGCTGAAACACATGCTGGAAGGTGTGGTAGTGACGGATGCTCAGGGGCGCATCCTGTTCGTCAATCCCGCGGCGGCGGCAATCTTCGGCTACCGGACCCGCGAACTCAAGGGAAAGAACGTGTCGATGCTGATCGCGTCCTTGAGGGAGGACGCGCCCGAGGGCCATGGCAATCGCCCCGCTTGCGCCGCCACGTGCCACCCTGTCGATGCCCGTCCGCGTGAAGCGGAGGGCGTCGACCGCGACGGGGCGGTATTTCCGGTGGAACTTACGACGAGCATCGCCCGCATTGGCGAGAAGCGATTATTCGTGAGCGTCGTGCGTGACATCACGCAACGCAAGCATGCCGAAGCGCGACTCGCCCGTTTGGCCAATTACGACGATTTGACCGGACTTCCCAGTCGCGCCCTCTTCAGGGACCGCGCCAATCAGGCGCTAAGGCGTGCGGCGCGCGACCGAAGAATGCTCGCCATCCTGTATATAGACATTGATCACTTCAAAGAGGTGAACGACCGCCTGGGGCACGAAGCCGGAGACACCGTGCTGCGCATCGTCGCGGCACGGCTTTCTGCTTGCGTGCGTGACGAAGACACCGTGTCGCGCGTGGGTGGCGACGAATTCGTCGTCCTTCTCGAAGGATTCTCAAGTGATCAGGACGTCGCACTGGTCGCCGGGAAAATGGTTGAGGCGCTCGCCCATCCGTTTCGGATTGAGGGTTATGGCCAGCATGAAGTGCGCATCAGCGCCAGCGTCGGAATTGCCACGTACCCTTCCGGCGGCGCGCCCGACCTCGATCGCCTGCTCAGGCAGGCCGACTCGGCCATGTACCTTGCCAAGCGGCAGGGGAGAAACGGTTTCCAGGTGCATGGGGGCTCCACGCATCTGCCGTAATGCTGATCGCGACGGGTACGCGAGCGTAGGCGATGGTGCGACGCGCCGATTCCGGCGCCTGCCATTGATCAGGCCGCAGCCGCGCCAAGTCATCGCGCCGCAGCGTCTGCGCCGCGACACCCGAGAACTCGGCAGCTTCATGAATGCTGCCCCTCTTGCATGACCGGCGGGACTGCGGCTCAGCATTCCACGACGACGAGCGGCACAAACATTTCCGCTTCGCTAACACCGCCGTGCACACCCATCTGCATGCGCGGCGTCTCTCCCAGCAACCGATCCTGAATGGCGTAATCGCGCTTCATGATCAACGTGTAGTCGCCGATGCGCTCGCGCAACCGCGGGTGCGGCGCACCCAGGCCGTAATAGGCTTCCGCCACCAACTCCTCGCTCTTGAACGCCAGCGCATAAGGCGCCAGCGCGGTATCGACGTAGCGCTCGAAATCGGCCCGCGCTTGCGGCCGCACATAACAATAGGCGACACGCCGCTCGCCGCACAGCGGCATGACGAGCGTATTGGCCAGCACGGGATGATCGGCAAGGTCCAGTAGCTTCCCCGGACCGGATTCGATATGCCCGTGATCCGCGGTCACGATGACCAGCGTGCCCGTACCCGCGACGGCGGTGACGAATCGTGTAAAGGCATCGTCCAGCCCCTCGAACAGGCGCGCCACCGCCGGCGCATGAATCCCATGCTCGTGGGCCGCCGCGTCGATGTCGGGATAGTAGGCGTAAATATACTTGCGCGCCGCGTTTTGCCGAATGACATCGCCGATCCGCTCGAACATGCCCGCCACCTCCCGATACCCCACCCGGATCGCGCGCCCCGCGTATGCGACATTGAAATCGGAGTGGACGATCTTTTCCGGGGACACGACGTACGAGGCGACCGGCAGGCGGTCGAACACAGGCGTATGCCCGAACAGGGCATTGGGCTGAATCCCGCTCGCCTTCAGGGAACTGCCGCCAAAACGAGGTCGGAAGGGGAGCACCGTGGCGATGCAGCCGATCTCCTTGAAATAGGTGTTCCAGCCGGTCAGCGCATGCTGCTGAGGCGCGAGCCCCGTAAGGAAGGTGGTGATGGCAGTGGTTGTCGTCGACGGAAATGTCGATGTGATGCGCCCATGCAGGCCACGGGCCAGGCGACTGCCCGAATGGCGGCGGGCGAGATACTCGTACCCCAGCCCATCGACGACCAGCAAGACCACCGCCTTCGCCCGTTCGAGCCGATCGGGCGCGAGGCTGCGCAACAAGGGATAGCCCGAGGCCTCGGCACCATACGCCGCAAGAACAGAACTCATCAGATTGATGAGGCTGCCGCCCTGGTAGTCTGGTCTCACCATCGTCCTTCCCCCGTTCCGCAGACTTCACTATAGATTCGACAGCGCAGCCGTCAAACTCCCGTTGCGCGCGCCGCCGCAAGGCAGGCACAGGAGCCTGCCGATCAGCATATAATAGGCGAAGGCTGCAAGAGCCATGCTCCCTCGCTCGCTCATGGAACATCCGCCAAGGAAGCCCGCTTTGAAGCATGATGCCGACGTGATCCCCCCGGATGAGGCCGCGACCTTGCATGGCCTGTTCGCCTGCCGCCGGCGACGCACTCCCCATGGCCTCGCCTACCAGGCGTATGACGACGCCAGCCGCACCTGGACGCGCCTCACGTGGTCCCAAGCAGGCGAACAGGTCACCGAATGGCAGGACCGCCTGGCGGCCGAAGGCGTCATCCCCGGCGAGCGCGTGGCCATCATGCTCAAGAACTCCCCCACCTGGGTCGCCGTCGATCAGGCGGCCTTGTCGCTGGGCCTTGTCGTGGTGCCGCTATATCCCCCGGATTCCCCGCAAAACCTCGCCTTGATCCTGGCCGATTGCGGGGCCAGGATCTTGGTCATCGAAGACGCCGATGGCTGGTTCGAGCTTCTTTCCGAATCCGGCGCCACGTTCCAAGGCCTGACCCGCGTGCTGTGCCGAAAGCCGGCGACCCCCGACGAGGCGAACCGGGACGCCCGGCTCAAGCCGAAGCCGTCGCAGGCACACGCCTTCGGCGAGGCCCCGGCCGACCCGGACGCGCTCGCCACGATCGTCTACACGTCGGGAACGACCGGGCGTCCCAAGGGCGTCATGCTCACCCATCGCAACATCCTCTCCAACGCCTATGCCTGCCTGCGGACCTTCGAAGTCTGGCCCGGCGATTCCTTCCTCTCCTTCCTGCCGTTGTCGCACACGTTCGAGCGGACGGTCGGTTACTACCTGGCCATCATGGCCGGCGCCACGACCGCCTATGCCCGCGCGCCCGCCCATCTGAGCGAGGATCTGCGGACCATGCGACCGACCATCCTGATCGCCGTGCCACGCGTCTACGAACGGCTCCATGCGGCCATCCGCACCAAGCTCGAAACGGCGCCCGCCTGGCGTCGAGCCCTGTTCGACGCCGCAGTCCGCATGGGATTCAGCCGCTTCGAGCATCGGCAAGGACGCGGGCCCTGGCACATCCGTCACCTGGCCGCACCTGGCCTTGCCTGGCTGGTCGCGCGGCCGATCCGCGCGCGACTGGGCGGACGCCTGCGGGTCGCGATCTCCGGCGGCGCCCCGCTCGCCCCTGACATCGCCGAAACCTTCATCGGCCTAGGACTTCCCGTCCTGCAAGGGTATGGATT
Organism: Pseudomonadota bacterium; assembly: GCA_021788645.1. Classification (GTDB taxonomy): domain Bacteria; phylum Pseudomonadota; class Gammaproteobacteria; order Burkholderiales; family JAKAFK01; genus JAKAFK01. The sequence continues at coordinate 7,674 of JAJYKK010000026.1, forward strand.
GACCGAGGCCGGACCCGTGATCTGCGGCAACCGGCTGAACGACAACGTGCCGGAGAGCGTCGGGCGACCGATCCCGGAGGTCTCCGTGCGGCTTGGGCCAGACGGCGTGCTGGCGGCGAAAGGCCCCGGCGTGATGCGCGGCTACTACGGCAACCCGGCCGCCACGGCCGCCGTCCTCACCCCCGACGGCTGGCTCAACACGGGGGACTTGGCGCGCATCGACGCGCACGGCCATGTTTACATCACCGGCCGGTTGAAGGAGATCCTCGTGATGTCCAATGGCGAGAAGGTGCCGCCGTCGGACCTGGAGGATGCGATCCTGCGCGACCGCCTGTTCGCGCAGGTCATGGTGCTGGGCGACGGGCACCCCTTCCTCGCCGCATTGGCGGTCGTGGATCCCGAGGAATGGATGGCATTCGCCCGGGACGCGCGCGTGCCCGCCAGCCCCGAGGGCCTCGACGCGCCCAAGGCCAAGACCGCGGCGCTGGCGCGCATCGCCGCGCAGATGCGGCACTTCCCGAGCTATGCGCGCATCCGCCGCGTGGCACTCTTCGACGAGCCGTGGACCGTGAAGAACGGACTTCTCACCGCCACCCTCAAGCTGCGGCGCCCCGCCCTGCTGGCCCGTTTCCAGGCCGTCATCGAAACCCTCTACGCCGGCCATTCGTGAGGCGCCATGTCGACACCCCGCAGCATCCTCATCACCGGATCAGCAAGCGGCATTGGGCTGTGCGTGGCGGAAGGCCTTGCCGCCCGGGGCTATCGCGTCTTCGCAAGCGCCCGTCGCGAGGCGGACGTCAGGGCGTTGCGCGCACGGGGGCTGGAGAGCGTCCTGCTCGATCTGGCCGATGCGCCATCGGTTGCCCAAGCGGTGGCCGAGGTCCTCGAACAGACGGGCGGCACCTTGGATGCCCTGTTCAACAACGGCGCCTATGGGCAACCGGGCGCGGTCGAGGACTTGCGCCGCGAAGTCCTGCGCGAACAGTTCGAAACGAATCTGTTCGGCACCGTCGACCTGACCAATCGCGTGATTCCCATCATGCGAGCGCAGGGGCACGGCCGCATCATCCAGAACAGCTCCATCCTGGGACTGATCGCCCTGCCTTATCGGGGCGCCTACACCGCCTCGAAATTCGCCCTCGAGGGCTTGTCCGACACGCTGCGTCTCGAGCTCAAGGGCAGCGGCATCCACGTCAGCCTGATTGAACCGGGGCCCATCAAGAGCCGCTTCCGCGCCAACGCCTACATCGCCTACAAGAAAAACATCGATCCCGTCCACAGTGCGCACCGCCACCGGTACGAGGGATTGGAACGGCGGCTCACCCGCGCGGGTCCCGCACAGCCGTTTACCCTGTCGCCGGAAGCCGTGCTCAAGAAGGTCATCCACGCCCTGGAAAGTCCGCACCCGCGGGCACGCTATCCTGTCACCTTCCCCACCCGTCTCTTCACCGGGCTCAAGCGCGCCCTGCCTGGCCGCGCGCTGGACTGGCTGCTGGAGCGCATCGGCCGCGGGGAGAACGCCTGATGCTCGCACCGGGGCCTATTTGTACCACAGCTTCATGAGCAAGATGGCGAGCGAGAGCATCAGGGTCACGGCATTGGCCACCACCACGGGAAACGCCCCGACCAGGGCGCCATAGAGCAACCAGAGCAAGACGCCCAGACTGAACAGCAGAAACATGCCGAGTGAGATATCGTGCGTCGACCGGGAGCGCCAGGTTTTGATCACCTGCGGGATGAACGAGACGGTCGTGAACGTGCCGGCGGTCAGGCCGAGCCAGTCGGAAGGATGCATGGCGCTCTCGCGAAAGGCGTAGGGTGTCCGCCGGTTGTCGGGGGCGTTGGGTCCGCGGGGAAACGACTCAAGGCCGTCCGTCGCCGGCGCTGGTCGCCAGTACGTCCCTGTGGGTAAAAGTCCAGGTCCGCGTGATCATCAGGAGGTCATATCGGGCGCGCGCCTTCGCGGGAAAGGATTCGTAGGGCGCCGCCAGGCGCACGATGCGCTCCGCATCGGCGTCGAGCGTGCGCGAGCCCGAGCTGCGGTTGATCTCCACCCGCTCAACCGTCCCGTCCGGCCGGATATAGGCCGACAGCAGCAGGCTGCCGTGGAGCTTGCGCCGCTTGGCGTTTTCCGGGTAATTAAGGTTGCCGACCCGCTCGACCTTGTTGACCCAGTCGTCCACATAGCGGGCGAAGACATACTGCCGGGTACGCGCACCGACGAATGCGATCCTCGGGCGGCTTTGGTATTGGCTCCATTCCCGGGCGATCTGGGCCTCCAGTCGCGCCACCCGCAACGGATCGTCGGCGGCGTCCGGGCGATCGAGGACTTGCGCCGCGGGCGAGCGCTGACCGGTGCCGGCCGCCTGGGCGTCCAGGCTGGCGCGCGAGTGGATCTGCGTAAGCAACTGTTCGGCCTGACGTTCGAGCGCGCGCATGCGGGCTTCGCGCTGCGCCAACTGGATCATCTGGGCGTTGCTCTCGAGGGCGGGCAGCGGGCTCGTCGCCTCGCGTTTGGCGGCCGAATCGCCGCCCCGGTCGAGATTCGCTTGCGCCAAGGCATCCGCATGGCGCGGGCGGTCCTGGGTCTTGGCGTTCACCAGGACGACTTTCAAGGGCGGGATGATGTTCTTGTCGACCTGCGGCCGCGGCATGCGGAACACCACGCCGAAAATCAACAGCACATGGATCGCCACCGATACCGCGAGAGCCAGCCCGAGCGGGGCCGGGATCGCGCGCGAGGATGCCCCGAAGTCCGGGGCCGGGGGGGCGGATCTCAAGAGTGCGCTCACATCAGTCTGGAAGGCTCTAGACCAGCCTGCATTCTAGGGCAAACGTGAGCCGGGTGCCATCCCCCTGACGGTCCCGCGATCACTTCAGCACCTCCTTGAACCGGCATTCCAGCGAAGGCTCCAACAGATCCATGGCGACGATCTCGATCAGCACCGCGGACCCGGGTTCCAGCTCGGGCAGGAAAGGCACCTTGAGGACCAGCGGCAAGTCGTTCACGCGGACGATGTTCTCCTTGATCGTGGTCGCAGCAACCGCGCTCTTGCCCTCCTGCTGCAGGTAGCGCAGGCACCAGTAGCGCTCCATCGTCCGCTGGAATGTGCCGTAGGCCTCGGCGGCGATCTCGAAATCGCGCATCGCCGCGAACAGGGCCTCGTCGTTTTCCGCATAGGGCGGCGCCTCGCCGCGCAGCAGCGCGATCAGGCTGCGCTGGTTGATCAGATCGACATAGCGCCGCAGCGGCGAACTCGCCCAGGCATACTGCTCGACCCCCAGCCCGACATGACGGCCAGGCGTCGTGCTCATGCGCACCTTGCCATTGTCCTGGCACCGGTAGATGCCCGCATAGCGGTGCTCGGCCAACAGCCGCGCCCACGCCGAATTGACGTAGATCATCAGCTCCGACACCACCTTGTCGATGGGCGCGCCCCGCCGCCTGGGCGAGATCGCCACGCGATCGCCGGTGATCGTGAACGTGTAATCGACCTGTGGCCCTCGGTTGGCATCCGGCCGCCCACGCAGCGCCTCCAGCGCGTCGGCGAGGCCGTACAGGAAGGTCAGCTCCCGCCGGAACGGGTAGTCCAGGTCCTCGCGCCCAAGGGTCTCCTCGTTGAATACCGTCTCGAGGGTATCGTGGCGCAGGTTGGCGGCGACGGGAACGCGCTCGATGCGGCTTTGACAGCCCAGCACCTGAAAGTCGGCGCCGATCTCCAAATACATGGACAACGCAGGACACGCCCGCTCGGCATTCAGGGTGAATTGCCCGATGGCCTCGGGCGGCAGCATGGTGATCTTGCTGCCGGGAATATAGACGGTGGACAGCCGGGAACGCGCGGCCGCATCGAGCGCCGATTGCGCCGCGATGCCCAGCGCCGGCGCGGCGATATGGATGCCCACCTGCCAGTGGCCATTGTCCAGGCGGCTCACGGAAAAGGCATCGTCAATCTCGGTGGTGGTCGCATCGTCGATGCTGAAGGCGGCAACCGGCGCCGTGGGCAAGCCCTGCGGCGCATCGACGTGCGCCACAGGCGCGAACTGCGTGCCGTGCGGAAAATGCTCGAGCATGAACAGCGTCAAGTGATAGTCGTGGCTCGAGGGGATTGCCCCGCAGCGCTCGAGCAGCTTGATCGGGGTAAGCCCGGTCGTGCGCGCGGCCTGGTCGAGCGCCTTGTACTCGATGCTGTTCTTGTCCGGCCGGTAAATCAGCGTCTCCAGCTGCGGCTTGAATGGCTCCGGCAGCGCGAAGGCTTCCAAGGACGCGACGTAGGCGGCTTGCGCCAGGGCCTGCAACCGCTTGCGTTCGACGCTCGCCTTGGCCGCCTCCAGCGATTCCCTGGGGGCCGGCTTGTAGCGCCCCCTGCCCTTGCGGTAGAAATGCATGGGCGCGCCATGAAGGCGCATCAGCACGCCCGCGGCCTCGGAAGCCGTCGGCACCCGCCCGAAATACTCGCGCGCGAGGTCGCCGAAGGCGAATTCCGGCTCGCCGGCGGCTTCCCACAGGAAATCGACGTCCAGGCTCTCTTCCACGGCATGCGCCTCGTCCAAGAAGGCTTGCGGGGCGGGCGAAGCAAACCGCAGCAGGACGCTGTTGGCTTTCACCTTGGTGCGCTTGCCGTGCAGCGTCTCCACCTGCAACGAGGTCTCGTTGTCGGTCAGGATCGCGCCGACCTTGAAGGCGCCGTCTTCCTCGTAAAGGATATACATATGCTTCCCAACAACCCAGAGCAGGCGGAGGAACCGCCGCAAAAAGATGGAGAGTGTAGCGGATTTGCAGGGGCTTGAGCCAGGATGCGTCGTCCGGACTCAAGCCTCGCCCGACGCGCAGGCGAAAGCCAGGATCATCGGAATGTAGCGGGAGAACTCGGCAAACCCGTGGTTACCCCCAGGAATCACGATTTGGCGCGCCCCGGCGAACTTCTCGCAGCCTTGGGCATAATCCAACACCTCGTCGCCCGTCTGCGTGAGCAGCAGGTAGCGCGCCGGATCCGTGATGACCGGGACGTCGAGCCCCGCCAGTTCGTCGATATGGGCCTGCGTGAGCATCCATTCCTCGCCCGTGTACAGATTGCGCTGCGGGCCGAGGAGACCCGGAAGCAGCGCGAAGGGACGCACGGCGGGATTGATGAGCACGGCCTTGAGGCCCATGGTCTCGGCCAGATAGGTTGCATAGTAGCCGCCCAGCGAGCTGCCCACCAGAGTCGGCGCCTGCGCGCACGCGCCGACCGCGGCTTCGATCTCCCGAATCGCGCAGGACGGCCGATGGGGCAGCTTGGGCACCCGCAACCGGTCCTGCCATCGTCTTGCCGCCATGGCCTCCTCAAGGGCGCGCGCCTTGGCCGAGCTCGGGCTGCTATTGAAGCCGTGCAGGTATACGATCATGTCTGGGCCGCATGCGCCGCCTGACGCTCGTCGTCTTGAAGCGCCGCGATCAGTTGATCATGGAATCCGCCGAAGCCGCCGTTGCTCATGACCACGATGGAATCGCCCGGCTGCGCCGCTCTCGCCACGCGCGCCACCAGCGCACCCAGGTCATCCTCCACCCAGGCTTTCGTCCCCATCGGCTGGAGCGCGCCCCGCACATCCCAGCCGACATTGCCGGCATAGCAGTACACCGCATCCGCGCTCTCCAAGCTCGGCGCCAGCGCATCCTTCATGACGCCCATGCGCATGGTGTTGGAGCGCGGCTCGAGGACGGCGAGGATGCGCGAGGCGCCCACCCGGGCGCGCAAGCCTTCGAGCGTCGTTCGGATTGCCGTCGGATGATGCGCGAAATCGTCATACACCGTGATGCCGCGCACGCGCGCGCGCACCTCCATGCGGCGCCTCACGCTCACGAAGGTTTCCAGCGCGCCCAGCGACACGCCCACGGGCACGCCGGCATGACGCGCCGCCCCGATCGCCGCCAGCGCGTTGTGCCGATTGTGCGCGCCCAGCAGCTCCCAGTGCACGCGCCCCTGGGGCTCGCCTTCCCGGCGGACCTCGAAGGTCCCCTCGGGCGCTGACGCGTGCGCATCCCACCCGTCGGGAACGGCGAACCGCTCCACCGGCGTCCAGCATCCGCGCGCCAGGACCCGATCGAGGGCGGCCTCGCGCCCGTTGGCGAGGATGAGGCCATGGGACGGCACCGTGCGCACGAGATGATGAAATTGCGTTTCGATGGCCGCCAGATCGGGAAAGATGTCGGCGTGATCGAACTCCAGATTGTTGAGAACGACGGTCCTCGGCCGGTAATGAACGAACTTCGAGCGCTTGTCGAAGAATGCGGTGTCGTACTCGTCGGCTTCCACGACGAAGAAAGGCGAATCGGTCAACCGCGCCGAGACGCCAAAATTCTGCGGGATGCCCCCGATCAGGAACCCGGGCTGGAGTCCTCCGACCTCCAGGCACCAGGCCGTCATGGACGCCGTGGTCGTCTTGCCGTGGGTGCCGGCCACCGCGACCACCCACCGGTCGCGCAGCACGTTTTCCGCCAGCCACTGGGGGCCGGAGAGATAGGGCAGTCCCTGATTGAGGATTTCCTCCATCAGGGGATTGCCGCGCGAGACCACGTTGCCGATCACGAAAACATCCGGCGCGAGCCCGACCTGATCCGCGTCGTAGCCGCCGATCAGGCGAATGCCCTGCGCTTCCAGCTGCGTGCTCATGGGCGGGTAGACGTTGGCGTCGCAACCGGTCACCGTGTGTCCGGCCGACTTCGCCAGCACGGCGATACCACCCATGAAGGTGCCGCAGATGCCGAGAATGTGAATGTGCATGGGGATTCTGTGGGTGAAGACAAGAGCGCCGCCGGGCCGGGGCTCGCGCACGCGAACGGGGCGCCCGTCGGAAAGCAGGTAGTTTAGCAGAATCGCAAGCGGGTTTCCCGGGGCGCCGAGATTCCCCGATTTTTCCGGGGCCGCCTGACGCGCGCATTGACGCCGGAAGGACTGCTCGCCGAAGCGCGCGCCCCTAGGCCTCTAGACGCCTTGAGCACCGGTGCATGGGGGTCGCGGGCCGGCCGAATGAGGCGATTACCGCGCGGCGCCGACGTCCTGGAGATCTTGGTGTTCGCGCGGGGCCGGCCACTCGAGGGGCTGCCATTCGGCGAGCGGCATGGCGGGCGCGACATGCCAGCCTTGGGCGAAGGCCACGCCCAGGCCGCGCAGCGCGCGCAGCGTCTCCTGGTTCTCGACGCATTCGGCGACGGTCTTGACGCCCATCACCTTGCCCACCCGCGCGATGGCCTCGACCGTGGAGTAATCGATCCGGTCGCTCACCATGTCCTGCACGAAGCCGCCGTCGATCTTGAGGAAGTCGACCTTCAGGGTCTTCAGATAGGCAAACGAGCTCAGGCCGTTGCCGAAATCATCGAGCGCGAAACGACACCCGTAGCCGCGCAGGGTCGCCACAAAACGACCCGCATGGGTCATGTTGTTGATGGCGGAGGTCTCGGTGATCTCGAAGCAGATGCGTCCCGGCGAGACGCCGCTTTGGGCGATCTGCTGAATGATCTCGTCTGCAAGCGCAGGATCACTCAAGGTCTGTCCCGACAGGTTGACGGTGATGCAAGGCTGCGAGCCCCGCCCTTGCCGGGCGCGCATGAACGCGAGGCTCTCGCGAACCACCCAGCGGTCGACGGCAGGCATGAGATTATAGCGTTCGGCCGCCGGCACGAAGGCGCCGGGCAGCACGAGCTGGTGCTCCTCGGTCTCCAGGCGGAGCAGAATCTCGTAATGCACCTCTTCGCCGGGCTGGGCGGCGAGCGGCACGATGGGCTGGTAGTAAAGGCGCAGCCGCCCGTCGTCGATGGCGCGCGTGATGCGCGAGATCCATTGCATCTCGCCGTGGCGGCGCTGCAGCGCATCGTCTTGCGCATCATAGAGGTGGACGCGGTTTCGGCCCATTTCCTTGGCGGCATAGCACGCCATGTCGGCGGCGCTCATCGCGGCGCCGACCGATTCGGTTTCGCCCGAAAAGGGGACCAGACCGATGGAGGTGGTCACCTGAAAGACGCGGCCGTTCCAGCCAAAGCGCAGGTCTTGCACGTCGCGCCGCAGCCGCTCGCAAATCTCCGCCGCCCGATCGAGCGTGCAATGCGAGAACAGGATGGCCAACTCATCCCCCCCGAGTCGCGCCAACAGGTCGGCTTCGCGGATGGCATGCCGCATCAGGGCCGCCAGCGTGCGCAGCAACTCGTCGCCGGCGGCGTGTCCGCTGGTGTCGTTGACCACCTTGAACTGGTCGAGATCGAGGAAGCACAGGACGTGCTGCGCCTCCTGGTCGTCCCGGGCGCAGGCCAGGACATGGGCGAGCCGCGCCTCGAACTCTCGCCGATTGCAAAGTCCGGTCAAGGCGTCGTGCGTCGCATGGTAGGCCAGTTGCTGCGACAGTTTGCGGTGGTCCGAGACGTCGCGAAACACCATGATCGTGCCGATGATCGCGCCCACGCGGTCGCGGATGGGCGCCGCCGAGCTGACGATAGCGATCTCTCCCCCGTCGCGGCGAACCAGCAGGCCCTGGGGGTCGCCCTGGACCACCTCGCCGTTGCCCAGGCACTGGGCGACGGGATTCTCGAGGGGGACGCGCGTCCCCTCGTGGATGAGGCACAAGGCCGCCGCGATCGGATGGCCGATCAGTCCCGCCTGCGTCCAGCCGGTCAGCGTCTCGGCGGCGGGATTGAGGTAATCGATGCGGCCTTGGGCGTCTGTCGTGACGACCGCATCGCCGATCGAATGCAAGGTGACCTCGGCGCGCTCCTTTTCGTCGAACAGGGCCGCCTCCGATTCCTGCACGCGGCGCAGCGCATCGGCCAGGGCGTTTTTCTGCTGGCTCAGATAATCCAGCGAGTCATTGATGAAATGGCTCAGAAAGCCGAATTCGTCGTCGCGCGCGGCGTCGAACCGCAACGCCTCCTCGCCGGCGGAGATATCGCGCGCGGTATACACCATCCGCATGAACGGCCTCGTCAGCAGGCGCTGCAGCACCCATTGCAGGATGAAGCCATAGGCGACGAAGAGGGTGCCCAGCGTGATGAGGAGACGGTTGCGCCGCCGTGCGACGCGGGCGCCCGGGTCGGGGTAATACATGCGCAGCGCCACCGCTTCGCGCGCGAAGCGCGGACCGCGCTGCACGAGATAGGTGAACTGCCGGGCCTCCACGAACGCGCCGGGCGGAATGGTTCCGATGCGCGTGAGTCGGCGAGCGCGCAGCACGTCGATCGCCGGGATCGCGAATTGGCGCGAGATGAACGGCAGGACGGCCTCGGGCGCGAGGCCCGGGTGCCCGCTTGCCATCTGCTCCAGGCGCAGGGTCGCTCGGTCGCTGGTGGCAGCGTATCCCGCCAGCACACGATGCCGCAGCCCCTGGGATTCGATGACCGCGATGGCCAGCCCGATCACCACCAGGCCCCAGAACACCGTTCCGGCAATGCGCGTCGCCAGCGCCGCGCTCGGCGCCGGCGCGCCATGGGCAGGCCCCATCAGCGCAGCCCCATGCGTTGAAGCAGCATGAGGCCCGGGCACACGCCGCTGATGCCAGCGCCAGCGACCACGAATCCGACAAACCAGGCAAGAAACCAGAGATGCTTGAGGAAGAGAACGGAGACCAACACGGCCAGCCCCATGAGCAAGCGCCAGGCGCGTCCGGCATCGACCGATGCGCGGGGCAGGCGGCCTTCCACCCGCGCCGCGCGCCCGCCGCCGAGAAGCCACGACAGCAGGCTGCTGGAGCGGCGGTCAAGCAGCCCTTCGAGCAGCAAAACGGCCGCCACCCCGTAAAGGAGGCCCGGCCAGCTGAAGTAAAGTCCCAGGACAATCGCGCTGCCCGACAGAAACATGAACAGCCGATCGCCCTTCGTCACGCCCCCGATGTTCTTCATGACTTCTTATCCCGCCACGCGCGAACCCTGCAGCCACGAATTTATGCCTTTGTCAATGCGATTATACACAAACGGGCGGCCGGTGCTTGCCTGTTGCCGCCGATGCCAGGGCCCTCACCCGCGGGATCGCCCTCCCTCCCCGCGATAGCACCAGTGCCAGGGTTCGTACGCATAGCCGTAGGCATTGTCGCGGGGGAAGGACAGGTGGAAGCCGTAGGTGCCGGCATGCGTACCCAGCCAGGCAAAGGCCTGGGTCCCCGCGAACGGTTCCTCGAAAGGGGGGCAGCCCGGTGTCGCGATGTCGACTGCGAGGCCGGTGTGGTGCTCGCTGTAGCCCGGCGGCGCGCTCACCTTCAGGATCTCGCTCAGGGCCTGGCCGGCTTCGATCTTGCGGCGGATGATCGAAGTCTGGCGGTCGAAGCTGCGAAAACCCGAGACCACGTGCAGCCCGAGCCCGGCTGCTTCCGCGGCCGCCTTCATGCGCCACCAGGCGGCCGCCGCCTCGGGCGCCAGGCTTTGCGCGCGCCCGTAAAGGTCCGTCTCGACCACCACGAGGTCAACCGCCTCGCCGCACACAGGCAGCCCGCGCGCCCGGATTTGCTCCATGGGCAAGCCCAACGCGGCCGCCGCGGCCGCGATGCGTGCCAGATAGTGAGCATCAGTTTCCACCGCACCCCTCCATTGAAATGGCGCGCAGGGTCCGCCGCCGCGCTCCGGCGCCCCGGAGGGCGGCCCATGACCCCTCAACCGGCAACCAGACGCCGGAGCGCGGGAATGTCGCGCAACACGACGTGCTTGGTATGGACTCCGATCAGGGCGCTGTCCTGCAGGCGCGAGAATGCGCGGCTGACCGTCTCCATGGAAAATCCGAGGCAGGCGGCGATCTCCTCTCTCACCATGCTGAGATGAAGCTCCCGCGACGGCACGCCGTGAAGCACCATGCGCTCGTGCAGCTCAAGCAGGAATGCGGCCACTCGCTGCTCCGCGCGCAACGTGCCCAGGACCAGCATGAGCCGGTGGTGATTGCGGACTTGCCGGCTCATGAGCCGATGCAGGTTATGCTGCAGGGCGGCCATTCGCGACGCCTGCTCCTGCAGGCGCGCCAGCGCGATTTCGCAGACCTCGCTGTCCTCGAGGGCGACGCCATCGCATCCGTAAACGCCCCCGTCGATGCCGCTCACGCCCACCAGTTCCCCGGGCAGATGGAAGCCCAGCAGTTGCTCACGTCCGGAGGCGCTGACGAGACAGGTCTTCAAGGACCCCTTGCGCAACGCGAACAGACGCTCGCATGGTGCGTCGGCGCGAAACACCGCCTCGCCGCGGGCCACGCCATGGCGCCGCACGATGACCGCTTCCAGCCCATCGAGCTCCCGGGAAGACAAACCCGTCGGCAGACAGTTGCGCGCATTGGCACAGGCCGCGCAACCGTGCGCCGTCGCCGACGCGTGTCGCGCGCCGGGCAGCTCTCGCAACGCGACCTGCCGCCCCTCATGGCCGTTTTGTTCGAGGCCGGTGGCCACCACGAACTCCGGATGGCCCGCCGCATCGAGAAGCGCCGTGTTGGACCATCGAAGCGAGCGGCGCTCGCCGTCCTTGGTTCGCCAGCGGTTCTCGAACGTGTTCGGAAACTGCCCCGCCAACAGGTTCGCGAAGGTCTGCTTGACGCGGGCCACCTCGTTCGCCGGAATCAGCAGTTCCCAGACCGGCCTACCGAGGACTTCCGCAGCACTGAATCCGGTCAGCTTCTCGCATTCCCGGTTGAAACGCACGATACGACCCGCACGGTCAAGGACGACCACCAGGGCGCCCACGGTCTCCAGCACGGCCGCGCTGAAATTGCGCTCGCTCCTGAGCGCCTCCGTGGCCGCCCGCTGGCTCGTCACGTCGACCACGAATCCCGCGACGGCTTCCCGGTCTCCGCACGCCGCGCGTTCCCCATACGCGACCACATCGATCTCCTCGCCGTTGTTGCGCAGTCCGCGGAACGCCACGCGCAGTCGCTCGGCCGGGCGACTGAACGCCTGCGCGAGGCGGGCCTGGTCCTCCGCCACCGCAAGGTCTTCGATCGGAAGGTTCGTCAGCGCGTCGACCGCATAGCCGAACATTTCCGCGAGGCGGGGATTGGCATAGGCCAGGGCGCCGTCCGCCATGAGATAGACGCCCTTGAGCGAGTGCTCGATCAGGTGTCCGTCGTCGCTCTTCCCGTCAAGCCAGGTCTCCGGCGCCGCGGTGGCCAGTCGCCAGACGAGCGGTGACAGGCATTCCGGCGCAGGGGTCCCAGGGCGATCCTTCGCACGGCGGCCATCAGGCGGGAACGGCTGCAATTCCTCCTTGATCGCCGCCAGTTGGTCAAGGCGCGCGCGCGACGCGTCGACCTTGGCGGCAAGCATCGCGCGCAGTTCTCCGCACACGCCCCGAGGATCCGCCCACGCCTGCAGGAGCAGCTCGATTTCGTTCGGGCTGAAGCCGGCCCCTTGCGCCTGCTTGAGGAGGTGGATGCGCCGGACGTCCTCTTCGCTATAGGTCCGCGGCTCCCCCAGCGGCGGCTTGTCCGGCTCGGTAAGCCAACCCCGGCGCTGAAATTCACGAATCGTGCCAACGCTCACTTCGGCTGTTCTCGCCACCTCGCCAATGGTGAGCCACTGGTCCTGCTCTTTGCCAGGCCGCATCCCAGTTCCCTCAGAGGGGCGCGCCAAAGCGACTCCCACCCACCTGCTGCCAGGCGGAAGCCCGCTTCAGCGGCCGCACGCTGTTGTCGGCTGCACTGCATGCCGCGCGATCGCCAGCACACCGGGTAATGACTTTCTTGTAGGACGGATTTTCAGGCGATTATGCCACACCACCCAGCGGTTGGAGAATCTCGTGCGAGGCACCGGCACGCGCGGGTTGCGCGTAGGGAAGGCGGCCGGGACGGGCGTCGATGCCGGGGCGCCGGCCGCCCGCCACGGGATCGCGACGCGCAAATGTCAAATTATTGAAGAATTTGACATTCGTCAAAGAATCGCTGGTTTCGCTGGCGTATCGTGAACTTACACACAGCTTACACATCGTCATTTGCGCCGCACGGCGGCGGCAAACGGCACCCGGACCGAAGGTTAAAGGAGAATCGCTATGGAGCAAGTCTATCAGGAAGACGCGGACCCGTCCCCGGACTGGAGCGCCGTTGAAGCCGCAGACGAGGAGGATGCGAGCAGCCTGGAGGAGGGGGGCACCTATTTTGTCGAGCCGGACGACGACATCACCCAGATGTATCTCAATGAGATCGGGCATCAGCGGCTGCTCACGCCGAAGGAGGAGCATGCGCTGGCATGCCGGGCCCAGGAGGGCGACCAGGAAGCGCGCCAGGCGATGATCGAGCACAACCTGCGTTTCGTGGTGAGCGTGGCGAAGAAGTATGTCAATCGGGGGCTCGACCTGCTGGACCTCATCGAGGAGGGGAACCTGGGCCTCATGCATGCCCTGGACAAGTTCGATCCCCAGCGCGGCTTCCGCTTCACCACCTACGCCAGTTGGTGGGTGCGGCAAAGCATCGAGCGGGCGATCATGAACTGCGGGCGCACCATCCGCCTGCCGGTGCACATCATCAAGGAGCTCAATCTCTCCTTGCGCGCGCAGCGCCACCTGGAGCGCGAGGCGCATGACGGGCGCGATCCGACCGCCGAGGACGTGGCCCAGCTCTTGGGCAGGCCCGCCGAGGAGGTGCGCCGGATCCTATGGCTGTCGGAATCCATCACCTCCCTCGATGCGCCGATCACGCCCAACAGCCCGGTATCCATCGCGGAGGCGGTGCCGGACGAGGACCGCGCCCCCGTCGAGGAAACCATCCAGTCCACCGAAGTGAGCGCGCACATCGCCCGCTGGCTGGATGGCCTGAGCAAGCGCCAGCGCTGGATCATCGAACGGCGTTTCGGGCTCAACGGCCACCCGCTATGCACCCTGGAGCAGTTGGCCAAGCGGCTCAAGCTCACGCGCGAGCGCATCCGCCAATTGCAGGAAGAGGCCCTGAAGGCATTGCGCGCCCACCTGCGCGAAGAAGACGTGGGCGCGCTCACCGACTGAGCGGGCCCCACCCACGGACCCATTCCCGGTCGAGAGGAGGTCGCCTTTCGAGGCGCATGCCAGGGGATCGGCCCCGTGGGCCGCCCCCCCCGCTCGAACGCGGACCTCGGGTCGATCGAATCCGGCTGGACGAACGGTCGAAGCGGCATGCATCCTCATGCCGCCGAGGCCGGGTCGCCCTGCCGCCACGTTTCCCCGTTCATCTCCCGTTCAGTTTCGGGCGCATAGGATACGCGTCAGGATCCCCGTTGCGGGGTCGTCCGCCCGACCAACCGACAGGAGCATTGCCATGACTACCCGCCACAACAAAGCAGCCATCGCGCTGGGCCTCTCGCTCGCACTCGCTCTCGGCGCGCGCATCGCGGCCGCGAACGATTACCTGGCTTACGCGCGCGTGCTGGACGTCACGCCGCAATACCAGCGCGTCGACAACCCGCGCGTGGAATGCCGAACCGAATACGCACCGGCCAGCCCTTCGCCCGCACCGCGCGCGATCGGCGGCTCCATCCTGGGAGGGATCGCCGGAGCCCTTCTAGGCAATCAGGTCGGGCAGGGCAACGGCCGCACCGCCGCAACCGCCGCCGGGGCGATCACCGGCGCCATCGTCGGTGATCGGCTGCAGAATCGGCCAGCCGCCGCCGGCTATGGCGCCGAACCGGTGCGCCGTTGCGCACAAGTCGATCACTGGGCTCGCCAGTTGGCGGGCTATCGCGTCCACTACGCCTACGCCGGCCGGACCTTCGTGGCCACCGTACCGAACGAGCCCGGCGAACGGATAGCGGTGCAAGTCTCCGTCAACCCGTATTAGGACATGCCTTCCGGCTGCGGGCGCCGGCCCTCGGACAAGCGCCGGTTGCTTAGCCGGGTCGGTTGTGATGAGATAGGCGCTTCAGGCACCGCGCATCGTGTCGCGGACGGCCGACGACATGCCACTTGAGCCACCTTAAGGAGACCCCGATGAGCACCCCCACGCGCCCCGCGCTGCCGCCCAGGCGAGAGCCGCGCGGCTTCGGCTACCTGCTGCGGGCGATGGGGGGGCTCCTGGTCATGCTCCTTGCGGCGCAAAGCGGCCTTGCCCAGTGGCAGCCGTCTGGCGGCCCGCGCGAGCATGGGGTGCGGCGCGGCGCACCGGCGGCACGAAGCCGCATCACCCTCGGCCAAGCCATGCAGCGGATCGAGGCGCAAACGGGCGGGCGTGTCGTCAACGCGACGCAGGTTTCCGAGTATGGGCACGCAGTCTATCGCATCAAAGTGCTCACGCGCGAGGGCGAGGTTCGAACCTACCAAGTCGATGCCCGGACGGGCGCGATCCAGTGAGGATGGTCCCTCACGGTCATAAGCCCGCCGGATCAAGATGCCCCTCGGCGTCGAGGCGATCCTAGCGGCTCCCGCGCAGCCTTGCAAACCGCCGCCCTGCTCTGTTGGAACCCGCCATGCGCATCCTCGTGATCGAAGACGAAGTGCTGGTTCGCGCTCAAATCAGCGCGGCGCTCACGGACAGCGGTTTCCGGGTCGACAGCGCCGAGGACGGTGCGGTCGGCCTGCACTTGGCGACCGAATATCCCTTCGACGCGGCGATCGTCGATCTTGGATTGCCGCGCCTATCCGGCCTGGAGATCACTCGCCGGCTGCGTGCCCGCGGGCAGCGACTGCCGATCCTCATCCTGACGGCGCGCGGGCGCTGGCAGGACAAAGTGGAGGGACTGGAAGCCGGGGCCGACGACTATCTGGTGAAGCCCTTTCAAATGGAGGAACTGCTCGCCCGGATCAAGGCCCTGCTGCGGCGCGCCGTCAGCCAGGGCCAGCGCACTTTGCAGCTGCCCCCGCTCACCCTCGTGCTGGAGGCGCAGAAGGTGCTTGTGGATGGCCAGACGGTGGACCTCACCCAGTACGAGTACCGCCTCCTCGAATATCTCGCCACCCGCTGCGGCAAGGTCGTTTCCAAGGGCGAGTTGGCCGATTATCTTTATGCTCACGACGAGGAGCGCGACAGCAACGTCCTCGAAGTGCTGGTGGGGCGGCTGCGGCGCAAACTCGACCCCGAGGGCCGCCTGACGCCGATCGAAACCGTCAGGGGTCGGGGCTACCGGTTGACCCTCGGCGGCGCCTCCGAGGATGCCTGAGGTGCGGGCGCTGCATTCCATCAACGCCCGCATGACGCTCGGCGCCAGCCTGGTCCTGCTGGTTTTCCTGCTGGCGACCGCCTTCGCGCTCGACCGCGCCTTCCGGGACAGCGCCCAGCAGGCGATGCAAGAGCGCCTCTTGGGCGAAGTCTACCTGCTCATCGGCGCCGCGGACGTCGGTTCCCACGGCCAGCTCGCGGTGCCCGTCCACCTGCCGGAAGCCCGCTTCGGTCTGCCCGCATCGGGCCTTTACGCCAGCGCCGTGGGAACCGGCGGCGCGGTGGCCTGGTCCTCGCGCTCGGCGATCGGCCAGTCGCTGCCCGGGGTAAGCGCCCTGGCCGCAGGCCAAGTCCGGTTCGGCACCGCGACCAACGCCCAGGGAAAGACGTTTTTCGTCGAACGCTTGGGCGTCAGCTGGGTCGCCAACGGACAGCATTATCCTTTCACGTTCGTCGTCCTCGAAGACACCCGCGAGTTCCATGCCCAGGTCAACCGCTACCGGCGAAGCCTGTGGAGCTCGCTTTCCGCCATGGCCGTCGTGCTGCTTGTGGTCCAGGCCGCGCTTCTGCGTTGGGGCCTCGCGCCGCTGCGGCGCGTGGCGACCGAGCTCACGGCGATCGAGAACGGCCTGCAGGACAAGTTGCTCGGCGACTATCCGAGGGAAATCCGGCGCCTCTCCGACAACATCAACACGCTCCTTGCCCACGAATACGCGCGCGCCCGACGCTACCATGATGCCCTCGGCAATCTCGCCCACAGTCTCAAGACGCCGCTCGCCGTCCTGCGGGGGACCCTATCCGGCCGCTCCGCGCCCGCCGCGTTGCGGCAGGTCATCGACGACGAAGTCGCGAAAATGGATCGGATCGTCGCCTATCAGCTGCAGCGGGCGGGCACCGAGGGCGCGTCCTCGCGGCTGCGTTCCAGCGTCCGGGTTGCGCAAGTCTTGGGGCGGATCCTGAATTCGCTCGGCAAGGTGTATCAGGAGCGTGCCGTCGAGGCACACTGGGAAGTGGCGCCCGAACTCACGTTTCCGATGGATGAAGGCGATCTGATGGAGCTCCTCGGCAATGTGCTCGACAACGCCTTCAAGTGGTGCGCCAGGCGCATTGGCATCACCATCGGCCGACAGGCGCCCGATGCCCCCCTGCTGATCGTGGTGGAAGACGACGGCCCGGGGATCGACCCGCAGCTGCGGGCGCACATCCTCGAGCGCGGAGGACGCGGGGACGAGCTCGTGCCAGGGCATGGGATCGGGCTCGCCATCGTCCACGACGTCGTGGCCGCCTATCGCGGTACGCTGGAGATTGGCCGCAGCCGCCTCGGCGGCGCGCGCATCACGGTCACGCTGCCCGGCTGACCGGAGGCCTTCCGCGTCAGGATTTGGGCTTCCCGAGCCGGCGCCGGTCCTTGGCGGGGTCCCAGGGCTCACGGGCAGCCGCCCCCTTGCTCCGCCGATCAAGATCAGGGGGCATGTCCTTGAGGAGATCCATCAGGTAGCTTTCGGCGCGCTGGATAAGCACGGCCTGCCCCTCCCGGGACGCCATCAGCTCGCGTATTTCCTCGGGACCGCTGGACGTCGCGTTGATCGCCTCTTGCCAGGCGTTCATCACGTACCGCTGGATCGTGAGTCTTTGCTCCGGCGTCGCGTCGACCCTGAGCTGATCGCCGGCGTCGTCAAGCAACGCAAACTGGATGCCCTCGGGTCCGATGGTGTAGTTGTATTCCAACTTCATAGAGTCTCGCATAGAAACCCCTGTCGGCAAGGCAGGAGAGGAATTGCGGGCTTGCCAAAGAAGCCATGCGGGCCGTAAAGGAAGCGTTTGCGTGCCCGTCTCCGCGCCCCCCGCATCGTTGTCCAACAACGGCCGTGTTCGGGCAAACGCCAGCGCCGCGGCGGACAGGGTGGCCACACCGGACGGCGGCCGTCTTCCCGCGCGGCGCAGGCATCGGGCGATACGGTGAGCGCCAGTGTGCGACCGGCCGTGTCAGTGTCCCGAATGTCGGCATGGTTCCCTGGTACGATAAACGCTTCAGACCGCATGCGCGGGTTGGTCTGGCTGCCGCTGCGACGCGCTGCGCGTGTGGAGACATCATAGCACCGACTGTGCGCGGCGAAAATCGGGCCTTGTGCCGAGGACCGCGCCGGAAGTCGCTTCGAGGAGAGCGCACGGGGAAACGGAGCAGGCGCTGACCCTAATGCGGATGGCGCCTTCTTTGGCGGGCCGTCGCGAAGGCCCGCCCATGCGGCACAGGCCCTTCCATTCCGACGGAAGGGCTCGTGGGCTATTCGATCTTGATGGAATGGCGCTTCGCCCCCTCCATCTTGGGCAGCTTGAGCTCCAACATCCCATCCTTGAACGACGCTTCGGCCTTGTCGGCGTCCACCTCCGCGGGCAGGACCATCGTGCGCGTAAAGGTCCCTTGGGCGATCTCGTGGCGATAGTAATCGCCCTTTTCCTCCTTCTCTTCATGCACGGTCTGCCCTTTCAAGGTGACCGTGTTGCCGCTCACGGAAATATCCAGGTCCTTCTTCTCGACCCCCGGCAATTCGGCCCGCAAAAGAATGTCCTCGTCACGATCGAGGACGTCTATGCGCGGCATCGGCGCCGCCTCGGACCACGCCGGCCAGCCCCACCGGAGGGGGCGCATCCAGCCGCGCGGGAAAAAGCCTTCCATCATGCGTTCCATGTCCTCGAAGGGGCTCAGCGCATGCATCGGCCCGGCCTGTCCCGCCCGGGTCACTTCCGTCCTTTCAGTCGCCATGATGGCTTCCTCCTAATCGGAAAGTTGGATTTTGGGTGCGAGCCCCCCGCCCGGGAAATCGCACAAGCAGGCGTTCCGCACAGGGGGCCGAATGCCCCCCTTCCAGCGCGCGGGGGAGGGCGGGGGAGTACAGCACGCAGGCCGCCGATCGTGCGGACTGGCCGTAAGCAGTCGGCCCTCCACGCCTGGGGGGCCGGTGCCGCACCGGCCTAAGGCTCCAGCGTCGGCCAAAGCAACGCTGGCAACGCCGCCGCATCCCCTTGGCCCGACTGGAGTGACTTACCTTTACAAATAGCAGAAAACGCGGCTGCCGCAAGGCGGCCGGCCGAAGGGGGCGGCGCGGCGCGGGGTTCGGGACCACAGACCGCTTAACTATTCCGGCGCGACGACGATAATGCACACATGAACCGTCGCCCTCACAGCCCCCGCGCCCTGGCCAGCGCCCAGCAAAAAGACATGCAGGCTATCGCGAAGCTCACCGACCTGGGCAACCGGCACTTCGAGGACCGGCGCTACGCGGAGGCCCTGGAACAGTTCCGCCAGGCGCTCGCGCTCATCCTCGCCAAGCCCGACGCCAGCAAGCGCACGGCGATCTGCCATTACAACATGGCGCGCGCCTTGGCGGCGCTGGACCAGACGGATGCCGCGATCGAGCAGTATCAGCGCGCCATCGCAATCGCACCGCGTCTTGGCGAGGCGCACAGCGCCCTTGGCATGATTCTGATCCAGCGCGAGCGCTTCGACGAAGCCATCGACCACTTCCGCAAGGCGCTGGCAGCCAATCCGCTGTTCAGCGCCGCGCACTTCGGCCTGGGCGTGGCCTTGCAGGGAATCGGGGAGCACACCACCGCGGCCTTCTGCTACCAGAAGGCGCTCGCCCTCAACCCCAACCACTATGGCGGGTGGGTGAACCTGGGCCTCATCTGCTACAGCATCGGCAACGCCGAGGTCGCGATCAACTGCTATCGGGAAGCGATCTCGGTGTCCCGCGATTCGCCAGACGTGTTCCACTACATCGGGCTGGCCTACATGGCCGTCGGCCGCTTCCGCGATGCGGCGGAATCGTTTAGCCGGGCCCTGGAGCTCGACCCCGGCTATGTCGCCGCCCAAGACGCGCTGCAAGAGGCGATGTACTTCGGACTCGCGCAACCCGCGTAGCGCCCGGCCGCCCGGATCGAGCGCTCAGACGAACAGGCACACGTCGGCCGTCTTCGCCTCCGCCAGATAGCTGGTCGCGCCGATCCAGTCTTCGATCTCGGCGATGAACTCGTCTTTTTTGTAACTGAACAGATCGACGGTCATCTGGCAGGCGACCATCCTGACGCCCGCATCGAGGCACAGCGCGCGGAGCTCGCCGATGCTGGCCACGCCCTTGGACTTCACGGTCTGGGTCATCATCGCCGTAGCCAACCCCTGGAAGCCGGGCAAGGCGGCGGCCAGGGTCGGCACCGGCATATTGAGCTGCTGCAGCCAGCGAGGACCGAACGGCATCTTCATCGGCATGGCCGGATTCCCCAGCGGCGAGACCTTGAGGTCCAGCTCCTTCTTGAGCAGTTCCAGACCATAGAAGGTAAAGAAGATCGAGGCGTTCCACCCCAGGGCCGCAGCGGTCGAGGCCAGAATGAAGGGCGGATAGGCCATGTCCATGGTGCCTTTGGTGGCGATGACGGCCAGCGAGGGAATCTTGGCGGCCTCGCGCTCGGCCAGTTTCTCGTTCAGGCGCCGGTCGAACCAAACCTCCAGGCTGGCCAGGTCGGCCGGCATGGCGTCCGGACGGTTCTCGGTGGAATGCAATTGGGCAATGCTCATGATGGCCTCCTCATGCCTTGCGGATCAGAAATTCGAAGTCGCCGCTCACCTGGTGCGAGGAGAGCAGCGCATTGCCGGTCTGGCTGCAAAAGGCGACCATGTCCTTGAGCGCACCCGGGTCGGTCGCCACCACCTTGAGGGTGTCGCCGGAGCGCATGGCGTTCAGGGCCTTCCGGGTCCGCAGGATCGGCAAGGGGCAGTTGAGGCCGCGCGCGTCCAGCATCTGATGCGATTCCATGTCCATGTCCATCTCCTTTCAAGTCAGCCGCATAGAGTAGACCGGTCGGTCTAGCGGCGATTCAAAAAAAAGGCCGATCGCGGCCCCTCGTCACGCCGGGCCCGCGGTGCCGGCCCGGCCACCATCCGGTCAGTGGCTCATCTCGATTCTCAGCGTCTTGATGGCCGGGCCCAGGAGCTGGATCACCTGCGGGTCGTTGCGCGTTTTGGCCAGCAGGATGACGCCCTCGAGATAGGCCAACATGGCCGAAGCGGTCGCCTCGGTATTGAGCGCCGCCAGCGCGCCACTGGTCACCGCCTGGTCCAGCGTCACGCGGAACTTGTCGCGCGCCTTGTCGAAGACGGCGTTGAGCCGGGCCCGCATGACATCATCGCGCGTGCTGATCTCCAGCGCGAGGTTGCCGAACAGGCAGCCGGGCATCCGGCCCTCCAGGTCGGCGGCCGACTTCTGCCAGTAATAGGCGGCGTCGATCATGTAGTCCAGCCGCTCCAGCGGCGGCAGCCCCTGGTCGAACGCCTCGGCCACGAAGCCGTGCGCCCAGTCGTCGGCCATGTCGTCGATCACCGCCAGCGCCAGGTCGCGCTTGGAGGGAAAGAAGTGGTAGAAGCTGCCCTTCTGCACACGGGCCGCCTCGCAGATTTCCTGGATGCCGACATCGGCATAGCTGCGGCCGTGAAACATGTCGCGGGCCACGACGAGAATACGGGTGCGGGTATCGGTTTCGAGAGTCATGCGTTTCATGTTAACAGACCGGTCGGTCAAGTCAAGCCAATTTTGTCCGCGCGAGGCGAATCGCAAAGAAACGATGTTACCCAAGGCTGGCCCTGGTATCAAACGGATGCACCTCGATACCCCGATGTCCACAGGAGCTGGACGGGCGCATCGCCTACCCCCGGGCGCGGAATAGGGTGCGGTTGACCGAACCGTGAGCGCAAGCCCCTGCGTTGAGGGATGAGGGCGAGCGAACACAAATCCTGTTCTTGTGGGTTATTAAGTGCCGTGCTGTGTGTATGATGTTCTTAGGGCGGAATTTTGAGGTGGCCTGATAACCCTGGACGCTCCGGCTGGGTACCCTAACCGAGCAGGAGGGAACACGAGAAAGCTGGAGCCGCACGGGCCGGATCGTGCCGAGGCGCTCAGATGGGGGATGGCGTCCACCCGACGAAAAGGAGCTGCAGATGCCCCCTTCGATGACCGGGAAATTGGACGGTGGAGAGCCCTGCGTTTTCGTCGCCGGCGCGGCGGAGGCCTCCTCGATCACGATCGAAGCCTGTTCCCCGGACGATCGAGCCGACCTTCAGCGCATGGCAGACCATGCGCTGGGGGTCGGCTTCCTCGAGGCGACCCGGATCGCCGCGCAATCGGGCCTGGTCGCAAAAACGGGTTCCAAGGCGGTGGGGTTGCTGGTGATCGAGTCTGCGGGCGACGTCATGTCGCTTCCAGTCATCGTCGTCGATGCGGCCTACCGACGCCGGGGGGTCGGACAGTTGCTGGGACTGGCGGCGCTATCCCGGCATCCCGACCAGGAATGGATATCCGCCGCCTGGATCTCCGGCGCCGAGATCCCCGCAGACCGCCTGCTGCGCCGCATCGGCTTCGCACCGTCGCACCGGGTACGGGACTATTGGCTGGAAGACAGCCTAAGGCGAGGCTTCACATGCCCCCTATGCGGCCACCCATGCCGATGCGATGCCATGATTTATCGGCGGCATCCTGATGCAAGCGGGTCGCGGTAAGGGTGGCCCGCCGAGGCCTTGAAACCACTCGGGCAGAAAACGGTCAGTCGTATTGGGAACGGCAACGCGAGGGACGCCCATGGGCATGATCATTGCCACCGCCATGTGCTTACTGCTCATGACATGGCCTGCTTCGGCGCGTGCCGGCCCTTTGATACTGGATCAGGCGATCCCGGCGGCAGGCGGTGCGCATTCCAGCGACCGGTCCCGCGACGGATCCGCGCCCCGTCGACAGCGTCAAGCGACATCTGGCCCAGCGGGCACGATGGGCCTGAAAGGGGATGCGCCAGGCCACAGCGTGGTGATGACCTGCGGTCTTGTCCACGCCAACCGGGAAGACACAACGAACCCGCTTCTGCGCCACAGCGAGGCGTCCTGCTTCGGCGTCGGCGTGATCCAGCCATTGCCCGATCGGTCGGTTTCCATCGAAATGGCGGTGTCGTCCGACCCCTCCGCCACGCTTTCGGGTTCCGCGGTTTCTGCGCTCCGCCCGGGCAACCCCTCGATCCTTCGCTCGGCCAATGCAGTCATTCATCAGTATTTGAACGGTTTCGCGCATGATCCGCAGCTGTCGGTCAACGTCCACTATCGATTCTGATCCGATGCGCGCAGACTTGGGCATGATTACGCCGTCCTGCCGACCATGCCGCGCCCCGTGACCTGGGGGCATATCAGCATCGGGCACCGCCTTGGGCGGCGCCGCACGCTCAAGGCGAATAGTCGTAGTCCACGATCAGCGGCGCATGGTCGCTGAACCGCTGGTCCTTATAGACCCAGGCGCGCTGGGCAAGGCCCGCGATGCCTCCGGTGGCCATCTGATAGTCGATGCGCCAGCCGACATTCTTCGCCCAGGCCTGTCCCCGGTTCGACCACCACGTAAAGCCCTCGCCGGTGGCATCCGGATAGAGTCGCCGATACGTGTCCACCCAGCCCAATTCATCGATGACGCGGGTCATCCAGGCACGCTCCTGAGGCAGGAAACCCGAGTTTTTCTGATTCGACTTCCAGTTCTTGAGATCCAGTTCGGTATGGGCGATGTTCCAGTCCCCGCACAGGATGATCTCGCGCCCGTTTCGCGCCGCCTGTTCAAGATGGGGCAGAAACTGTGCCATGAATCGGAACTTCGCAGCCTGCCGGTATTCGCCGCTCGACCCGGAGGGCAAGTACAGCGAGGCCACCGAGAGATTACCGAAGACCGCCTCGATGTATCGCCCCTCGGCATCGATGTCCGCAAGGCCCAAGCCCTCGATGACTTGGTCGGGCTGGCGGCGCGCATAAAGGCCGACCCCGGCATAGCCTTTCTTCTCGGCATAATGAAAATAGCCCCAATAGCCGTCAGGGGCGACCATCTCGGCACGCATGTCGCCGGCCTGCGCCTTGAGTTCCTGCACGCAGACCACGTCCGCGTTCTGGGCGGGCAACCAGTCGAAAAAACCCTTCCTGGCGGCCGAGCGGATACCGTTCAGGTTGGCCGAGACGACCCTCAGCATCCGCGCTCCAGCGCATCGAACATCATCGCCGCGGCATTGAAACCCGTCTGCGCGGCGATTTCGCGCATGCCGGTCGGGCTCGTCACATTGATCTCGGTCAGGTAATCGCCGATCACATCGAGCCCCACCAGCGCGAGTCCTGCCGCGCGAAGCGTCGGCCCGAGCGCCGCGGCGATCTCGGCGTCGCGTGCGGACAGCGCCTGCGCGACCCCGGTGCCGCCGGCCGCCAGATTGGCTCGCGTCTCGCCTGGCTGGGGTATGCGCGCCAAGGCGAACGGGACGGGCTTCCCGTCGATGAGCAGGATCCGCTTGTCGCCGGCGGCCACGTCCGGAATATACCGCTGCGCGAGGATCGTGCGGGCGTCAAACTGGGTCATGGTCTCGAGAATGACGTTCAGGTTCGGATCATCCGGCTTCACCCGGAAGATCCCGGCGCCTCCCATGGCGTCGAGAGGCTTCAAGATGACGTCCCCTTGCTGGGCGACGAACGCCTTGAGGGACTCGCGCCGGGCACTCACCAGCGTGGGCGCGATCCATTCCGGAAACCGGAGGATCGCGAGCTTCTCGTTGAAGTCGCGCAACGCGCACGGCCTGTTGACGACCCGCGCGCCTTGCGCCTCCGCTCGCTCCAGCAGGTAAGTGGCGTACAGGTACTCCATGTCGAACGGCGGATCCTTGCGCATGAGAACGACGTCATAGTCCGACAGCGCCGCACGCCGCGCCTCGTCGAGCGCGTACCACCGCGCCCCCTCGGCCCGAAGGGTCACGCGGCGCGCATGGGCGTCGACGCGGCCGCTCTCCAGCACAAGATCATGGGCCTGCATGACAAACACCGCGTGTCCGCGGGCGACGCCCTCCTGCATCAGGGCATAGGTCGTGTCCTTGTAGGTCTTGATGTGCTCGAGGGGATCAACAATGATCGCGATGTTCATGGCGGGGCGCCTTCCCATTATTCGGGATTCCGGTAAGATACGGCATCAACTGTTCTCAAGGACCTTTTCATGGCGGACCGGGATTTTCGGGAAGAATTCGTTCACTTCGCGATCCAGCGCGGCGTCCTGTGCTTCGGCGAATTCAAGACCAAGGCCGGGCGGCTGTCACCTTATTTCTTCAACGCCGGACTGTTCAACGACGGCGACGCCCTCGCCCGGCTGGCGGACTTTTACGCGCGCGCGATTCTCGCCTCCGGCCTCTCGTTCGACGTCTTGTTCGGCCCGGCCTACAAGGGCATCCCCCTCGCCGCCGCCACCGCCGTCGCGCTCGCGGCCCTCGGCCGGAATACGCCGTTCTCGTTCAATCGCAAGGAAGCCAAGGACCACGGCGAAGGCGGCTCCATCATCGGCGCGCCCTTGCACGGGCGCGTCCTCATCATCGATGATGTGATCTCGGCCGGCACCTCCGTCCGCGAGTCGATCGAGCTCATCGACGGCGCGGACGCCACCCCGTGCGGCGTCGTCATCAGCATCGACCGGATGGAGCGCGGAACGGGGAGCCTCTCGGCCGTCCAGGAGGTGACCGAGCGCTTCGGGATTCCCGTCGTCGCCATCGCCACGCTCGATGATCTCGTCCGCTATCTCGGGCACCACCCCGACCAGGCGGACCATCTGGCCGCCGTCGAGGCCTACCGCGCCCGCTACGGCGTCGGATCCTGAGCGGTCCCTCAGGGCGTCAGCTTGCGGCGCACGATCTCGTTCAGCTGCGCGGGATTGGCCTGACCCTTGGTCGCCTTCATCGCCTGCCCCACGAAAAAGCCGAACAGCTTGTCCTTGCCCGCGCGGTATTGCTCGACCTGCCCCGGATTCGCCGCCAGGATCTCGTCGACGATCGCCTCCAGCGCCGCGACGTCCGAGATCTGCTTCAAGCCGCGCTCTTCGATGAGGACATCGGGCTCCTTGCCCGTAGACCACATCGCCTCGAAGAGCTCCTTGGCGATCTTGCCGGAAACCGTCCCGTCCTGGATGCGCCCGATCAGGCGCGCAAGCGCCCCGGCCGGGATGCGGGCGCGCGCGATGTCCAGATCCTCCTTGTTGAGGGCCGCGCTTAGGTCCCCCATCACCCAGTTGGCGCACAACTTCGGTTCGTTCGGGACGCCGCGCACCACCGCCTCGAAATAATCCGCCAGTTCGCGCGAGGCCGTCAGCACGCCCGCGTCATAGGCGCTCAAACCGTAATCGGCCACGAAGCGCGCGCGCTTGGCCTGCGGCAGTTCGGGCAGCCCCACGCGAATCGCCTCGACGAAGGACGCGTCAAGCGTCATCGGGAGAAGATCAGGGTCGGGAAAATAGCGGTAGTCGTGCGCCTCCTCCTTGGAGCGCATCGAGCGCGTCTCGTCCTTGACCGAATCATACAGGCGCGTCTCCTGCGCAATCGAGCCCCCGTCCTCGAGAATTCCGATCTGGCGGCGCGCCTCAAACTCGATGGCGCGCTCCAGAAAACGGAAGGAATTGAGGTTCTTGATCTCGCAGCGCGTCCCGAGCGGCGCACCGGCTCGGCGCACCGAGACGTTGGCGTCGCATCGGAAGGAGCCCTCCTGCATGTTGCCGTCGCAGATCTCGAGGTAGCGCACGAGGGCGTGCAGCGCCTTGGCATAGGCCACCGCCTCGTGGGGCCCGCGCATGTCGGGCTCCGAGACGATTTCAAGGAGGGGGGTCCCGGCGCGGTTCAAGTCGATCCCCGTCATGCCGTGGAAGTCTTCATGCAGGGACTTGCCGGCGTCCTCTTCCAGGTGCGCCCGCACCAGACGGATCGTGCGTGCGCTTCCCTCGACGTCGATCACGATCTCCCCTCCCTCGACGATCGGCAGCTCGAATTGGCTGATCTGATAGCCCTTGGGAAGATCGGGATAGAAGTAGTTCTTGCGGGCGAAGACCGAGCGGTGGTTGATCCGGGCGCCGACCGCGAGCCCGAACTTGACCGCCCGCTCGACCGCGCCCCGATTGAGCACCGGCAGCACCCCGGGCAGCGCGATGTCCACCTCGCAGGCCTGGACGTTGGGCGCGGCGCCGAAAGCCGTGGCCGCCCCCGAGAAGATTTTTGATTGGGTGGACAGCTGGGCGTGCACCTCGAGGCCCACCACAATTTCCCATTGCATCGTTCGTTTATCCTCATTCTCGAGCGGCCAGCCCGGCCGCAAGCCCGCGCGCTAGATGGCCGGGATGCCGGCAGGCACGCGGGCATGCCAGTCCGTGGCCCGCTGGAACTGATGCGCACAGTTGAGCATCTTCGCCTCGGAGAAATAGTTGCCGACGATCTGCAGCCCGACCGGCCGACCCTCCTTCCCGAAACCCACCGGAATCGACATCCCGGGCAGCCCGGCCAGATTGACCGCGATGGTATAGATATCGGACAGGTACATCTGCACCGGATCACTGCTCTTCTCGCCCTGGTTGAAGGCGACCGTCGGCGAGGTAGGTCCGATGAGGAGGTCGCACTGCGCGAAGGCCTCGGCGAAGTCCCTCGCGATCAGCCGGCGAAGCTTCTGCGCCTTCAGGTAGTAGGCATCATAATAGCCATGCGACAGGACGTACGTGCCGATCATGATGCGCCGCTTGACCTCGGGCCCGAAGCCGTCGGCGCGCGTGCGCCCGTACATGTCGGCGAGGTCCGTGTATTCGGGGGCCCGGTACCCGTAGCGGACGCCGTCGTAGCGGGACAGGTTGCTGGACGCCTCGGCCGGCGCGAGCACATAGTAGGCGGCGATGGACAGCCGCGTGTTCGGCAGGCTCACCTCGACCGTCTTGGCCCCCAGCCGCCGGTATTGGGCAACCGCCTCTTCCACCGCCCGGCCCACGTCCTCGCTCAAACCTTCCGCGAAGTACTCCCGCGGCAAGCCGATCGTCAGGCCCGCGAGGGGCGCCTCAAGCGCTCTGGCGTAGTCTTCCGGCGGGCGCCGCAAGCTCGTCGAATCCCGTTCGTCGAAGCCCGCCATCGCATTGAGCAGGAGCGCGAGATCCTCGGCGCTCTTGGCCATGGGCCCGCCCTGATCCAGGGACGAGGCGAAGGCGATCATCCCATAGCGCGAGACCACGCCATAGGTGGGCTTGATGCCGGAGATGCCGCACAAGGCCGCCGGCTGCCTGATCGAGCCGCCGGTATCGGTGCCGGTCGCCGCCGGCGCAAGCCGCGCGGCCACCGCCGCCGCGCTGCCGCCCGAGCTGCCGCCCGGCACGGCGGCGGGATCCCAAGGGTTCTTCACCGGCCCGAAATAGGATGTCTCATTGGACGAACCCATGGCGAATTCGTCCATGTTGGTCTTGCCGAGGCTCACCAGCCCGGCGCCGGTGCAGCGCTCGATCACATGGGCGTCATACGGGGCCACGAAATTGGCCAGCATCTTGGAGCCGCACGTGGTGCGCCACCCTTTCGCGCAGAAAATGTCTTTGTGGGCGATGGGAATGCCGGTCAGCGGCGCCGCGTCGCCCGCCGCCCGCCGCGCATCGGCGTGGCGCGCCTGCTCGAGGGACTTCTCCGGATCCACCGTGATGAACGCATTGAGGGCCGGGTTGAGGGCCTCGATCCGGTCCAGAAAGGCGCGTGTGAGTTCGGCGCTGGAGATCTTCCTGGCGGCAAGCAGAGCCCCAAGCTCCTTCAAACTGAGATTCAGCATGTTTTCGTGTCGATTTGGATGAAATCGGTGGCGCGGGCGCCGGGCCCGCGCCGACGGCGAGCGACTATTCGATCACCTTGGGAACGAGGTACAGGCCTGCTTCCACCTGCGGCGCCAGGGCTTGGAACAGGTCGCGCTGGTCGTGCGCGGTCACCGTGTCCTCGCGCATCCGCAGGCTCTCGTCCAGGGCGTGCGACATGGGCGACAGGCCCTCCGTGTCGACGCCTTGCATCTCCTCGATCAATCCGAAAATGCCTTCCAGCTGGCGAAGATACCCCTCCACCTCGGCATCGCTCACCGCGATGCGCGCAAGTTGCGCAATCCGTTTCACATCCGTGTGGGATAATGACATAATATGTTTCGCGTTTCGCCTATAGTTGCCTTAAACCCAAAACTCGACTAGGTTAGCACATTTGTTTTAATTTGGGTTGAACCCCACCCCCTTTCGCTGTCACAGTCCACCGGAACCCATATTCTATGTTCGGATTTCTACGCGGCTATTTTTCCAACGATCTAGCGATCGACCTGGGAACCGCCAACACGCTCATCTATGTCCGCAGCAAGGGCATCGTCCTCGACGAGCCATCGGTCGTCGCCATTCGCCAGGAGGGGGGGCCCAACGCGAAGAAGACGATCCAGGCCGTCGGGCTGGAAGCCAAGCAGATGCTCGGCCGGACCCCGGGCAACATCTCCGCGATCCGACCGATGAAGGATGGCGTCATCGCCGATTTCACCATCACCGAACAGATGCTCAAGTTCTTCATCAAGAAAATCCATGACTCGCGGCTGTTCAGCCCGAGCCCGCGAATCATCATCTGCGTTCCGTGCGGAAGCACCCAGGTGGAGCGCCGCGCGATCCGGGAATCGGCGGTCGGGGCCGGGGCGCGCCAGGTCTACCTGATCGAGGAGCCGATGGCCGCGGCCATCGGTGCCGACCTGCCGGTGGCCGAGGCGACCGGCTCGATGGTGGTCGACATCGGCGGCGGCACCACCGAAGTCGGCGTGATCTCGCTCGGGGGCATCGTCTATGCGGCCTCGGTGCGCGTGGGGGGCGACAAGTTCGACGAGGCCATCATCAACTACATTCGCCGCAACTATGGCATGCTGATCGGCGAGTCGACGGCCGAACAGATCAAGAAGGAAATCGGTTCGGCCTTCCCGGGCTCGGAAGTGCGCGAACTCGAGGTCAAAGGCCGCAATCTCGCGGAAGGCATCCCCCGGAGCTTCACCATCTCCAGCAACGAGATCCTGGAATCGTTGACCGATCCGCTCAACAACATCGTGAGCGCGGTCAAGTCGGCGCTGGAGCAGACGCCGCCCGAACTGGGCGCGGACATCGCCGAGAAGGGCATGGTCCTGACCGGCGGCGGGGCGCTCCTGCGCGACCTCGACCGCCTGCTGATGGAGGAAACAGGCCTTCCCGTCATCGTCGCGGAGGATCCGCTGACCTGCGTCGTGCGCGGCAGCGGACGCGCGCTGGAAGAGATGGACAAACTGGGAACGGTGTTTACCTACGACTAGACGCGTGATGTGCGAGCCGGCCTCGCGCTGACCGGGACCATCCACTTTGAATCGGCGATGCGGCGGCCCGCGCGCGCAGCCGGGAGCGCAGGCCCAGGGAGAACGCGCGAAGGCGCGGCCCAATGGAATCACCAGAGTTTTTTAAGCACGGAATAAGCCCGCTCGCGCGGGTCGGCATCGTCGCCGTCCTGTCGATCGCCCTCATGATCACCGACGCGCGCTTCAGCTATCTGGAGCGCGCGCGCGAAGCCGCCTCCGTCGCGCTCTACCC
The DNA here is from genome assembly GCA_021788645.1 of Pseudomonadota bacterium. Classification (GTDB taxonomy): domain Bacteria; phylum Pseudomonadota; class Gammaproteobacteria; order Burkholderiales; family JAKAFK01; genus JAKAFK01. The sequence goes on from JAJYKK010000026.1 coordinate 38,155, forward strand.
GCTCGAACAGCTCGCCAGCAGCCCTTTCAGCGCCTATCGGCAACTGGGAGCATTCTTCGTCGGCCATGCCCTCCTGGAGCGACAGAACCTGGCCCTGAAAAGGCGGCTGCTGCGCGACTCCGCCCAGCTTCAGCGCTATGCCGCCCTGGAAGCCGAGAATGCCTATCTGCGCCGGCTGCTCGGGGTGCGCGCGCGCCAGCAGCCGACGCCGGTGCTGGCCGACATCATCCACAACGCCCGCGACCCGTTCATCCAGAAGCTCATCGTCGACAAGGGCGCCTATGCGCACATTCGCGCCGGCAGTGCGGTGATCGACGCAAACGGCGTGATCGGGCAAGTGACCCGGGTCTTTCCGTTGACCGCCGAAGTGACCTTGCTCACCAGCAAGGACGAAGCGGTTCCGGTGGAGGTGGTCCGTAACGGCCTGCGGGCCATCACCATGGGCGCCGGCCGCCCCGGCGAGCTCAACCTTCCCTACATGCCCGTCAATGCCGACATCCGCGCAGGCGACGTGCTCGTCACCTCCGGCATCGACGGCACCTATCCTGCCGGGTTGCCGGTAGCCGTCGTCGGCCGCGTCGAACGCGATCCCACCTATCCTTTCGCGAAGATCACGTGCATTTCGAACGCCGGCGCCGACGAACACACGGAGGTCCTCATCCTCCGCACCCCGCCCACACCCGCGCCCGTCCACCCCGCGGCCCCTGCAGGAGATGACAACTGATGTTTGATTATTATCCAGATATATGTATAATACCACACTATGCCTAATAATTATCGCATCAACGAGTTCGCAAGGCGCATCGGTCGATCCACATCGACGGTGCGCCGCTGGGAACGCGAAGGGAAAATCGTGGCGAAGCGCCTTCCTTCCGGGCACCGTTATTTTGACGAATCGGACGTGCGCACCGTGA
>JAJYKK010000027.1 GCA_021788645.1 Pseudomonadota bacterium
CGGTGGCGCTATCATCGTCGATCGGTTTGGCAAAGAGGAAACGGGGCAGCGCCGACCCGCTGCATGTGATGTGTGCGCACCAGCTTAAACTCGGCACATTCTTGTCTTGACAGTGGGGTCCACTTCAGCCCGCCCAACGGAAGGGAAGCCTGGCGCAGCACGCATGTTGTCGAGGAATACCTTGGAATCCGCACGAGAAATCGGGGGCTATTTTGGCTTGGACTTGCCTGACTATGGCGAGGGAGCCCCGCATCCCGAAGCGATGGGGTTCCAGTCTGCGCGCGCGGCCATTCATGCGGCTCTTGCCAGTAGCGGGTTTATCCGGGTGCTGATGCCCGGGTATATCTGTGATTCCATCATCCAGTCAGGGAACGAGGCGGGACTCGCCGTCGAGACGTACGATTTGGATGAGTCTCTATTCCCGAGGAATTTGCCAAAGCCGCTACCTAAAGGCAGCGCGGTTCTCTATGTCAATTACTTCGGGCTGTGCGGGCATCACGTCGCGAGGCTGGCTCGCGAGATGCCGCGCGCCACGGTGCTCGTCGACAATAGCCATGCGCTTTTTGCAACGTCGCATGCCGAGGCGCTGGCGACGGCCTATTCACCCCGCAAGATGGTCGGCCTTCCGGATGGCGGCCTTCTCGTCGCTTCGCCCCGGCTGGGACTCGCTCCGCCGAAGGAGGAAGACCAGGGATCATTCGAGCGGATGCGCTTTCTCTTGCGCCGCATGGCCTGCTCGGCACGGGAAGGCTATGGGGATTTCCAGGAAGCCCGCGCTTCCCTGCGGGACACCATGCCGCTGGCGATGTCCCGCCTGACGAGGCGCCTGATGCGAAGCATCCGCTGGGACGAGGTGAGAACCCGGCGGCGGGAGAACTATGCCGCCATGGCGGCTTTGCTGGACGGGGTCAACGACCGGCCTTGGCCGATGGCAGACGAGGACGTGCCCTTGTGCTATCCGTTCACCGTCTCCGGGTGCGCGGTGGCGGGCATACGGAACGCGCTGGCGGCGGAAGATATTTTCACTGCCACTTATTGGCCGGACGCGCGCCCTCGGGCAAAGGCGGGCTCGGTCGAGGCGCGACTGATCGATGAGACCCTCTTCCTGCCCATTGATCAACGGATCGACTCCGCCCAGGTCGAATGGGTCGCAAGGCGAGTCCTTCAGCTGACGGGACGGAAGCGATGAGCGAAAAGCAGAGGACGTACTCGACATTCAATTATGACGCGCACGCCAGAACCTGCGCACCCGAGGACTTCCTCGGCCAGGTGCGCCGCACCGTGAACGGGGTGCCGCTCGGCGACGACCAGCTTGGCTTGATCAAGCAGGCGATGGCCGCTGGGCTTTCCCTCGAGCCCGACGACGTCCTGCTCGAACTCGCCTGCGGCAACGGCGCGCTGTCGCAGTGCCTGTTCGCGTCGTGCAAGGGCTACCTGGGCATCGACGTCTCGGAGTATCTCGTCTCGGTGGCCCAGCAACATTTCGAGCGGGCACCCACGCATCGCTTCTTGGCTCAGGGGGGCGTGGCTTACGTGCGCGAGGAAACCGAACCGGCACGGTTCTCGAAGGTGCTCTGCTACGCGGGCTTCCAGTATTTTCCCGATGGCGAGGCGGCGGAGATACTCGCCGCGCTGCATACGAAATTCACCCGCGTGGGGCGGATCTTCATCGGCAATCTTCCCGACAAGGACCAAGCGGCCAAGTTCTACCGCGACCGGACCCCCAGCGCGGAAGAACTCGCAGACCCCACCACTGCCGTTGGCATATGGCGCACCCGGCCTGAATTTTCCGCGCTGGCAGCCGCCGCAGGGTGGAAGATCACGCTCTCGACCATGCCGCCGACCTTCCAGCCCGCGTATTACCGGTATGACGCCGTGCTCAGCCGATAGACGAGAACGAACCTTTATGTCAAGCAAACGAAGCGTAGACGAATTGGCGCTCCTTGGCGGAAGCGGTCTGTTCGAGCGGCCGCGATCGACCTCCAATCTGCTGCAGCCCGATTTCGAGCGCTTTCTCGCCTACTCCAGGGTTTTTTTCGACCATCATCAATTCACCAACAATGGGCCGAACGTGCGGCTCCTGGAGAAGCGGCTCGCGCAGTTCCATGGCACCGCGCATTGCGTGACCTTTTGCAGCGGTTTCTGGGCCCTGGCCGTCGCCATTTCCGCGCTGGCCCGGGAAGGCAAGAGCGAAATCGTCATGCCCTCCCTGACCTACCGCCGCATGAACGACATCGCCGCCTGGGTGAAACTCAAGCCGCGCTTTTGCGAGGTGGACCCGGCCACCCTCGCGATGACTCCGGCCACGGTGGAACCGTGTCTCAATGAGCAGACCGCCATCATTCTCGCTGTCCACCCCATCGTCAACTGCTGCGACGTCGAGGGCCTGGTTGCCCTTGCCCGGCAGAACAATGTCCCGCTGCTCTTCGATTCCGTGGAGTCCGTCCATGAATCGATCGCCGCCGGGAAGGTGGGCGGCTTCGGCGACGCGGAGGGTTTCTCCTTGCACGCCTGCAAGCTGATGAATGGCTTCGGCGGCGGCTACATCACGACCAACGACGCGAGCCTCGCGCGCGAGCTCGCGCTGCGGCGCGGCTTCGGATTCGAGGAGGTCGACCTGATCACGGTTCCGGGCGGGCTGAACGCGAAGCTCAATGAGGTGCATGCGGCCATGGCACTGGCAAGCCTGGACGGCGTGGAGGCGCAGGTCGGGCGCAACCGCGAGCGCTATGATGCCTACCGGGCAGGACTCGCCGCCGTGGCCGGTATCCGCCTGCTCGAGTTCGACGAAAATCATCGCACGGGGTACAAGAACATCGTCGTGGAACTCCTGGATGACTGGCCCTTGCCGCGCGCCGACACGCTTGCGGTCCTGAACGCCGAGAACATCCTCGCCCGCGCCTACTATCCGCAGCCGCTGCACAGGAAGCCCATGGACTATCCCCACATCCCCGCGGATCTGCCGGTCACGGATGCCCTTGCGCAGCGGTTCGTGAACCTGCCGTGCGGCCACCTGGTGAGCGTGGATGATATCGCCCGGATCGTCGAGACGCTGGCCTTCATCCATCGCCATGCCGGCGCGATCGCGCAACGGCTGCGCGCCATCGCGGCGGAGGCGCAATGAAGGCGTCGGATTTCGCGCTTTTCGGCGCAAAGCCCAAGTTCGCCTCGCCCGTCCCGGTGGGGCAGCTTTATTTTCCCTCGTGGGAGCGCTATGAAGCGGCCTTCCGAGGCATCTTCGAGCGGCAGTACTACAACAACAACGGCCCCCTGCATGAAGAGCTGGAAGCCCGCCTCAGGGCGTTCCTCGGGGTGCGCCACGCGATCCTCGTGACCAATGCGACCCTCGGGCTCATGATGACGGCCGATGCGCTGGGGCTCTTCGGCAAGGTGATCCTGCCGTCCTTCACCTTTGTCGCCTCGGCCCAATCGCTCACCTGGGCAGGCTTGAAGCCGGTCTTCTGCGATATCGACCCCGACACGCACCAGATCGACATCGATGCGCTCGCGGCCCTGATCGACGATGACGTGAGCGCCATCATGGGTGTCAACCTATGGGGGGGCTCGTGCAACCCGCATGCGCTCGCCGAACTGGCGCAAGCGCATGGCGTTCGGCTCTATTTCGATTCCGCGCACGCCTTCGGCTGCGAAGTGGGCGGGCAGCGCATCGGCGGCTTCGGCCAGGCCGAGGTCTTTTCCTTCCACGCGACGAAGATTCTCAATGCGACGGAGGGCGGCTGCATATGCACCAATGATGACGAGGTGGCCGCGCGCCTGCGGGCCATCCGCCCAAGCTATGGCACCGAGGTGCCGGTGCCTGTTCTCCGGGTCGCCAACGCACGGATGTCGGAGGCGCAGGCGGCGGTGGCGCTCATGAGCCTGGAGGACTTCCCCGCCAACCGGCAGAACAACGAACTCCTGTACCGGCGCTACGAAGCGCACCTCGCAGCCATCCCCGGCCTTCGCCTGGTGCGGCCGACCGGAGTGACCCTGTCGAATTACCAGTACATGGTGTGCGCCGTGGACAGCGAAGTGTTCGGACTGTCGCGCGATATGCTGACCGGGCTTCTGCGCGCGGAAAATGTCGTCGCGCGACGGTACTTCTATCCCGGCGTGCACCGCTGCATCCCCTATGCCGAGCAACTTTCCGAAACCGAAGCCCGGCTCCCGAACACGGATAGCGCGTGCGCGACGAGTGTTCAATTCCCGATCGGGGCGCGGGTCTCTCCCGACGCCGTCGACCGTATCTGCGAAATCATCGGCGCCGCGCACAAGCACGCGGCTGAGATCCGCTCCCGCCATGACAAAACCTGATCTCACCCTGGGGATCATGCAGCCCTATTTCTTTCCGTACCTGGGGCACTTCTCCCTGATCGCCGCCGTCGACGAGTGGCTCGTCTTCGACCTCACGCAGTATACGCCGAGGACCTGGATGAACCGCAACCGGGTCCTTCATCCCAGTACCGGCTGGCAGTACGTCACGGTGCCCTTGGCCAACTCGTCCATCTCCACCAAGACCTTGGACGCAAGAATCCTGGATCGGGCGCAGGCCAAGAGTGCCCTCACCGGCAAGCTCAGCCACTACCGAAAGAAGGCCCCCTATTATCGGGCGGTCAGCCGCCTGGTCGACGAGGTGTTCGACGGCGCCACGGACGATTCCCTCGTTCACCTCAACGTACGGGCCCTGGCCGCCGTGTGCGACTACCTGGGCATTCCCTTCGCATACCGCATCTGCTCGGAACTGGGGCTTTCCCTGCCCGAGGGGCTCGGGCCCGGCGAATGGGCACTGGAAATATGCGCCGGCCTGGGCGCGACCGGCTACCTCAACCCGGCCAGCGGCCAGGAACTCTTCGACCCGGCGGCCTTCGCCCGGCGGGGAATCCGCCTATACTTCGCACAACCGAAGGAATTCGCCTATTCCACAGGGCCATACCAATACGAACCGCATCTGTCCATCCTCGACGTACTGATGTGGAACGCCCCCCAGGACGTCGCCCAGGCGGTGCGCCGCTGCGTGCAGATCAGCGAAGGCAACCTCGTCATGCACGATGGCGCATAGCCCAGATTCCATTGCCATGACTCTGAGGACCAACACGGTTGCCAATTTCGTGGGCCAAGGCTATGTAACCGCCATCGCGGTGATCATGCTGCCCTTGTATCTGCGCGACCTGGGTGCCGAGGCCTACGGACTGGTCGGTTTCTTCGTCGTCATGCAGGCCTGGCTGCGCCTGCTCGACATGGGACTTTCGCCCGCCTTGGGCCGCGAGCTCGCGCATGCCCGCGGCCTCGCACACTCAGCCGATGCCGACCCCCAGGCCGCCGGCATCGTGCGCGCGATCGAGCGGCTGTTCCTGCTCTTGGCCATCGCCTCGGGCATCGCCATCTGGCGATGCAGCGGCTTGGTGGCGACGCGCTGGCTCCACGTTCAGTCGCTGCCCATCGCCGAAGTGACGCAGTGTGTGACCCTGATGGGTCTTGCCGCCAGCCTGCGCTGGCTTGCCGCATTGTACCGCAGCGGCATCCAGGGGCTTGAGCGCCAGGTCTGGCTGAACAGCGCCAACATGGGCATCGCGACGTTGCGCTATGTCGGGGTCTGGGCGGTGCTGCACTGGATTTCACACGACCCGCGCTATTTCTTCGGCTACGAACTCGGGGTCAGCCTCGGCGAAACGGCGCTTCTGCACTACGGCATGTACCGATTGCTCCCCACCCCGGCAAAAACGAACCGGTTCTCGTGGGCGCCGTTGAGCAAGGTTCTCCCCTTCGCGGGCGGCGTGGCGTATGCAGCCCTCGTCTGGGTCTTGCTGACCCAGATTGACAAATTGATTCTGTCCAACGTGCTGCCTTTGCGCGACTATGGCTATTACGCGCTAGTCGCCGTCATCGCCAATAGCATCACGAGCCTTGGCGGGCCGATCAGCAGCGCCGTCCTGCCGCGCATGACAGGTCTGCTGGCGCAGGAAAGGCGCGAGGCGATGACGATGCTCTACCGCAAATCGAGCCAGATGGTCGCGGTGGTGGCCCTGCCCATCTCCGCGCTGATCGCGCTAGTGCCCCAAGAACTCATCTATGCGTGGACCGGAGACCGGCAAGCCGCCCAATGGGGGGCGCCTATACTGGCGTGGCTGGCCCTGGGCAACGGTCTCCTGGCGCTCAGTGCCTTCCAATACTATCTTCAATATGCGCACGGGAAAATCCGCCTGCATGTCTGGAACTCCACGATCAACGCACTCATACAGACCCCCCTCATCATCTTCGCGGCCTATCACTATGGCGCGTACGGGGCCGCGCTGACGTGGTTCATTCTACGGGTCGTGTCCTTCATCGTCTGGCCGCCGATCATTCACCACGTTTTCGCGCCCGGCCTGCACAAAGAGTGGCTTGTGCACGACATCGCCCCCATCCTCGCGGCAACGAGCGTCGGCGCACTGCTCGTGCGAGGCCTCGAGCCCCTGCTGGCATCAGACGGACGCCTGGAGATCATGATCGTGCTCGCCTGTGCGGCATTGAGCATGCTGCTGCTCAATTCGCTGGTGTCCTGGTCTTGTCGGCCATACCTCATCAGGACCATCGAAAGAATCGGGGCGGTCCATGGTTGAACACAAGGAGGCGCACATCACAGCAGGCTGGCCGGAGGAGGAAAAGCCCCTCGTCAGCATCGTCTGCCCGACATTCAACCAGGCGGCGTATATCGGCGAAGCCCTCGAGAGCTTCCTGATGCAAAAAACCTCATTCCCTTTCGAGATCGTCGTCTGCAACGACGCCTCCACCGACGAGACGACGGCCGTCGTCGAGCGCTATCGTCAGGCCTATCCGCGACTGATCCGGCATGTGGTCAATGAGACCAACCAATATTCGCAGGGCAAGCGCGTCGTCGAGCTGGCGCTTGCGCATGCGCGGGGAGCTTACGTGGCGCTTTGCGAAGGCGACGACTATTGGACCGACCCCGCGAAGCTCGAAACGCAGGTGCGTTTTCTCGAGAACAACCCCGAATACGTCATCACCTATCACCGCTCGCAGCCTTTCGACGAGCACGGGGACGTGGACATCGATTTCAAGGGGGCGCGGCGCGACTTGTCGGCGATCGAACTGCAGCGCGCCACGCCACTCCATACCTTGACCACCTGCTTTCGCAACCTGGTCCGGGAATTCCCGCCGGAATTCGCCGCCGCCCGTTTCGGCGACTTATGCCTGTGGTCTCTGCTGGGGAGGTACGGGAAGGGCAAATATCTGCCCGACATCGCCCCGGCCAAGTACAGGGTCCATGGCGAGGGGGTGTTTTCCACGCAATCGCGCAGGACCCGCCAGGGCATGGCGTCGTACACGTACTCTGCGCTGGCCGCATACCATTCGCGGATCAAGGATTTCGACAATGCAGAATACTTCAAAATCCGGGCCGGTATCTCGAATCTAAGATCGATCGGGTTGCCGACCTTTGTGCTGAAAGGCATTAAATTGGCGATCGCGTCGCGGCGAAATGCTTAGCGAGATGAGTTGCGCGGGCGAGAGTCCGCCTCGCGGCGCGCTGCGCTGGTGACCCGACAAGGCTGCGTCGGGTCAGGAATGAATTCGGTTAGGAGGACCTCACATGCTCGCGAAAGCGCTGGAAAGAGTCTTGGGAACTGGAAAGCGCGCTCGCACGCCAGGATCCTGCCCCGTGTGCGGCCATGACAAAGTCGCCTTCGCGCCCCTGCCGGCGAGCTACGGGAAAAATGCGCGCCGCCATGGCTTTGTGCATTTCGGGTACGCCGAAATGACATCGCTCGATACGTATACGTGCACCCATTGCGGGGCGACGGACCGCGAACGTCTCTATTCCCTCTGGATTATGCAAGAAATTAAGAAGCAGGCATTTGCCCAGGGCGCGAGGTTCATTCATTTCGCTCCCGAAAAGGCGCTTTCGAAGCAGCTCGGTGGTTTGGGCGTCTTCGATTACAAGACCGCCGACCTGCTCATGAGCGGCGTCGACTATAAAGTGAATATGATGGAGTTGCCCTTTGAGGACGAGAGTTTCGACTTTTTTCTGTGCAGCCATGTCCTGGAACACGTGCCGAGCGACGACCGCGCCATTGCAGAGCTCTACCGGGTCACACGGCGTGGCGGACGTGGCATCCTGATGGCGCCCATCGCCCTGAACCTGGACCGGACGATAGAAGACCCGAACATCACCGACGCTGCTGGGCGTTGGCGGTTCTATGGGCAGGACGATCATGTCCGGCTTTACGCGCATGACGATTACGTCGAGAAAATCCGGGGTCACGGCTTTAGGGTGGATGAGCTCGGGGAGCAGTACTTTGGACCGGAGACCTACTCCGCGTTGGGACTCAAATCAACAAGCGTTCTCTATGTGGCGAGCAAATAAAATCAGCGCCTCGATAAAAAAGCCGATCTTTACGGGGCTGTCGACCCTGGACAGGGCGTGACCGTGTTTGCCGATGAGACGGATCGCCGGCGCGGTCGCCGACCGGGGTGCACGGATGGCCGGCCAGGACGAACCCCGTTTGTGAAAACTCATGCCGGGAGATGCGCGAGACGCCGGCCGCTGTGCGCATTCCTCAAGCTCATTGGCCGGCGGTATGAGATTTCCAATGCCGCGCGCTGAGCTCGTCGTCGACATCGTCCTCGCAACCTACAACGGGGGCGCGTTTGTCGCGCAACTGCTCTCAAGCATCTCGCGGCAGACGTACCGGAACTGGCGCCTGGTCATCCGCGACGATGGATCGCGCGATGGCACGATCGAGATCTTGCGCGCTTTCAGGGACGACCATCCCGAACGCACCGTCCTCCTTGAGGACGGGTTGGGCAACCTTGGAGTGCGGCATAACTTTGCCCTCCTTGCCCGGATGACTGAGTCCAATTATGTTATGTTCGCGGATCAGGATGACATTTGGCTGCCTGATAAAATTGAAGCGTCGTTGGCAACGATGCGCGCGATCGACGCGGATGGGCAGACCCCGGTCCTTGTGCATTCCGACCTGCGCGTCGTGGACGCCGACGGGCGCCTAATCGCCCCATCGTTCTGGAAGTATCGGGCGCTGGATCCCTTTGGCGGCAGCGTCTTTCGACGGTTGCTGGTGCAAAATACGGTCACCGGTTGTGCAACCATGGTCAACCGTGCGCTTCTGGACAAGTCTCTTCCGATCCCGCGTGCAGCGATCATGCATGATTGGTGGATGGGGCTGACCGCCGCCGCCTTCGGGCGGATCCATCCCATTGCGTGCCAGACCGTCTTGTACCGCCAGCACGGAGGGAACAGCATCGGGGCCCAGCAGTGGGTGGCTCGACTCCTGAAGGAAGCGTCGCGCGGCGTCGGCCATTTGCGTGAGCAAATTGTCCGCACGCAGGTGCAGGCGCAGGCGTTTGTCGAGGCCCATGGGAGCGCGTTGCCGGTGGAGGTGAGCGAGCAGGCGAGGCAGTATGCCCTGCTGGGGACGCTTGATCCCCTCCGTCGCCGCGTACGCGCATTGCGCAAGCGATACGCTTATTCCGATGCGATTAGAACTCTGGGTTTCTATCTACTGATGTAGCGTGCGTTGGCGGTGTTCCGGCCAACAACATAACAGGATGTATCGTTCGGTGACTATGCTGTTGTGCATACCGACCTTGAATCCGGGTCGCCATGCAGCACGTCTGGTGACGGCTATTGGCGAACAGGATCTCCGGCCAGACCAAATTCTGGTCATCGACTCGGGTTCAGAGGATGGGTCGTTGGCTGCGTTCGAGGCCGGCGGAGCAAGTATTCACCGGATCGCCAAGCGCGAGTTCAGCCATGGCGGGACACGGCAGTTGGCCGTCAATCTGACCCCCGGCGCGGACATCATCGTCTTCATGACGCAAGACGCCCTGTTGGCCGATCGGCACGCCTTGCGCCGCCTGAGGGCATGTTTTGAGGATGAGAAGGTGGGGCTCGCATACGGTCGCCAGTTGCCGCGCGCGGGCGCGAGCGCTATCGAGGCCCACGCACGGGTTTTCAATTATCCCGCCGGCGAGAGCGCTGCGCGGGACATGAGTGATGCGCCGCGGCTGGGGATCAAGACGTTCTTTGTGTCCAACTCGTTTGCGGCTTACCGGCGCTCCGCCTTGATGGCGGTGGGCGGCTTTCCGACCCACACCATCCTGAGCGAGGACCACTACGTGGCGGCCAAGATGCTGTTGGCGGGATGGAAGATCGTATATCGCGCCGATGCGCACGTGTATCATTCGCATGCCTACACCGCCGGCCAGGATTTTCGCCGCTATTTCGATCAAGGCGTGTTCCATGGGCGCGAGCCGTGGCTGCGGGAAACCTTTGGTGGCGCGGGCGGAGAGGGGTTCAAGTTCGTCCGTTCCGAGCTGAGATATCTACTGGAAAACTGCACAGCACTTATTCCATCTGCATTGCTTCGAACGGCTTTCAAGCTGGCCGGCTTCAAGCTCGGGATGGCCGAGAGATTTTTGCCTCGCCCGATGAAGCGAGCCTTGAGCATGCACCGGCAGTTCTGGGAAAAATAGCGGGTTCACTCCTCCCGCCGCTTCTGGGGACGTCGACTGCGTTGCGCGTGAGAAAAAGCCTGTCGGAGCGAGCGTTTGGCGGGGCGCGCCATCATCGGCCGCGCCCGACGGTTTTGGGCAGGCCCGGCGGGAATAAGGTGGGGCGAGCGATCGGGACATGGCATGCCTGGGCCGAGCCGCCGGCCGGCGATGGTCATCGAATTGGGAAAACCGCCGACAGGTATGCCAAAGATCGCCACTGAAACGGTGGCTCGCGTTGGTCATATTTTCATTGCGCTATGGCGAGGGTGCCGAGCCCTGGCTGCCGCAACTGGTTTCGATAGCGCCGTATCCGCGCCCCATGTGCGGCACCGGCTGCGCGGGTTGCGTCAGGCATGGGGCCGATTGACGGAATACTCATGGACTCGAACAAGAAAGCATCGACCTATTTTGGTCGCCGCATGATGGAACCGGGCGCCAAGCCGGGTGGAATCCTGCGCCCGTATACGCCAATGCTGCTCTGGCTCGAGCAAATCGCGGACATTGCGATTGCGCTCGCCGTGCTTTACCCGCTCACGATTCTGCGGTTTGGCGGCTTTGGGCGAAAGTATGTGCTCCTTGACGTGGTGATCGTGCTCACGATGCTTGTCGTTTATCAATGGACCGGTATGTATCGGAGCCTTCGGACGGGGGGCATCTGGCTGGAAGCGCAGACGCTCTTCAAATCCTGGTCGATCGCAGTTCTGCTGCTGGCCGTGCTGGGCTTCACGACCAAGGTGAGCGCGCTGTTCTCGCGGGAAGTGTTGCTGTCCTGGACGGTTTTGGGTTACTTGGGCCAGTTGGCTTTCCACGGTGTGCTGCGCATCGGTTTGCGCTATGCCCGTGCCAAGGGATTGAATATCCGGCATGCGCTGCTGGTTGGCTACGGCACCCCGATGCAGCGTTTTCATCGGCAGCTCAAGAACCATCCCTGGTTGGGCATCGAAGCGATCGGCTATCTGGCCTTGCCCGGAGAGGGTGAGCAAGACACCCCGCCGCGTCTCGCGCTCCCCCGCCTCGGCGCGCTTGCGGATGCCGCGAGCGTCGTGGAAGGACAAGGGGTGGACATGGCATACATCACGCTCCCGATCACGGACATGCACCTGATGGAAGAGGCTATCGCCGCGCTCATGCCGTTGAATATCGATGTGCATTGGGTTCCGGATCTTTCGTCCTTCCAGCTGCTCAATCACGGGGTGAGGGAGATCGGCGACCAGCCCATCTTGTGCCTGTCGGATTCGCCGCTGGACGGCGTGCGCCGGATCGGCAAGCGCATCGAGGACGTGGTGCTGGCTTTCTTGATTCTATCCCTGGTGAGCCCGGTCATGCTCGCGGTCGCGATCGGCGTGAAGCTTTCTTCCCCGGGCCCCGTCCTCTTCAAACAAAAGCGCGGGGGCCTAGGCCGCAATCACATCGAAGTGTGGAAATTCCGCACGATGAAGATCCATCATCAGCAGGAAGGCACATTCACGCAAGCCTCGCGCGCGGATCCGCGCATCACACCGTTCGGTGCCTTCTTGCGCCGCACAAGTTTGGATGAACTGCCGCAGTTCTTCAACGTGCTGCAGGGGCGCATGTCGATCGTGGGCCCGCGTCCGCATCCGGTTGCAATGAATACATACTACAGCCAGCAAATCGACGTCTACATGCTGCGCCATCGCATCAAGCCGGGCATCACAGGCTGGGCGCAGGTCAACGGCTGGCGCGGGGAAACCGACGAACTCGGGAAAATGGATGAGCGCGTCAAGCACGACCTCTACTACATCAACAACTGGTCGCTGTGGTTGGACTTGAAGATCATTTTTCTGACGATTTTTAAGGGGCTCGTGCACACGAATGCATACTGAGTCGATCAAACCGTGATCGGCGCCAATCGGGCAATTTTCTTTTATGCCGCGCCGACCGGGACTGATACTGCTACATAGGTCCGGTGACGTTCTTCGGCGGCATGCCCCCCTTGTCGCACAAACGCGCGAATGCCTCGAATGCATCGAATACGGGGATATCCATGACATCGTGGGTCTGGGGTTGCAGGAGCTCGTGCGAGACGCCCCAGGGATACCAGTGGCGAGCGTCCGACTGACCAAAAAAACATACGATCGGTAACCCGAGCGCTGCGCCAATATGCATGGCGCCGCCATCGCTGCAGATCATCATATCGGTTGCAGCTAAGCCCCCGATAAGTTGGTGCAGGTTTTCCGTCGGGCAGCCCACGATTGGGAGCCCCTCAAGGTGCGCCAAAATCGCTTTCGCCTTCTCGTCATCGCCCGGATGGTGCACGTTTGTGGCGTCGCCTGGAGCCCAGAACAGACAAAAGGCGGCGTCGTACCGTTCGTGGAGTGTCTTAATGAGTTTGATGAAGCGTTCTGCAGGCCAGCGCTGGCTGGGTTTTCTTGTGCTTATATGTATGGCAATGACCCGCGTCGTCTCAGTCAGCCTTACGGCTGCAAGCTTTTCGCGCGCACGCGCAACATCCGCGGCTGAGGGGACCATGCGCATGGGCGGAGGTGGGCCTTCTACACCCAGGGGACGGAGCAGACGAAAGACGTTTTCCACGTGGTGCATAGGGTGCGGTACCTCATTGGGCACCCCCATGTCGATGTCATGCGTGCCTCGCCGTTCAGCTTCGGTGAAGCCGATGATATGCTTGGGGTCGACCCACCGTGCGAGCCTAAGCGCCTTGGGAAGGAAACTCGTTCCGGCGAGGATGACATAATCGAAGCGTTTGCGGCGAAGATGCACCAACAGCTTTACCCGTTCCCAGTAAACGCCGAGCGCGCCCGCGCCCGCCGGGCGATGCTTGGCCTTGGTATACGCAAATATTTCGTCGATATCTGCATTGTTCTGCAGCACGGCGGCATTGTAGCTGTTGACAAGCGCACAAATCTCAGCAGAGGGGTGCTGCGTGCGTAGCGCCCGGAAAATGGGCGTGGTGCACACAAGATCGCCGATGTTGTCGCGCCGGATCACCAGAATCTTGAGGCGGGGGCCTTCCGGCTGCGGTTTCACGGCGTCCACTCGTCGTGGGGCGCCGAGCGCATCCCTATCAGCGCGCCAATGAGAAGCCAGTAAAGGAATGCCCCGTCGTTGACGAAGAAATCGTCGGTCATGTTCTTAAGGAATACCCCTGCGCTCATTGCGACACCTGCGACCAGATAGGCCCAGACAGGCGAATTCATCTTGGCAAGGTTTCTATCCGGCCAAATGGCACGGATTGCCCCGAACCAGAGTACCAGGAACGCCAGCACGCCGGGGATGCCCATTTGCACGCCTTTGTTCAAGATCATGTTGTGGGCATGCGAAAACGTTGAATAGGCATGGCAAAAGGCTGGGTTGCGCATCTTGAATGCCTGAATGCCGAACCCGCCACCGGTGAAAGGTTCGGCCGTAATATTATGAAGCGCGAGCGGCCAGATCAATGTGGTACGGGGGTCGGTCGCAAGCGGCTCGCGCACTTCCAGAAGCCTTGCAAAGAATGCGACACAAAAAATCCCGGTGATCGCCCCGAGGGCGATCACTTTTCTGTTGCGGCACACGCCTGGTTTTGTCGCGCACACAAGAGCCGCTGCGACGACGAGTTCGCCGCCCAACGCGAGCGCGCCCTCACGGTTTCCCGTCAGATATAGCGCGACCAGCCCACCCGTAATTAGAAGGGCGAGGGCTGCCCTTTTCAGACGCGCCGTGCGCGGCAGCACCCACATAGACGTGACGACAAGAGGCAAAGTCGTGATGAGATAGGTGCTGAACGTTCCGAAGCCGTCGGCCAGGGAACCCTGGTGCAGGCGGAAATCAGAGTGCCAGAAGGGCGAAAGGACGAAGCTGTTCAGCAGTGAGTACCCGATCATCAAGGTAACACCCGCCACGATGATCCGCATTAGCTTGGAGAATTCGGACGGTCCGTTCACCCAGGACGTGAAAATGAGCAGCACAAGCAGGGCGTAACCGATCTGTTCCTTGATCTGGCCGATGGAATAAAGGGGGTGGATCGCATAGGTCAGCGAAGCAAGGGCAACGACTCCATAGACGGCCCACGCCCAGAGGAAGGGAATCCGCAGCCTCAGTCCCTCCCTGCGCGAACCGGCCCAGAGCGTCAGGATGACGAGCGGAAAGAACGCGAGATTGCGTACGGCAATGGTGTGTCTGAGGGGCAAGAACCAGATATAGGCCGCCATGAGCAGGAACGCGGCATGGCGTGCGCCATTTCCGACGGAGGGCGCGGGCACTTTCCACGTCAGCTCGGAGTGAAGAGTTCTCACGGAAGGATCCTGCATAGTGTTGATGAGGTTCTTGGCGTGCATCCTCTGCCTCAACGGCTGGACCTACTGCCGGACAGGCTCCCTGGGCGCACGCGCTCGAGATTGGCTGCGAGTGCCATTATACCTTACGCAATGGGCTCGGAGTCTTTCGGCGATGCGGGCGCCGGGTACTTCAGGTGGGTTGTGGTGTCCCCAAAGCCACGGGAATTCCGAATCATGGCGCGGTTGCGCCCGCGTTGCGGTATTCCTTCGGCACTGGCTGGCCGGCACATTGGAGGAGCGGGGGCAGGTCGGTGTCCACTCGCCCCCCCCCCGCTCAATGGTATCCGCGCGCCCCCAGCGCCTTTTCGACCTGCTCGAAGACGGATTGCACGCTAATGTCGCCCATGGGGCGCGGTTCCCCGCCGAGATCGTCGCGATGCGGATGGTCGATGCTGAAATTGAGCGGATGGTCCTTGGGTCCGTACACCGAGGCAGGATGGCGGGGGTGATAGAGGCCGATGATCGGAATGTCGAAGCTGCTCATGAGGTGTGTCGGGCCGGTGTCCACGCCGACATAGAGGTCGGTGAGCGACATGAGCGCGGCCGTTTGCCGCAGGGTCAGCTCGCCGCCCAGGTGGGCCGCATGGGCGCCCATCTGCGCGGCCAGGCGCAAGGTGCGCGGCTTCTCCTGTGGCCCGCCATAGATCAGGAAGCCCGCATCCGGCCATCTCGCCAGTATGCGGCGGGCGAGCGCCACGAAGGCGTCTTCAGGCCAGTCGCGGTAGCTCTTGGTCGGGAAGCTCGCGATCTGCAGGCCGATGAGCGGACGCTTCTCCGCAAAGCCCAGTGATTGCAGCCGCGCTTCGGCCGCGGCGGTCTCCTCCGGCCGGCAGCGATAGCGGATGCGCCCGTCGTTTCCGGTCAGGCCCAGCGCCGCCGGCAGGCGCAGGAAGTGCTCGGTGAAGTGCACCGTGGGATAGGCGTCGGGCTCGACGCAGACGAACAGGCGCCGGTTGATGTCGGGGTTCTTCTGCCGGAAGGCGACCACGCGCCTGGCGATGCGCAGGGCATACCGGACGAGCGGTTCGTCGTAATGATAGACCAGCGCGAGGTCATAGGGCTTTCGTCCGAGCCGGCCGCGCAAGGGCGCCGACCATTTCGAGGCGCTGCGCACCTTGGCGATCCCGGCAAGGTTCTCCATCACTTCGATGCGCCTTCGTCCGCCGACGACGGTGATTTCGGCCTCAGGCCAGCGGCTGTGCAGACGGTCGATGGCCGGGGTGGCGGCCAGCGTATCGCCGATGCGGGATACGTTGATGACGAGGATTTTCGCGGGCTGGAGGGTCTTGGCGATGGGTTCTGAATTTGACACGGCGTTACTATATCAGATGCTTCTGGCCGACAAAACAATCTGTTAGGGGCGCGCGACGGCTTGCGCGAGGGCGAGGTAGCGGCCGATGGCGTAATCGCGATGGAATTTGGCGAGACTCTCGTCGGTGATCGGCGGGTAGCCTTCGAGCGCGGCGCGGATGTTGCGGGCCAGGGCGGCGACGTCCCCCACCGGCGACAGGTAGCGCGCGAACTCGCCGGTGAGGATCTCGCTCGGTCCGGTCGGACAGTCGGTGCTGACGACCGGGGTGCCCAGGATGAGCGACTCGATCAGGACCGTCGGCAGGCCCTCGCTCTGGGAGGACATGGCGAACAAGGCGGCGTGCTTGACCCATGGGTAAGGATTCTTCTGGAACCCGGCAAAGAGAACGCGCCCCTCCACGCCGAGGGTTTTGACCAAGGCCTTGAGGTGCTGCAGATAGGCTTCCTCCTTGTCGTCCGTCGTGCCGCCCAGGAGAACGAGCCCATGGGGGACACCCGCCTCGCGCCAGGCGCGGATCAGCAGCTCCTGATCTTTGCGCTCCCCGATTCTCGCCGCGTAAACGATGTAAGGCGCCTCGGGCAGGCGGGCGGGCTCCAGGGCGAGCGCCCGGAGCTGCTCGAAATCGAAGGGATTGTAGATGACGGCGAGGGATGCGGGAACGATGCCCATCTCCTCGAGGAGTTCCTGCCGCATTGCTTCCGTGATCGCCACGATGTGGCGCCCGCTGTAGATGCGGCGGAATTTCTGGCGCCAGCGGTATTGGCGGATGATGCGCTTGAGGCCGGTCTTGCGGCCGATCTTGGCGCTCAGGAAATGCATCATGGAGTTGCGGTAGCGGATGAAGACCTGCGGCAGGCGCGCCATGCCGGAGATCCGGTCCATGTCTTCCGCATTGGAGATGAAGAAATCGAAGGGATGGCCGTCCGCCTCGATGTCGGCGACGACCCGGCGCAGCCGTCTCGCCAGCAGCCATTTGTTCAGCGGGCGCGATCGGGCCAGGACGCCGGTCTCGGAGAGCGCATGGATGCGATGGCCGTGCGTGTCATGCGCCACCTCGTCGCGGACGATGAAGACGTGGACATCATGGCCCAAGGCGCGAAAGGCGTCCGCGAAATTGAGCGCGATGCGCTCGGCGCCCCCGCCAACCAGGGAATCCAGGAGGAGGCCGATACGCTTGGGCATGTGTTCCCGGGCGCTCACGGTACGGGTCCCCAGTCCTTGTCGAGGACGCATAGTCTAACACGCGCTCCCTCGCCGCCCTGGCGGGCGGCCGTACTTTGGCTGACGGTACGCGATCTCATTTGCCGCGCAGCGCCGTGTAAATGCGCCCCCAGCGCGCATGCGAATAGAGCCACATGCGTCGTGCGAACCAGGCGTCGCGGCGGTCCTTGATCACGATGCGCCCCACGTCCTCGGGAGCCGTGGAGCCGGTATTGACGTGCTTGTCGGTGGTGTACAGGGCCCGATAGCCGGTCGCGCGCGCGATGGCCTGGTAGCGGGCGTCGAAATATCCTTGCGGCCAGCAAAGATGCGCGCTGGCGTAGCCCAGGCGTGCGCGCAAGGTCTCCCGGGAGTCGGCCAGGTCCTGGGCGAGCGCCGCATCGCGCTGTCGCTCGTCGGCGTGAACCTTGTCCCAGCGGGTATGGGTGTGGGTGTGCGAATGGACTTCGACGACGCCCTGCATCGCCTCGACTTCGGACCAGCGCAGCATGACGCGGTCGGCCTGGGCGCCGGCCACCGCCTCCATGCACGCACGGTGGTTGGGGCAGTCGGGCCACCCTTTCTCGGTTTCGAGCCTATCGCGGCGGACGGGGCCGTCGCCCAGCCAGCCGGTGACCGCAAAAATGGTCGCGCGCAAGCCAAACGCCTTCAGGACCGGGAACGCGAACGCGTAGTTGTCGAGGTAGCCGTCGTCGAAGGTGATGAGGACGCTTTTGCGCGGGGCCGCGTAGCTGCCCTCGAGAAACCCCAGGAACTGGTCGGCGGTCAGGGGGGTATAGCCCGCGTGGGCGAGATGGGCCATCTGGCGCCGGAAGCTCTCGGGAGAGACGGTGACGAGGCCCGGGGCGGGGCTCACATGATGATACATGAGGACCGGCACGGCCTGCGCGGCGCGCCTCACGAGGCGCTCCGCGTCTTGGCGGCCAGCAGCGCGCGAAAGAGGGCGTCGGTCTTCGCCAGCATGGTCTCGAGGCTGAAGTCCGAAAGCACCCTCGCCTGTCCCTGTGCCGCCAAGCGTTTGCTCCAGGCGGGGTTCTCCGCCACGCGCTCGAGGGCGGCGGCGATGGCCTTCGCGCTCTCGGGGGGCACCAGCAGGCCCGTGCGCTCGTGGGCCACGAGCTCGGGGACGCCCCCCACCGCCGTGGCGACCACGGGCACGCCGAGGCCCATGGCCTGGGT
The DNA here is from genome assembly GCA_021788645.1 of Pseudomonadota bacterium. GTDB lineage: Bacteria > Pseudomonadota > Gammaproteobacteria > Burkholderiales > JAKAFK01 > JAKAFK01. The sequence goes on from JAJYKK010000027.1 coordinate 18,520, forward strand.
CAGCGCCTGCGGCACCCCTTCCGAGCGGGAGGTCAGCAGGCACACGTCGGCGGCTTGCATGAGGTCGGCGACGTCATCGCGGTGGCCGAGGAAATGCACGCATTGAGCGATGCCGAGCGCCGCGGCGCGCTGTTCCGTCTCCCGCCGCAGCGGACCGTTCCCCGCGAGCACCAGCCGGGCGTTGGGCCGCGATGGAAGCAGCTCGGCGAAGGCTTCGAGGGCGAGCGCATGCCGTTTCACGCTGCGCAGCACGGCGGCCATCAAGATGACGAAATCCGACGGCGCGAGCCCGAGGTCGCGCCGTACCGCCTCGCGCGGGCGCATGGGCCTGAAGGCACCGAAATCGATGCCGGTGGGAATGCTTGCGACCCGTGGCTCCGGGAATCCGTTTTCCTCAACCAGGCGCTTCTTCATGGCATCCCCGCAGGTGATGACGGCGTCGGGCAGGTAATGCGCGAAGTGGACCGGACCGCGCTTGAGCGGCAGGTTGAGATGGCGGGTTCGCACCAGGACCGGCACGCGCGCCAGCCGGGCGGCGAAGGCACCGAGCCAGCTGTCGAGGCTGCTGTGGGTGTTGACGATCTCGATGCGCTCTCGGCGCAGGAAGCGCGCCAAGCGGACGAGCGTTCCCAGGTCCGCCCTGTGCCGCATGCCGAACAGGGCGACCGGAATGTCGCGCCGCGCGGCCTCCCGTGCGATCGCGCATTGCGGACGCGTGGCGAGCCACGCGTCGTGCCCGCGGGCCCGCATGCCGACGATCTCGCTGATGATCCGGTGTTCCTGGCCGCCCCAGCCGTCGGACCATTCCGTATGTAGTATGCGCATGTTGTTGGCGTGAAGGGTGTTGCGCGCGGGGGTCAATCCTGGACCACGCGTTGCCGCGAAGCCGTCTGCGCGTCCGAGAACTGTATCCGGTAGAGGTGGGTGTAGGGCCCGTTGCGCGCGAGGAGCTCGCCGTGCGTGCCGCTTTCCACGATCTCTCCTTTGTGCATGACGATGATCCGGTCCGCGCGTTCGATCGTCGAGAGCCGGTGGGCGATGACGATGGTGGTGCGCCCGTGCATCAGGACGTCGAGCGCCGCCTGCACGTGCCGTTCGGACTGGGTGTCCAGCGCGGACGTCGCCTCGTCCAGGATCAGGATCGGGGCGTTCTTGAGGAAGGCGCGGGCAATGGCGATGCGCTGCCGCTGGCCGCCCGAGAGCTTGACCCCGTTTTCTCCGACCAGGGTGCCCAATCCGTCGGGCAGCGCCGCGATGAACTCCCAGGCATGGGCGGCCTTGGCCGCGGCCACGATCGCGTCCTCGGAGGCGCCGGCCTGGTGGCCGTAGGCGATGTTCGCGCGCAAGGTGTCGTTGAACAGGATGACGTCCTGGCTCACGAGCGCGATGTTTTCGCGCAGGCTCGCGAGCCGGATGTCGGCGATGTCGTGGCCGTCCACCAGGATGTGCCCCGCCGTGGGCTGGTAGAAGCGGGGAATGAGGTTGACGAGCGAAGTCTTGCCGCTGCCGGATTGTCCGACGAGCGCGAGGGTCTCGCCCGGGCGTATGGTGAGCGAGAAGTCGCTCAAGGCGGCGTTCGCGCCGTCGTCATACCGGAGGGTGACATGGCGGAACTCGATCTCGCCGCGCGCGCGCGGGATCTCCTGGGTGCCCTGATCGGGTTCGGAGGGGCTGTCGATGACCCCGAAGACGATTTCCGCGGCGGCGAGTCCTTGCTGCAGCGACTGGTTGACCCCGGTCAGGCGCTTGATGGGAGTGAGCAGCATGAGCATGGCGGTGATGAACGACACGAAGCTGCCGACCGTCGTCTGATGGCCGCTCCCCGGCCATGTGGCCGTATAGATGATGATGGCGAGCGCGATGGCGGCCAGGATCTGGACGAACGGAACGTTCAGCGCCGCGGCGACGGTTCTCTTCATGCTGAATCGCCGCTCGCGATTGGTCGCCTCGAAGTAGCGGCGGCTTTCGTAATCCTGCCCCCCGAATACCTTGACGACCTTGTGTGCGCCCAATGCCTCTTCCAGCACATGGGTAATCTGTCCGGTCGCATGCTGCGAGCCTCGGCTCATGTCCCTCAGACGCGCGCTGAACAGCCGGACGATGAGCGCGATGAGGGGCATCATGACGATCGCCACCAGGGTCAGCTTCCAGTTCAGGTAAAGCATCCAGCCGAGGAGCCCGAGAATGGTGAACGAGTCGCGCACGATCACGGTGACGACATCGGCCCCCGCCGAGGTCACCCGGGTCACGTTGAAAGCGGCATTGGCGATCATGTTCCCGGAGGACATGTTGTCGAAGTCCGACGTCGGCAAGGTCACCAGCTTGCGGAACATGAGGTTGCGCATGTCCATGACGAGCTTCGTCGCGACCCAGTTGGTCGTGTAGTTGTTGACGAAGCTGAAGATGCCCCGGACCAGGAACAGGCCGATGATCAGCAAAGGGATCACGCGAATCATCGTCGTGTCGCGGTGGACGAAGCTTCCGTCCAGGAGGGGCTTCAGCAGGGCGGGCAGGGCGGGCTCGGTGGCCGACACGCCGATGGTGCTGAAGACCGAGAGCGCGAACACGCGCCAATAGGGCAGGACATACCCCAGTAGGCGCAAATAGAGCTGCTTGCCGCTGATCTCCTGATGAAGGGCCAAGGGTACGGATCTCTGAGAGCGAGGTTGCGACCGGTCCGCCCGGGGGACAGTCAAAGAAGACCCAGGCGGTGCGAGGGGCGCGCAGGCGAATTGTACCGTAAGTGGTCGGCCGGTGTCGATTTAAGTGTAAGCATCGCGTAAGAATTCTCCCGGTAGAGGCATCCCGCCAGGGAAAGGCGGGTTTTTGCACTTTGACCAGTCGGTACGGTAACATAGGCGCTCGATTCGTGCGGACCCCGTATCCACCACCGAGATTGCCTTCGCCATGTCGCTCGCCAGCGGGTCCGTCGCCGTCATTCTTGCGCGCGGCGGGTCCAAGGGAATTCCCAACAAGAACCTCATCGACTTCGCCGGCAAGCCCTTGCTGGCGTGGTCCTGCCTGCAGGCCGGCGCGGCGCAGACGGTGGAGGCGGTTTACGTTTCTTCCGACAGCGACGCCATTCTCGATGTCGCGCAGCGCCAGGGCGCGCGCGCCATCCGGCGCCCGGACGCGCTCGCGACCGACACCGCGAGTTCCGAAGCGGCGCTCTTGCACGCGCTGGACGTGATCGCCGCCGAGCGGGGGGCGGAGCCGGCGCGCATCGTGTTCCTGCAGGCGACTTCGCCGCTGCGGGAGCCCGCCGACATCGACGGGGCCGTGGCGGCCTTCGTGGCCGCGGATGCCGACTCGCTGTTTTCCGATGCCGTGCTGGACGATTTTTGCGCCTGGCAGGAGGAGGACGGCGTGCTGAAAGGCAAGACCTTCGATCCGTTCAACCGGGGCCGCCGCCAGGACCGCAAGCCGCTCTATCTGGAGAACGGTTCGATCTACGTGTTCAAGCCGTCGCTGCTGCGGGAGAAGGGCAACCGCCTGGGCGGCCGGATCGCGCGCTATTCCATGCCCTACTGGAAGTCCTTCGAGATCGACACCCTGGAAAACCTCGAGCTGTGCGAATACTATTTTCGCAAGCATCTCCTCGCCGGCTGGCGCCTGCGCGAAGGGGGCATCGGAGCGTTCCGCCCCGATCTGATCGTGTATGATTTCGACGGCGTGATGACCGACAACCGCGTCCTCGTCCTGCAGGACGGGAGCGAAGGCGTGCAGGCCAACCGGGCGGACGGGTGGGGCATCGGGCAATTGCGGGCCGCGGGCTTGCGCCAGATCATCCTCAGCACCGAAACCAACCCGGTGGTGGCGGCGCGGGCGCGCAAGCTTGGGCTCGAGGTGCTGCAGGGCAGCGGCGACAAGGCGCGCGACCTGCAGGCCTTTTGCGGCGCCAACGGCATTCGGATGGAGCGGGTGCTGTACGTCGGCAACGACGTGAACGATCTGGAAGCCATGCAATGGGTCGGCTTCCCGGCTGCGCCGGCGGACGCCCATCCGGCGGTGCTGGCGCTTGCCCGGCATGTGACCCGCGCGCGCGGCGGCGAGGGCGTGGTGAAGGAGCTTTCCGAGGCGCTGCTGGGTGTCGCGGCGACCGCTTGAACCCTGGAGGAAGATACGGATGTCCATATTCGTGATCGCCGAGATCGGCATCAATCACAACGGCAGCCTCGACATCGCCAAGCAGCTCATCGACGCGGCGAAGGAGGCGGGCGCCGATGCGGTCAAGTTCCAGAAGCGAACCCTTGACCTGGTATATACCCGGGAATTTCTCGACGCCCCCCGCGAAAGCCCCTGGGGCAAGACCCAGCGCGCGCAGAAGGAGGGACTGGAGTTCGATGCCGCGGCGTTTCACGAAATCGACCATTATTGCCGCGAGAAGGACATCGAATGGTTCGCCTCGGCCTGGGACACGGAAAGCCAGCGTTTCCTGCGCGCCTTCGACCTGAAGTACAACAAGATCGCCTCGGCCATGCTGGTCCATGAGCCGCTGCTGCGCATGGTGGCGGAGGAAGGCAGGCATACGTTCGTGTCCACCGGGATGAGCACGCTCGAGGACCTCGACCGGGCGGTGGCGATCTTCCGCGAGGCGGGCTGTCCGTTCGAGCTGATGCATTGCGTGTCCACCTACCCGATGGAGGACGAGGATGCCAACTTGAACCGCATCGGGGCGCTGCGCGCCCGCTATGGCTGCGATGTCGGCTACAGCGGACACGAGGTCGGACTGGCGGTCTCCTATGCGGCGGCGGCCCTCGGCATCACCTCGCTGGAGCGCCACATCACCCTGGACCGCGCCATGTACGGCTCGGACCAGGCGGCGTCGGTGGAGCCGCCGGGATTCCGCATGCTGGTGGGCGCCGTGCGAAAGATCGAAAAGGCGATGGGCGACGGGCGCCTGGAAATGAATCCGAAGGAGGCGCCGATCGCCCAGAAGCTGCGCGCGCATATCCCCTTCGAGAGCGAGTCAAGGAGCTAAAGGGACGGTCATGGCCAGCGGTCGGGTAGTGTGGATGAACGGAAGGCTAGTGCCGGAGGCGGAGGCCAAGATCTCGGTCTACGACTCGGCGCTGATGTCCGGCGACATGGTGTTCGAGATGACGCGCTCGTTCGGCAAGCGCCAGTTCAAGCTGCGCGAGCACCTCGAGCGCCTTTATGCGGGCCTGAAGATCCTGCGCATTCCGGTGGGGATGGATCTCGCCGCCATGGAGCGTCACTGCCAGGAGACGATCGACGCCAACGAGCCGCTGTTCGGCGCCGATGGCGAGCACCGCCTGATGCTGGCGCGCGGGCGGCGGCGACACGGGGTCGGACGCGCCTACCCCACGTCGCTTCAAGACAAAATGAGGATGGGATGAGATCGCAGGTCCTTGCCGACTTGCAACAAGCGCTTGCTGTGCATGAGGCTCTGGTTTCGGACGACGCGCTGCAGGGGCAGCTCGCGGAGGTCGCCGGCTGGGGCCTGGACGCCTTGCGCCGCGGCGGCAAGATCCTGTTCGCCGGCAACGGCGGCAGCTTTGCGGACGCCCAGCACCTGGCGGCGGAATTCGTCTCCCGCCTTCAATTCGACCGCGCGCCGCTGCCGGCCATCGCGCTCGCCACCAACGGCTCTTCGATGAGCGCGATCGGCAACGACTACGGCTACGACCAGGTGTTTGCGCGCGAACTGCGGGCCTTGGCGGCACCGCACGATGTGTTCGTCGCCATCACCACGAGCGGGAACAGCGCCAACATCCTCGCCGCAGCCCAGGCGGCGGCGGAGTTGTCCGTTCGCACCGTGGGATTCACGGGCGCGAGCGGCGGACGGCTGGCCGGGCTTTGCCCGTGCCTGAGGATCCCTTCCGCCCGCACGGAGCGCATTCAGGAGGGCCACATCCTGCTCGGGCACATCCTGTGCGCGTTGGTGGAGAACGCGTTCTTCGGCAAGGAAACGGCATGATTCGCCATCATTGTCCGAAGGCAGTTGGCCCCGACGAGATTTTAGTGGCGAGCCTGGGTATCGGTGTCAAGCCATTTACCGCCCGCATCAGGGAGGTTGCAAGCGGCATCTTTGTGCGCGGGAGGGCGCCGGGAAACGAGGATGCGGGATCCTCTGGGGTTGCTTGTGGGCACGGTCTCCGGTACCCCGAATGGCCTGATGCCGATGGTGGGATCTCTTGGGCAGCGCGCCGCCGATGTTGAGAACATTGCGGCGGCATGTGGCGCCCCCCTGGCTGCGCTATTTCAACAAGTCGCGGCGCTCGCGCCGCAAGCTCGCCGCAGTGGCGCGGGCGCTTGGCCTCCCCGCGTTGGATGGCAATCCCCTGGCTGCGCGCAAGGCTTCCGACACGCTGTTCATCCTGGGCAGCGGGGCGTCCGTGCTGACCTACGGCGAGAACGAGTGGGCGAAGATTGCGGCGGCTGATTCGCTCGGCTTCAATTACTGGATCATCCATCCGTTCGTTCCCACCCATTACATTTTCGAGCTGACCAAGCTGGAGTGGGACTTGCCTTGCATTTCCCACAATCTGGCCGCGCGCGGGGACGTCACGTCCGGCGCGGCGCTGTATATGAAGGATGCCGAACGCTTCGATCCCGCAGCTATCCGCGCCGCCGTCGAGATGCTGCCGCGGTTTGGCGGCAATGCCTTGCATCTCATGTGGGAGGCGGAGATTCCCGGCGACACGCTGCCGGAATATACGCGCGCGGTGGCGAGCATGGCGCGGATGGGGTGCTTTTCCGGCGCGGGCTGGGCGGTGCCGCGCAAGCGCGCGACCCTCTTCTTCGCCGTCAATCTGGCAGTTCGGGCGGGCTACCGGCGCATCGTGTTGTGCGGCGTCGACCTCAACAACACGCGGTATTTTTTCAAGTCCGAGGGTTTTAACGCGGCGGCCGGCCTGTGCATCCCGCCCGACTACCAGTCCGGGCCGGTGCACAAGACGAACGACCCGACCCATGGGGAAGTGACCATCGGCGCCATTTTGGATGTGTACGACCGCCTCGTGCTGCAGCCCCGGAGCATCGCGCTCAGCGTCGCCAAAGCCTCGTCGGCCCTCCATCCCCGCTTCCCGGCCTATTTCGCTTGATCGTCGGCCTCTCATTTGCCTGTTCCAACTCACGGGGATTGGATGCGGGCCCTTGAAGCATTGGGAGAAAACGGTCTCGACCACTCGAAGGAGGGCGAGGCGGAACGCAACTGACAATTTCTCGACAGCTTAATTGGTGAGGCGAAGAAGATGCATCCATCCACGGTGCCAGGTTTCGTGCATGCGCAAGTGAGGGTTGGCGCCGCGAAACCCAGTGACGAGCAGACGTGCGAGAGTCAGAAGGGTTGTAGAGATGCGGTTTGCGCTTGTGTTGCCCGGGCGCAGTGGTCTGCAATGAAGAAGATCCGGGCTCTGCGGGCGAATGCCAAGCCCCTCCGGAATTGGTTTCTCGGGCTAGCCGTTTGTTGCGGGACTTCGCCGCCACGCCCGGTGCCCGGGAGAATTCTCGACGCGAACTTCACAGGTCAAAACCTGCCGGCCGCATGCGATCATGCACATGAGACCGCGGTATGGGCCCGAGTTCAAGGCGCCACCCGACATTCTATCAAGGGTGGTATTGACAGCAGGATTACCATAGAGTGGAATCCGGGACTGGGAGGCCGCGAAGGCTGATGAAGACATTTCCAGGTTTTATCACAGTACGAACCAGTTCAACCCGGTTGCCAGGGAAATGCCTTCTTCCGTTTGGCGACGATATGAATGTGCTGCAGCATGTGATTCGCAGGGCAAGATCATACGGCATCGACTCTATCGTATGCACGAGTGTCGACCAACCCGATGACGTAATCGAAGAAATCGCATGTGTTGAAGGCGTTCCGTGTTTTCGGGGATCGCTGTCCAATAAGCTGAAGAGATGGGCGGATTGCGCATCACATTATGGGATTTCCGCTTTTCATACGGTGGACGCGGATGACCCATTCTTCGACGGCGAAGAAATGCGGCGATCGTATCAACGACTGATAGAGGGGGGGTGGGACATGGTCTGCCCGACGGAGGCGTCTTCCTCCGGTGGTGCGAGTGTTGGATATACGCTTACGGCCCGTATCGTGCGGGAAGCGTGTAGTCAATTGGCTGATGACGCCGATACCGAGATGATGTGGTACTACGTGGAGAAAGTGGTCGGTATCAAGAAGACGCTTCTTCCGGACATTCGCCCAGCGTCACCAGTGGTGCGCTTGACCTTGGACTATGAGGAAGACTATTGGCTGCTGCGTTCGGTTTGCCGGATGCTCGGAAATTTTGCGTCACGCCAAAGCATTGACGATTTATTCATGCGGAATCCGGACTTGCACCTGATTAACTGGTTTAGGAACCAGGAATGGCGTGCCGGGCAATTGGCCAAGAAATGTTGAAAATTTCAATGACTTTAAGGAATTGGGGCTGACGATGGGCGTGCAGAATCCTTTCGGAAAATATAACGGCAATGAAGCGGACTATGTGCTGAGGGCGCTCGACTCAGAGGATCCCGAAAACAAATCCTCCCCTTGGGTGCAGCGGTTTGAAGAGGCTTTCGCGGCAAAAGTAGGGGCTAAGTATGCAATCGCAGTGAATTCTGGCACGTCCGGGCTTCACGCAGCCCTCTTTGCGGCGGATATCAGGCCGGGCGACGAAGTGATCCAGCCGGCAATGACTGTCGTGATGGATGCCTATGCGACGATTCATTTAGGCGGCATCCCGGTTTTTGCTGACATTGATCCGGCAACACAGACGATCGATCCGCAGGATATCGAGCGCAAGATCACGCCTCGGACCAAAGCGATACTGACCGTGTCGTGGCAGGGGCTGCCGGTCGATATGGACCCGATTATGCGCATAGCGGCCAAACATGACCTTCTCGTGATTGATGACTCCGCGCAGACGATGATGGGGCGATGCAAGGGGGCCATTTCCGGCGCAAATGCCCATATCGGCGTTTTTAGTTTCGAGCAGAAGAAACACCTGACAACGGGCTCCGAGGGCGGCATGATCGTTTCCTCCGACGAGACGCTGGCTGTGCGTGCGAGAAAATTCGCCGGTCTGGGTTACAAGCACATGACGGCGACTGCAGGCCGAACCCATCTCGCTTTATCAACTGTCCAAGATCCCGACTATGAGCGCTTCGATACGGTCGGATTGAACTACCGAATGAATACGATTTCGGCAGCGGTAGGTTTGGCCCAGCTGGAGCGCGTTGATCACATCGTCGCACGGCGGCAGGCGTGCGCACGAGTTTTTCGGGAGGCGATCGCCAACTGCGGCTGGATGGTGCCTCAGGTCGTTCCTCCTGGAATCGAACATACTTACTATACCTTTGCCGTTGATTATCGCGGTCTCGCCGCGCGGGGGGTGAAATGGAAGGAATTCTACGATCGCTACATGGGTATGGGGGGCGATGGTTTTTATGGCTGTGTGGCTATTCCCTATTTGGAACCAGCCCTCAGGGGGAAACGTCTGGGCGATACCGTATTGGGACCGGGGCTGTGCCCGAAGGCCGAAGAGTTACAAAAGCGGATCATGCAGTTCAAGACCAACTATCGTGACTTGGGCGTTGCACAAAAGAAGGCCGAGCTTCTCTCGAACCTTATCGACGAAATCGGACGGTGACGGCGGATCTTATGGTGACGATGCAGCAGGATTTGCGTTTCGGCGTGGTTCAGGGACGCTTGATGCAAGCCCCGGCCGGGCACTTGCAATGGTTTCCCCAAGATGCCTGGGAAGCGGAATTCTTTGTGGCGGCGGCATTGGGTATCGACTACATTGAGCTTGTTGCCGAGCGCAGTCATAATCCAGGCAACCCGTTATGGAGCGCAGAGGGTGTTGAGCGTATCAACGCCCTGGTTCTGCGCAATAAACTTGCTACGCACGCCTTTTGCAACGATTACATTATCGACCATTGCCTGATTGATGATGATGAAGTCGTTGATCAAAGTCTGCGTCTTGCCGAGCGTGGCGCGTTGCTCGGCTGCGAGAAATATATCTTTCCGCTCTTCGAGAAATCGGAATTGACGGTTGCCAACCTGGCCGCCTACATTGATCCGTTACGCGCGATCGCAGACAAAGTGCAGGCTGTGGGTATTACCCTTTGCCTGGAAACGGGTTTGCATGGCGCGGCACTTGCCGATTTTTTAGACCGTATCGCTCACCCCGCGATCAAGGCTGTGTACGATACGGGGAACCGTGTTGCGTTCGGGCACGATCTGCCAGGTGATATTCGTTTACTGGGGGACCGGATAGCCCATGTCCATATCAAGGACAAGAATGCCGATAACGAGAACGTCCTCCTAGGGAGAGGGCTCGTCGATTTTTTGCGGGTTTACGAAGCGCTTGCGGACATCGGATACTCAGGCCCCTATACATTTGAAACCGTGCGCGGCAATGATCCATTGCGGACCGCTGCACATAATTTGGCGTTTGCTCGGTTCTTTCATGCGGAAGCGCGCGGGGAATGAGCTTTTCGAAGATCCTGTTCGTGGGTCTTGGCGGGGCAGGGCAACGGCATCTACGGGTGTTTCACCGGTTATTGGGCGACAGCGCGAGCTTTTTCGCCTACCGACAGACACGGGCGACACCTCTGCTACGACCTGATTTTACGGTTGATGACAAAGGCTCGCTTGAACAGACCTACGGAATTCGGCCTTTCAATACCCTGGACGCGGCGTTTGCCGCCAGACCTGACCTAACAGTCATCGCTACGCCGACGGCATGCCATCGGACACCGATGATGTTGGCCGTCGAAGCGGGCAGCGGTGTCATGGTAGAAAAGCCGTGGGCAGAAAATTTAATAGGATTTCCGGCATTTCGGGGCGCGCTTTTGTCCAAGCGCCTGCCTTTCCAAATTTCATTCCAGCGGCGTTACCATCCCCAAATCGCCAGGGCACATCGCGCATTCTCAGACGGCCTCATCGGTCGGCCTCAAGCGGCTGTATTTACGGCCTATTCCTATGTGCCTGATTGGCACCCCTATGAGGACTGGCGGCGCCTCTATGCAGTTCGCAATGAGCTTGGGGGCGGTGTTTTGCTTACCGAAATTCATGAGATCGATCTGATTAACTGGTTTTTTGGATTGCCTGAGGCAGTGTTTTGTGCCGGAGGAAATTATGGTGCCCAAGCCTTGCCGGTGGAAGACACGGTGAGCCTGATCCTGATGTATCGGGATTTTTCAGTTCAGGTCAATTTGTGTTTTATGCAAAAAAGACCTAACCGGACATTTCAGATCACCGGAACAAGCGGAACGATCGAATGGAATGCGCAAGAAAATAAGTTGGCAATATGCGGGGCCGATGGATCGAAGGAAGTCGATGTCCTGCCCGAATTAAGCAATGATTCAATGTTCGTGGATCAGGCGAAACACCTTCTTTTCAACTGGACGCCAGAAGATACATTGGGGTCGCTGGCGGCGGCCGCCGACTCATTGGCGGTCGTGGAGGCTGCCAAGCGTTCGATGGCCAGTCGGCGTGCGGAACCGGTGAGCGGCATATCATCTGCAGATTAAGGACCCTTTGAGATGGATAAGGCTGAAATGCTTCGAAAGTTTGATCTGGCGGGGAAGACCGCGCTCATCACGGGAGGTGCCGGTATGTTGGGCGCGGAACACGCCGCCGCACTGCTTGAAACGGGAGCCACCGTCGTATTGACCGACATTGGTTCCATGGAAGCCGTGCGCACGGCATTGAAGCGGAATGCCCCCGACGATCGAATCGTCTGCGAGACCATGGACGTTACCGACTTATCCAATATCCACCGCGTGGCCAACGGGTTCAAGCTTGCCGGGAGGCGTATCGACATTCTGATTAACAACGCCGCGATCGATCCCAAAGTGAAAGAGAGCGATCGAGGTATGCTGGAAGCATCCCGCCTTGAATATTTTCCCCGCGAGCAATGGGATGCACAGATTGCGGTAGGGCTGACGGGGGCGTTTCTGTGTAGTCAGGTGTTTGGGAGCGCGATGGCGCAAGACGGAAAAGGGGGGGTGATCCTCAATATCGCTTCAGACCTGTCCGTATTCGCGCCGGATCAGCGTTTATATCGGAAGGTGGGTGTGCCCGAAGATCGACAACCCGTCAAGCCCGTTACCTATTCCGTCATCAAAACGGGTCTCATCGGCCTTACGCGCTATCTGGCCACCTATTGGGCGGACCATGGCGTGCGTGCGAACGCACTTTCCCCAGGCGGGGTTTATAACGGGCAAGCCGACGATTTTGTGCAACGGCTCTGTACGCTGATCCCAATGGGCCGCATGGCGCGTCTTGACGAGTACCGCGGGGCGGTTCAGTTCCTCTGCTCTGATGCGTCCGCGTATCTAAATGGGCAGAATATTGTCATGGATGGCGGGCGCAGTGTTTGGTAAGCGGTGATCTGCAAGCGCCGACAACCAACGTGTCGGCACATCGGCGGTCGACGCCGATCGTTTAACCCAGGGCATCTTTCCGGTGACGTCGTTCGCCAAGCCGTGGGTCGGGGCATTCAAGCGGGCGCGCCTCGTTCCAGGTCACAGGGGGCTTGCCGCGAGCAACTCTCCATAGAGGGCCACCAGCTTCTCGCCCATGGCATCGAGCGTGAGCGGCTCGACCGCGCGGCGGGCGGCTTCGCCCATGCGCCTCGCCGCGTCTGTCGCGCACAGGCACCGCATCGCCGCGACGAGGCGCTCGTGGTCCAGGGCATCGCAGACGAAGCCGTTCTCGCCCTCCTTGACGAGTTCGGCGGCCCCGCTCTTGTGGCTCGTGACGACCGGCAGGCCAGCGGCCATGGCCTCCAGGGCGACGTTGGGAAAGGGGTCGTACAAGGTGGGCAGCACGAAGGCGTCCGCTGCGCCATAAAACGGCTTGGGGTCCGGCTGGGGGCCGGTGAAATGCACGCGGCCCGCGGCGACCTTCTGGCCTTCGCGCTGCAACGAGCCGAGCTTCTTGTCGCGTCCGACGATGAGCAGGTGTGCCGCCTTGGGCATCGCGCGCATGGCGGAAAGCAGGGCCGGCACGCCCTTGCGCTCGAAGCCCGAGCCCACGAAGAGGAAAAGGGGCGCATCGGGGGGGATGCCATACTGCGCGCGCACGCTCTGCCGGTGCGCGCCCCGCAAGCCGGGATGAAACTGGGCCGTGTCGACGCCGCTGTAGATCACGTGCAACCGGCTCTGGGGCAGCCCGAAGTCCTGCATGATCTCATCGCGCACCATGCGCGAGTTGCAGATCACGGCCTTGAGGCGGGGGCTTCCGAAGAGCGCGCGTTCGGCGGCCAGAGTATAGCGGTGGTATGGATTCAGGGCGATGGCGAGGCGCCTCACGGGTCCCAGCGTCCGCCGCCGCTGCCTGAGCCATTCCCGGTGCACGCCGTCTCCGGCGCGATAGACGTCGCAACAGCCGATGCGCTCGTGGGATTGGACCAGGTCGAACGCCTGATGGCGCAGGCGCTCACACACGCAGCGCGCGAAGCCCAGGTCGCGCCAGAGGCTGCCCACGTAGAACGGGTTGCATACCAGCGCCGGCGTGCCGCTTTGGTCGTCCCAGCGGCGGGTGACCACCGTGAGCTCGGCGCCTTGGTCGCGCAGTGCCTCCACCGCGCGGGCGACGAAGCGCTCGGCGCCGCCGAAGGCGGTGTAGCGCTGGCGGATCAATGCGAGGCGGATGGGGGTGCGCAAGGCGGTTCTTCTAGCAGGTCGGGACGTACGGGCATCGCGGCGGGATGCGCGAGCAATGCCTGCGCGGCCGCGAAGACGTGTTCGACGGGCAGTTGCGTCAGGCACTCCGAGATCTTGCCGCCGCCGCAGCCGTCCCGGCCGCACGGCCGGCAGGCATGACGCGAGGTGACGATCTGGTGGGGAACCTGCCATGGCCCCCATTCGTGCTCACCGCTGGGGCCGAAGATCGCGACGGTGGGCGTTTGCTGGGCGGCGGCGATATGCATGGGCGCCGAATCCACGCCGATGAAAAGGCGCGCCTGCGCGCTTACGGCAGCCAATTCCTTGAGCGAGAGCTGCCCGGAAAGATCCACGAAAGGTGACCGGGTGCGGGCGGCGATATCGCGCACCATGCGCAGCTCCTCCTCCGCCGGGCCGGCGGTCACGACGACCTTCAGGCCTTCGGCCTGCAGGCGGTCGATCAGCGCCGCGACCTTGTCGGGCGGCCAGCACTTGAAGCGCCAGCGGGACGTGGGGTGGACATGGACGAAGGATTTCGATGGCAGCGCGTGGGCGGCGAGGCGGCCTTCCACCGAGCGCTCGGCCTCGGCGCCGGGGACCAGGACGAGGCGCTTGTCCGCCTCGTCGGGTTGGAGCCCAAGCCGTCGCAAGGCATCGAGGTGGAATTCCGCGGTATGGCGGGAATTGCCTTTCGGGGCGACATAGAAGTGGGTGAAGCTTTTCCCCCAGAAGCGGCCCCTCCCGCGCTGGACCTGTGCCACGCCGTAACGCGCGCCGGTCAGGCGCGTGATCCAGGCCGCCCGGGGGTGGGGGGTAAGCGCCACCACCAAGTCGTAGCGCCGCCGGCGCAGGGTGGCGAGCAGCCCCCGCTCGGCGCCCAGCCGGGCCAGGATCCCTTGTGTTTTCCAGGCCTTGTCGATGACGTGGAGTTGGCTTAAGGCCGGGTGGAGGGTGAGCATCGGCGCCGTTTCGGCATAGACCAGGGCATCGATCTCAAGGTGCGGCGCGTGGTTCTTGAGGACGGTGAAGACGGGAGAGGTCAGCAGCACGTCGCCATGGTGGCGAAGCTTGATCACCAGTACCCTCTGGATGGATCCGAGGTCGATCGCGTCCGTTGACATCCCGCGAACAATAGCAAAACTGCATCGAAAAGGAAAATGCGGGTCGATGGCGCGCAGAGCCCGCCGTACTCAGGATGCGCGAAATCGATTAGAATGCAAGCAAGGCAGCGCGATGCCCTTCATGCGAGGGTCGCGGACAGGCGTGGGCGTGTTCCCGACGGTGGGCGTCGCCTTGTGCGTCCTTAGGATGCCGCGCGGCGCAGGGGCGTCTATGCGTGGCACACCCCAGCTCAGGAGATTCGAATGACCAGCGCCCGGACCCGCTTTACGCTGATGTTGATCGTGGTCGCGGCGGCGAGCCGTCTTGTGGCTCACGCGCCGAATTTTACGCCCCTGGGCGCGATTGCCCTGTTCGGAGGCGCTTACTTCGAAGACCGGCGGGCAGGACTTCTGGTGCCGCTCGCGGCGCTGTTTCTGACCGACTTGATCCTCGGATTTTATCCGGGGATGGCGTTTGTCTACGCGAGCTTCGCGATGACCGTGCTGATCGGCTATCGGCTGCGGCACACCCGGAGCGCATACGCCATCGCTGGGGCGACGCTGGGTACCGCGATCCTGTTTTTCATCGTCACCAACTTCGGCGTATGGGCGGCGGGCGGGCTTTATCCGCATAGCCTCGCGGGCCTTGAGCAGGCCTATGTGTCGGCCATCCCGTTCTTCCGGAATTCCGTATTCGGCGATATGGCCTACGCCGCGGCGCTCTTTGGCGGCATGGTCTTGGCCGAGCGCTTCTGGGCCGGCGCCGCCCGCGCCAGCGAACGCGTGGGGCTGCCCTAAGGGTCCGGGGGCGTGCCGCAATGGGCATCCGCCTGCCCTCGGCAGGCGGATGATGCGCTATCGGGGCGCGTATTGCCACGATACGAACACGTTGCTGCCGGGGGTGTTGTACCCTTGCGCCAGTTCGTATTGCTTGTCGAACACGTTATCCCAGCGAATGCTCCAGGACGTGTTCCTGGATGTCGGATAGCGCGCCGTGAGGTTGAATAGGCCGTAACCGCCCATCCGCGTGCCGGGCGCATTGCTCAGCGCGTCGAAGCGCCGACCGGCGCCGATCACCTCCGCCCCCATGACCCAGCCCGCCACCGAGCGGCTCGCGCCGATCCGGGCAAACTGCTGCGCCCTGCGCGGCAGGAGCGTTCCGGTGGTCTCGTCACGCGGGTCCTGCACGGTGACATCCGCGTCGAGCCGGGTGGCGGCGAACCTGCCCCGGTAACTCACTTCCGTTCCGGTGATGCGTGCGCTGTCGACATTGATGACCGTCGTTCCGGACGCGTTCAGAGAGATGAGATCCCGGATCTTGTTGTCGAAGTAGACCACGCGGAAGCGGTTCGAGCCCGCGACGTAGCGCAGGCCGATTTGGGCGCTGTGAGAGCGTTCCGGCCTCAAATTGGGGTTCCCGGAATAGCCGAACATGGAAGGATAGTAGAGATCGTTGAAGGTCGGCGCCTTGAAGGCCGTTCCGTAGCCGGCGGTCAGGCGCAGCGAGGGCAGGAATTGATAGCCATACTCGAGCGACCCGCTGTCGTGCGTGCCGAACTGGGTGTTGCGGTCCTGGCGCACGTTCAGCTGGATGCCCTGGCGGCCGAATTGCGCGAGGTAGCCCCCATAGGCGGAGTGCACGTCGGTGCTGGTCTGAGTGTAAGCCGTCGTGCTGGTGAGGCGCTGCCCCAGGTACTGGAGCCCCAGGATCACGGTGCCGATGCGGCTGGTGAAGTCGTTTTGCCATGTCGCTTGCGGCTGGTCGGTGCGAACGCGGGAGGGGTATGCGCCGGTGACGAGGCTGTCGTCGACGCTCTCGCCCACCCGAACGGTGCTGTCCCAGCCTGCGAGAATGCGCGTGCGGTCATAGAGGGACACCGCCTGGACCTTGTGGTCGTCGACGTTGACGGTGGCGGGCCCCGAGTCGAAATGGGCCGTCCCGTCGCTGTCGAAAAGGGTCATGCCGACCTCGTTGTGCGCGCCGAAGGCGTATGCGAGCCGCGCGCTCGCATTGGTGTTGCGGTAAGGGTCGGTGCTCGTGTCGGGGTTGTAGACATACGGGCCGGCACCCGGATTGGCGGCGGGAAACCCCTGAGTAGAACTATGCCCCACCTCAAAACTCGCGGAGGCGTTGCCGGACTGGCCGCTGAATCCGCCGCTCAGGTCATACGTGCCGTAAGAGCCTGCGCCGATTTGGGCATTGGGGCGGAAGCGGCCTTGCCCGGCGCGGGTGAAGATCTGAATCACGCCCCCGATCGCCTGCGAACCGTACAGGCCGCTCGCCGGACCCCGCAGGATCTCGATGTGGTCAATCTGGTCCAGGGGGATGTCTTCCAGTGCGGCGGTCCCGGTGCTCGCCGAGCCGATTCGCACGCCGTCCACCAGCACCAGCGTCTGATCGCTGTTCGCCCCGCGCAGGAAGACGCTCTCCGGCTGCCCCGGGCCCCCGTTGGCGGCGATCTCGATGCCCGCCCGGTCCGCCAGCAGTTCGGCGAGCGTCTCCTGCCCGGCGGCGGCGATCTCCTGTCGGGAGATGACGGTGACGTCCTGCAGCGCGGTGCCGAGCGGCTGCGGAACGCGCGCGGCGGTCACCACGAGGTCCGGGGCGGTATAGGTGGGAATCGGCTCGGCCAGGGCGGCCTGCGTGGCGAGCAGGCCCAAGAGCCCGACTTTGAATGGGGTTTTCACGTTTATGGTTTTCCATTTGAGGCACGCTCCCCGCGTGCACTGGGTTGGGCAACGGTACGCGGGAGAGGGGATGAGACGGTCTGCGGCAAACACGGAAAACGCGCGCGCGCCGGCCCGTTTCCAGGCCAGACGCGCCGCCGGCGGATCCTGAAGAGACCTGCTCATGCCGCCCACCCGCGACATTCACACATTCTTGCAGGCCGGTCTCCGGGCTCGTGGGAACTTGGCGCATCGCCTTCCCGGGAAAATCCCAGTGGCGTTTGATGCGCCCGCATCCACTTACCGTTGCGGGGGCAGCACAGGCATGAGGGGAAGGGGGCGATGGTCGGGCGCAGCAGTGCGCCTGTCCATCGCGCCGGCATTCCCCCGGCACCTGTTTCCCGTTTCACCGTGCTGCGACAGCGGCAGCACAGGCACCTGCAGGAGGGGCTATTGTACCAAACGCCCCAAACGACGCCAGGGGGTCGGGCCGGGCGGCAGCGAGAGGGGGCGGGGGCGCCGCGGCCTCTAGCGCACCCGCAGTCGGACGGGGACTTTCAGGACGGAGGCGATGGGCTTGCCCGCTTCGAGGGCGGGCAGAAAACGCCACTGCCGCAAGGCGCGCAAGATCACCTCGTTCAGGCGGGGATCGTCCGTGGCGCGGGCGAGTTCCACGCGCGCGCGGCCATCTGCGGCGACGTGGAAGAGCGCGACGGCCCGGGCATCCATCGTTTCGCGCCGCGCCCATTCAGGCAGCCGCGGCCTGGGCTGATAGGTCGCCTGCGGCCCCGCGTTCGCCGGCGCGGGCCGCGAAGTGGCGGGGCTCCCCATCGCCGCAGAAGGCGCCCCCTGCGCCTCGCCGATGGCCTGGGGCGCGCCCGGCGCCGCCGCAATCCCGCGCCCCAGGTCATCGGTGCCGGGTCGCCGCTCGGGCGCGGGCTTCGCGATCGGTGCCGGGTGCCTTGCCGCCGGGGCTGGTTGCGGCAAGGGGCGCGGGGCGGGGAACGCAGGCGCCCGGCGCGTTGTCGATGCTTGGCGGTGCGCCCGCATCGCCCGTGGCGTTTGGGCTGGGGCGGCAGGGGCGCCGTGGGGAGGCCCGGCTGCCGGTTGCGGCAGTTCGACGAGGCGCGCATCGATCGCCGAGGCCGTCGCAGGCCGTTCGGGGACGGCGAGCAGGCGCCCGAAGACGATGATCATGAGCGCCCAGAGCAGTGCCGCGAGCGGCAGCGCGCGCCAGAATTCCCGGCTGCTGTCCGCCTGCCTGCCCCCATGGGGTGGTTCACTCATGCCTGACCGCAATCAGGAAATGCCGGACCCCCGCCTCCCGCGCCTTCAGCATCGCACGCACGACCACGCCTTGCGGCGCGTCGTCGTCTGCCGAGACCACCAGGCCGGGCGCGGGCCCGCGAAGGAGCGGCTTGAGGGTGGCCGCCAGGGTGGCGAGCGTGACCGGCGTCCGGTTGATGTAGATTCGCGCCTGCCGCGTGAGCGTCAGGGTGACCGGCCTCGCCGCGTCGAGCCTCTCCGCTTGCCCCCGGGGGAGATTCACCGGCAGCGCATCGAGCTTGGAAAGCGAGAGCGATGCGAGCATGAACGTCGCGAGCAGGAAGAACATCACGTCGATCATGGGAATGATCTCGATGCGCCCTTTCCTGAACTGCCGGGATTTACGCAGCTTCATGCCCGTGGCCTTCTTGGTCGAGGCGGATGCGATCCACCAGGCGCGTGCCGAGCCGCTCCATCTCGTCCAGCACCTGCGCCTGCAGCCGAGAGAAGTAGTTGAAGCCGAACAGCGAGATGAGCGCGATGAGCAAGCCGAAGGCGGTGGCGATCAGGGCTTGCGCCACGCCCCCGGTCACGCCGGCGGGGTCGACGAGTCCGTTGCCGCCGATCAGCCGAAAGGCGTGCATCATGCCGAGAATGGTGCCGAGCAAGCCCATCAGCGGCGCGGCCGTGACGATCGTCTCCAGCATCCACAGGCGCCTTCCCAAGGCCGTCTCGATCCGCTGGGCCTCGTCCGCCGCTCGGGATTCCGTCCACCACGAAGGATGGGCGCGGTTGGCGAGCACGGTTTGAAGGAAGCGCTGATAGTAATGCCCCGGCGCCAGTTCCGAAAGGCCGTGCTCCAGGCGTGCCCACTCGAACCCATAGGATTCCACCAGCGCATGCAGGGCCTGCGGCATCCGGGCATAGCGCCAGTGGAGGAAGGCCTTCTCGATGATGACCGAGAGGGCGATGACCGCCAAGAGCGACAACGGCGCGATCACGATTCCGCCCAGCTTCAGCGCGACCCACGCTTGACCCACGTTTTCCATGACGACTGTTCCTAACGATCATGGTGGTTGCCGCCACCCCAGGACATGAAAGAGACTACGGGGCGGAAGGTGGCGGGTAGAGGTCGTGATAGTTTTTGGCGGCTCGACCCCGCGCCTAACGTGACCCGCCGGACTGA
>JAJYKK010000089.1 GCA_021788645.1 Pseudomonadota bacterium
CTGGGCGCCCATCGGCGCCGTGACGCTCAATCCCGAACGTGACTCCGTCATAAAGACGCATTTGGCTGGTAACGATACTCAACAGGTGGCCGCATGACCGAGGCGACAACTACCTTGACGCGCGCCGCAGTCTAAGGCGGCTTACGGTGACCTCCTCATGAGATATTGAGGAATCGGCCGTAACGCGATACGCCACAATGGAATTGTGTGACATTCCACAGTTTCTGTGGATAAAATTGTGAGTGATCGCGACAATTTTCCGGTAAGACCTTTGTACGAATCGGGTTTCATGGATTTGCCCAGATTTTGCGCGCCTCGATCATTGCATTGATAAACAGTTCGTTGTCTCATCCTATTGACTTCTCGATGCTGCTCTGCCGTGGCGGGACCCGCGCGTTTTCAATAGTGAACCCGTTGACTGATCGTCAACGGCCGGCCGCCGCTGTTGACATGTTTGCGGGCGTTCGCGCGGCCGGAGGGGTGGCTTCTGCGCCGGGTTCGCAGCGCGATCCGAGCGGGTGGCTTCGCGATTGGAGTGATCGTACCTGGACCCTTAGGTTCTGGCTTCGCGTATGGTGGGATGCTCCGTCACTCAATATGTGACGACTTTGACGGATGGTCCATCGATTGCTTGGAACGCCCGCGCACATCGGTTCTTCGGCGTGTGTTGCAGCACCTTAGGCGTTGCGTTTCCGAGGCGGGCCCCGGCCGCGGGTAAACGCCAGGAAGCAAACGGCCGTGGGCCGCGCCCATGTCCCCTGGGTCCACCGCGTCAGGAGTGGTATGTTTCTCAAGGGGTGAGCCGATTCAGGGCAAAGCGGCCCACGCTCAACGGATTTCCGGCAGCCAATGAGCGGGGGATCACCTCGGCACAGGACTCGGCAAAGTCAATGCTGATGCGATCGCCGGCGACGGGCCGAAAGAATTGGCTCGCAAATGCGACATGATCCGGATGGTCTCGATAGCTGTCGATGACTTGCTCATGGGCGAATTCTATCAACCAGCAAAGACGGTACCGTGCCCTGTCCGGTACGGCCCATCCGGCAAAGACCCGGCGCACCCCGGGAATCTTGGCCAGCACGTCGCGTCCATGCGCCAATATGGCATTGAGTTGCGCATCACTTACGTTTTCTGCATTGAAAAGGATCATG
The DNA here is from genome assembly GCA_021788645.1 of Pseudomonadota bacterium. Classification (GTDB taxonomy): domain Bacteria; phylum Pseudomonadota; class Gammaproteobacteria; order Burkholderiales; family JAKAFK01; genus JAKAFK01. The sequence goes on from JAJYKK010000089.1 coordinate 1,152, forward strand.
TGCTCAACAGGGCGCCATGGGCGACACTGCGCCAGCACTTCCGCAGCGCGCCCAGTAGAGCCGAACAGGCGCATGCACCGCTCCGCTTCGGTACGAATGGCCGTTCGCACGCCCCGCGTCAGATCGGTGTATCCACCGCCTCGGCTGGATTTGGCGTTCGTCCGGATTTGTCCGCCAGCGGCATCCGCAAGGGCGGTGTAATAATTGATCTTGGCTACGCCGTTGTCGACCAGCTTGCGGTATTGGGTGTCGGATAGCCCGCTGCCTCCATGAATGACGAGCGGGATCTTGACTGCCTCGTTGATGCGCCGCAGGCGCTCAAAATCGAGTCTCGGACGACCCCGAAGGCGCCCATGTATCGTACCGACCGAAACCGCCAGGCAGTCTACCCCAGTACGTTCCACATAGGCCTTGGCTTCGCCGACGGAAGTGTAGGCAGTCTCTGCCGAGTGCTTCTCGGCGTCTTCACCCTCGGCTCCTGCGACATATCCTAATTCCCCCTCCACGGCGACGCCGCAGCCATGCGCCGTTTCCGCCACCCGTTGCGTCTGCGACACGTTGGAGGGAAACGGCTCGTGAGAGATGTCCACCATCACGCTGTTACAGCCGAATCTGATGGCCTGTACCGCAGATTCGTGCGAACTGCCGTGATCCAGGTGGATCGCCAACGGCACGGCTGCGCGCTGTGCCGCTTTCTCCACGGCCGCCATCGCAAGTTCGAAGTCATAGTGCTCGAAATGGGTTTGGGCCAAGCTCAAGATGACGGGCGAACGGCATTGTTCTGCGGCATCAACGATTGCCTCCACGAAGTCAAGACCCACCAGATCGAAACTTCCTATCGCATACCCATTCTGATAGGCGTGATTCAGCATGTCCCGCATATCAACCAGAGGCATAATGCGTGCTCCTATGGCTCACCGATCGTCCTGTTGTGTGCAAAGCGTCGTTGCGCTACCGTGCACAAGTCGTCAAATGCCGTGCCCATGATCAAGCCGGCGCAATGGTGGTACAGGTGGATTTCACACCTGATGGGCTGGTGCAGGTTGTCGCGTGCGTGACGCTGAAAGGCGCGCCACGCGAGCACGGGCATGTCCTCCATCAAGCTGTCGACGCATAGCCAGGCATCATGTGCGATGATCACCTCCAGGCCGCGATGCTGCGCCAGCGTGATCCGTAACGGTTCTCCCGACCGCAGCAACGCGAGCCGTATCCGGTTGTAACAGGCCGCCTCCAACTGCCTCGGCAGCTTGCGTAACGGAGTCAGTTCCCTTGGTGTGTCCATACGGCTATCGTGGACGAGTCCTGGATGCGCCGCTGGACGCTATGCCGTGCCGCTAGAATGCGTCTCGCCGAATACCCGGCTTGCCAGGATGTCTTCTGCCTCGATGGTGATGAGGTCGATCTTGGTCAATTTTCTGCTTCTCGCAGCGAACAGTCGGTTGGCCTGGCGCAGGCGGGCGCGGTCCAAGGCGTTGCGGATCGAACGGGCGTTGGCAAAATGCGACAACCTCATGCGTAACCCAATATACTCGGCAAACACCCTTTCGGCGTCGACGCTGAATCGATAGTTGAGACTGCCCAGCATCAATTTTGCGATGGCCATCAACTCCTCAGCCGAGTAATCCGGAAAATCAATGTGGTGGGCGATGCGAGAGCGCATGCCGGGGTTGCTCAAAAAGAATCGATCCATCTTGTCCTTGTATCCGGCGAGGACGACCACCAGGTCTTCCCGGTGGTTCTCCATCACCTGCAGGAGAATCTCGATCGATTCCTGGCCATAATCGCGTTCGTTCTCCGGCTTGTACAGGTAATACGCTTCGTCGATGAACAACACCCCGCCCATCGCCTTCTTGATGACCTCGCGGGTTTTTGGAGCGGTATGGCCAATGTACTGGCCGACAAGATCGTCCCGCGTGACGGAAACCAAGTGGCCCTCGCGCACGTAGCCGAGGCGCTTCAGGATTTCGCCCATGCGGATTGCGACGGTCGTCTTTCCGGTCCCGGGGTTGCCGGTGAAACACATATGGAGCGTAGGCGTCTCGGAGGTGAGGTCGAATTGCTTACGCAATCGATCCACGAGCAACAGCGCCGCGATTTCGCGGATGCGGGTCTTGACGGGCCGGAGTCCCACAAGCTCATGGTCAAGCTGGTCAAGAATTTCCTGCACATTGGAGCTGCGGAACTCGGCTTCGAGATCGACCTGCGTCGCGTCCGATGGCGTTTCCGCTGCGAGCTCACCTGTCTGGCCTTTCCGTTCCTGAGCGAGCGTGCTATCCATACTCACACATCTCCTTATTGGGGCGATTAGGTGCTGGGTACAAGCTTAAAACGGTGGATTTGCCGTGCCGTGCCGCGCGCTTATGATGGATGCGCCCCCCTGTGCCCTGGGCATGTCGTGGTCGGCACTCCGGTCGGCACAACGGGCGCCTGATCTCCGCTCGGCACGTTGTTCTCGGCCAGCGGGTCCGCAGCAAATCCGGGGAAACTCAAGGCTGCGAGAGGATATTCTGTCGAGAGCATTTTGTCTTCCAGATGCCTCGCGCAGTCGATCGCGACCCCGTCTCCGCTTTTGGAAGGCTCGTCGCATGCTTTGACGTAAGGGTGCCGGCATGTGCCGAGAACCCGGGGTGCAAGAACGTCTTCCCTGATCTTCCCTTGCTCGCATCATGGCGGGGTGGGGCCGGTATCGGTGCCTCCGGCACCGGCCCGGTCTGGCTACCGATGCCGTTCGCCTTCGGGTCTGTCCGTAGCATACGAATGCACGGTATAGCGGATGTGGCGTCCTTCGGCCTCCTGCCGAACCAGCCCGAATCCCGGCTCGTTCTTGGGGCGGTTGACGATGAACGACATGCGCGGGCTCTCCCGGCCACGCGTGCTGTCGAAGGCCGTCACGCGAACATAATGGTTCGGAAAGGTCTTGCGGCAGTTGTTGATCTCCATCAGGATCCCCGCCGGATCCTTGAGATCGAACATGGGCATGCCAAACATGTCCCAGTAGGTGTTGCGCGGATGCGGGTCATCGGTATATTCGACGTTTACCGCCCAGCCGTTCGTCAATGCGTACTTGATTTGGGCGGTGATCTGTTCGTCGGTGAGCTCGGGCAGAAATGAGAACTGTCCTTGGGTCACGCGATTTCCGTGATTGGTCATCATAGTGCGATCTCCTTATAACAAGCGCTAAACAGTCGCCGTGGCGGTCGGCACGAAGTCCGCCGTGTCGGTCGATTCGTAGTTGAAGGTAATATCCTTCCAGGTGTCGAGTGCGGCCCGAAGCGGCGCGCACCACTTGGCGGCGGCCTCGAGAATCTGCGGGCCCTCGTTCCAAATGTCCCGGCCTTCGTTGCGTGCGAGCACCATGGCCTCCAGCGCCACGCGGTTGGCCGTAGCGCCGGCTTGAATGCCCATAGGATGGCCGATGGTGCCGCCGCCGAATTGCAGCACGACGTCCTCGCCGAGATAGGTGAGCAGTTGGTGCATTTGACCCGCATGGATTCCGCCCGAGGCCACCGGCATGACCTTGTTAAGGGACGCCCAGTCCTGCTCGAAGAAGAGTCCGTTCTCGAGCGAAACCGGCGTATGGCCTTCTCGAAGCGTGTCGTAGAAGCCCTTGATCATGAGGGGATCGCCTTCCAGCTTCCCGACCACCGTGCCGGCGTGGATGTGATCGACACCCGCCATGCGCATCCACTTGCAGATGACGCGGAAATTCATGCCGTGATTCTTCTGGCGGGAATATGTGGAGTTGCCCGCGCGATGCAAGTGCAGGATCATGTCGTTCTTGCGCGCCCACTTCGCCATGGTCTGGATGGCCGTGTAGCCGATGACAAGATCGATCATCACGATCGCCGAGCCGAGGCTTTTGGCAAACTCGGCGCGCTCGATCATCTCGTCCATGGTCCCGGCCGTGACGTTGAGGTAATGTCCTTTCACTTCTCCGGTGGCAGCCGAGGCCCGGTTTACCGCTTCCATGCAGTACAGGAAACGGTCGCGCCAATGCATGAAGGGCTGGGAGTTGATATTTTCATCGTCTTTCACGAAATCGAGGCCGCCTTTCAAGGCCTCGTACACCACGCGGCCGTAGTTCCGCCCCGACAGCCCCAATTTCGGTTTGGTCGTGGCGCCCAGCAGCGGGCGGCCGAACTTATCCAACCGTTCACGCTCCACGATGATGCCCGTCGCGGGCCCTTGGAACGTTTTCAGATAGGCGACCGGCAGCCGCATGTCTTCAAGGCGCAGGGCCTTGACCGCCTTGAAGCCAAAGACGTTGCCAATGATTGAGGCCGTCAAGTTGGCAATTGATCCCGGCTCGAAAAGATCGAGGTCATAGGCGATATAGGCGAAATACTGCTGATCGGTCTTGGTGCCGGGGCCCGTATTCGGCACCGGATCTACGCGATAGGCCTTGGCCCGATAGAGCTCGCATGCTGTCAGCCGGTCTGTCCAAACGACTGTCCAGGTCGCAGTGGAGGATTCGCCCGCCACTGCGGCGGCCGCCTCCTCCGGGTCAACTTCCGGCTGCGGCGTGATGCGAAATAAGGCGATCACATCGGTGTCTTTCGGCTTGTAGTCGGGCTCCCAGTAGCCCATCTTCCGGTAAGGGATGACACCGGATTTGTAGCGCTCTTTGCCTTCCTTCAGTGTTTCAGATGCCATGGCGATCTCCCAGCGTTGAGAAAATACGCATTCATGTCCGCCCGCACACGTTCAGCAGATCTGCTTCGTGATGCAGTGCAGTTTCTTCCAATGCGTTGTCGGCATCTTGCCGAAGCCGTACCATTAATAACAGTCAATTTTTTCGATAAGGATGATTGATTATTATCTATGGAATGACGAAGGCATATGCGCCTCGTTTCCTGAAGTGAGTCGTCGGCGCGGTCCCAACACCGCCGGCAAAAGCGTCGCAAATGCCCCTCGAATCGGTCGCGTTTGCCCCGACGGGAAATCGGCACGGCAAACGACGGCGTCCACAGAACGGCCACGGATGCGGAGGAGTGGTCGGTTTGCTGTCGAATTGTTCTTGGGGAAAGCGGGGCTTTGCGAACCGCAATCCAAAGGGTAAGACGGCGGTTGTCGCCTCGGCGGTCAGGAAAAGTGATCCCCTGATGGGCAAAAACGGCTTGCCCCGCAGATGCGCGGCCAATAACCCCCCCAAGGCGCGGAGCCAGAGCAGGGACTGCGTCACTGCGGTGTCGAGGGGGAAGGCGGGCGACCCGGTGCAAGCCCTGGCCATTAGGGGCACCGCTAAGACTGCGCGCTGACGCCGTATGGGCGGTCGACGCGCGGACGGAGGTATTCCCCCTCTCCGTGCGGCGCCCTATTGCTCTCGACGGCAGCAGTCTCGCCTTGAATGGGGTGAGGAGCGCGGCGAAGGCTGTGACCCATGAGCATTCAGGCCGGGTCCGACGTTGGACCCAGTGTGGCCCCTACGGGGCCGCACGCCGGGCGCTGTCCAGCGTGAATCCAAGGGCGGCGGGAAAGGCCCGTCGCGGGGTCGCTCCGCGCGCGACATGTGGACAGGCACCTGATCGACGCGAAGGAGTGGTGTTGATGCGGCGAACGCATGTCGCCGGATCGAAAATATTAATAACACGCATACGCAGAGCCAGATATGATTGATTATCATCTATGCATCGGGGAGGGGGCACTATGCGGCATAGCACGTTGCGTCAACTTGAAGTATTCGAGGCGATCGCCCGCCTGGGCAGTTTCACGCGGGCGGCGGAAGAGCTATTCCTGACGCAGCCCACCGTGTCGATGCAGATCAAGAAGCTTACCGATGCGGTGGGCTTGCCCCTTTTTGAGCAAGTGGGCAAGAAAATATATCTCACCGACGCTGGCCGGGAACTGCATCAGGCGTGTCGCGGCATCTTCGAACACCTGGCCAATTTTGAGATGGCCGCAGCCGACATGAAGGGCCTTAAGAAGGGAAAACTCAGGCTGGCGGTGGTCACGACCGCAAAGTATTTCGCGCCGCGGCTGCTGGGCATGTTTTGCCAAGCCTACCCGGGGGTGGACGTTTCCCTGAAGGTATCCAACCGGGAACGGGTCCTGGAGCGCATGGAAAATAACCAAGACGACCTGTACATCTTGGGCCAGCCGCCCGAAGGTGCCGACGTGGTTGCCCATGCCTTCCTAGAAAATCCCCTGGTGGTGTTGGCGCCCGCCGGGCATCCGCTGGCGGTGGAAAAAGGTATTGGTCTCCAGCGTATCGCGAAGGAGCCTCTGCTGTTGCGAGAACCCGGTTCTGGGACGCGCCTCGCCGTAGAGCGCTTGTTCGCCAGTCAGGGCTTGCAGCCGAAAATACGGATGGAGTTGGGCAGCAATGAAGCCATCAAGCAGGCCATTGTCGGCGGTCTCGGCATTTCGGTGTTGTCGCGGCACACGCTAGCGCTCGATGCGGCTACGGGCCAATTGGCGGAACTGGACGTGGTGGGTTTCCCCATCAAGCGGCAATGGTTCTACGCCCATCCCGCGGGAAAGCAGCTTTCAGTCGTCGCCAGGACTTTCGTCGAATATCTGCAGCGAGCACCGGAGTATCTGCGGGACCTGTCCTGCCACCACGCCCATATCGGGTACTGCCCCCTATTGGGCGAGAATGAGAGCATGAAACCTTCCGCGCGATGAACTACTCCGCCCAAACGGCCGCAGCCGCCATGGGTAGAGTTTCTGGTGGGGCCGCCGTTGGCGGCCTCCCCTGGTCTGTCCCAGACCAAAACTCGCCTTCGAGGAGCCCGCGCAAGAGGGTCCTTGCCGCGTTCTCGTCCCGGTCGCAGACGCAACCGCAGGAGCATCGGTGCGTTCGCTCCGACAGTTCCTTCTTGACGAGGGCGCCGCAACGATGACACCGCTGCGTCGGCTTCACCCGTCGGGTGTTCGCCATGGTGAACCAAGCACC
>JAJYKK010000090.1 GCA_021788645.1 Pseudomonadota bacterium
CTGGCGCGGGGCGATCCGGTGCGCGGCGGGCACCGCAGGCGGGCGCCGGGCTTGGGCGGCGGCCGGCGCGCGAAAGGCCAGCAGCGCCGTGAGCCGCGGTGCACGCACGGGCCGCGCCCGGGCGCGCCAAGCGATATGCGGGTCGGTGAGGATGGCCAAATGGATCAGGGCGGACAAGGCCAACGCGACAGCCATGGGGCCCAGCGTGCGTCGGCGGTCAGGGCGACGGGGGGCGGCGCGCATCGTCGTGCGGCGCCCCTAGCGGATGGACAGCCGGGTGATCGTCTGGCGAAGGCGCATGCCGTCGCTCTGGTCCATTTCGACCTGCACGGGGAAATGCGCCTGCGTCGTTGCGAGCCATACGTCGAACCCGCGTTCCCCGGGGGCGCGATCCTTGGCGTAGTGCAGGGTCTCGAAGGTGCCCGCAGGCGTCGCCAGCCGCTCGCGGCCGACCAGGTGGCAGCTGTAGCGCTCGAGGCTGCGGCCGCTCGTCATGGCGAAGCGCAGGCGAGGGCCAAAATGCCGCATGAACAGGAATTGATACATGCGGCTCAAGCGGTCCTGGGTGCCGGGCACCAGTCGCGCGTGCTCGGTCTTGCCGTCGTAGCGCATGGTCAGGCGTTGGGTGGGCCAGTCGAAGGACGCCGAGAGGGCGCGGCGCGGATCGGCCCCCCGGTCCTCTTCGAAGCGCAGGGGCTCGAGGCCCGAGGCCGTGACCGTGCCCGCGCTGGTGAGCCTGATGCTGCCCTTCTGAAACAGGGCGAGCAGGCCCACGGCGCGGGTGATGCTTTCGATCCGGTAGCGCGCGCCGGTGCGCGTGAAGGTCTCTTGGTCGATGGCCACCGGCTGTCCTGCGGCCGTGAGCGAGTACGTCGCAACGATGTGTCGGGGGGGGGCGGCAGCGGCCGGATGGCTGAGTCCCAGCACGCCGAAGAGGCCAAGGAGCGACAAGACGGCTTTCATTGCATCTCGCGAGAACACGCCTGTCGCATGCCAGCGGCGGCTTCCGACGCCCGAACGAGGGCTTGGGAGCAGCGCGATCCGGAGCCGTTTTCCCGGGAGGCGGGTAAATCGGCGGGGGGCGGCGATTCCGGTCGCTGCGAGCGGCCTTGTCAATGTCCGGAATGTGGGCATGGTTCCATGTCCGATAACGTCTTCGACCTCGGCCGAGGGCAATGGACTCAGGGCGCGTCCACGGGTGAGAGCAACGCCTGCTCGAACCGCGCATCCGCGTCCGTGTTCAGGACCTTCTGGCCCTCCACCTTGAGCTTGCCTTGCGCGAACCAGCGGATGGCGGCGGGATAGGCCCGGTGCTCCTGCGCGAGCACCCGGGCCGCAAGCGTCTGCTCGGTGTCCGCGGCGAACACCGGCACCGCGGCCTGGATGATGATCGGGCCGTGATCGAGTTGCGGGGTGACGAAGTGGACGGTGCAGCCATGGATCTTGACCCCTTCCGCGAGTGCGCGCGCATGGGTGTCGAGGCCTGGGAACGCCGGCAGCAGCGACGGATGGATGTTGATGATGCGCCCGCGGTAGCGGGCAATGAAGGCATCGGTGAGGATCCGCATGAACCCGGCCAGGACGATGAGGTCGGGGCGGCGGGCATCGACGCGTTCCGCGAGGCGCTCGTCGAAGGCGGGGCGGCTTGCGAAAGCCCGGTGATCGACAACCTCGGTGGGCACGCCGCGCGCGCGCGCCAACGCCAGTCCTGCGGCGGCAGGATTGTTGCTGATCACTGCGGCGATGCGCACCGGAAGGTCGGCGTCGAGAATCGCGCGAAGGTTGCTGCCGCGGCCGGAGATCAGGACGACGATGGAGATCATCGCACGAGGGTCTGGGCTTCGTCCGCCCCCCGAGCACGAATGTGCCCGACGATCCAGGGCTGCTCGCCGGATGCCCTGAGGCTTGCCAGCGCTGCGTCCTGATGCGCCGCGTCGACGACTACGACCATGCCGATGCCGCAATTGAAGGTGCGGAGCATTTCTTCGGCGGCGACGTGGCCGTTCTCCTGCAGCCAGCGGAACACCGGGGGCTTGGGCCAGGCGTCCTTGTGGAGGACTGCGGCAAGCGTGGGGGCGAGGATGCGCGGGATATTCTCGAGCAGGCCGCCTCCGGTGATATGGGCCAACCCCTTCACCGGGACGGCGCGCATCAGCGCGAGGACGGCCTTGACATAGATGCGGGTGGGGGAGAGCAGCACCTCCCCGAGGGGGCGTCCCTCGAAGTCCTGGCTGAGATCCGCGCCCGTGCGCTCGACGACCTTGCGGATCAGGGAATAGCCGTTGGAGTGCGGTCCGCTGGACGCCAGGCCGATGATGACGTCGCGCTCCTGGATCGAGGTGCCGTCGATGATCCGGTCCTTTTCCACGGCACCGACCGCGAAGCCGGCCAGATCGTATTCGCCCGGCGGATACATGCCGGGCATTTCCGCCGTTTCGCCGCCGATCAGCGCACAGCCTGCCTGCTCGCACCCGGCCGCGATCCCTTGGATGACCTGGGTGGCGGTCGCCACGTCAAGCTGGCCGCAGGCAAAATAGTCGAGGAAAAACAGCGGCTCGGCCCCCTGCACCAGGATGTCGTTGACGCTCATGGCGACGAGGTCGATGCCCACGGTGTCATGTCGATCGAGCGCAAAGGCGAGCTTGAGCTTGGTGCCGACGCCATCGGTGCCGGCGACCAGCACGGGGTTGCGGAATTTCTTCGAGATCTCGAACAGGGCGCCGAAGCCGCCGAGCCCCGCCAGGACCTCGGGGCGCAGCGTCCTTCTGGCGAACGGCTTGATGTTCTCCACCAGCCGGTCGCCGGCGTCGATATCCACTCCGGCGTCGCGATAGCTCAAGGCGTCGGGCGAAGATGCGGGGTCTGTCAAGTGCATATCCTCTTGCAGGGAATTCATTCCGGCGGCGTGCGTAGCGGACGCGGCGCGGAAAAGCCTTTAGAACGCGGTTGGTATTTTACCTGAAAAGACCGGTGCCCGCCCGCCTGGTCGCCGGCGGCTAATGATTGCCATGGCCGGCGATCGCGACATCCTGGCGCGCCGCGAAATCCAGCATGCGATTGATGGCGAGCTTGGCCCGCGCGCCGACGGCGGGGTCGACGACGATTTCGTTTTCTCCCGTTTCCAGCACGTGGGCCAGTTGCCGCAATCCGTTCATGGCCATCCACGGGCAGTGCGCGCAGCTCTTGCAGGTCGCGCCGGTGCCCGCCGACGGCGCCTCGACGAAGGTCTTTCCCGGCGCCGCCTGCTTCATCTTGTGGAAGATGCCGTTGTCGGTGGCGACGATGAAGGTGCGCGCCGGCAGCTCCTTGGCGGCTTCGATGAGCCGCGTGGTCGAGCCGACCACATCGGCCAGCGCGATGACCGACCGGGGGGATTCGGGATGGACCAGGACGGCCGCGTCCGGATGGCGTGCCTTGAGCACGGCGACGCCTTGCGCCTTGAAGGCCTCATGGACCACGCAGGCGCCCTGCCACAGCAGCATGTCGGCGCCGCTCATCTGCTGCACATAGTGGCCGAGGTGGCGGTCGGGGGCCCAGATGAGTTTCTCGCCTTGCGCATGGAGATGGCGAGCCACCTTGACGGCAATGCCGGAGGTGACCATCCAGTCGGCGCGGGCCTTGACCTTGGCGCTGGTGTTGGCGTAGACGACCACGGTGCGGTCGGGGTGCGCATCGCAGAAGCGGCTGAAATCGTCCTCCGGGCAGCTCAAGTCAAGGGAGCACTGCGCGTCGAGGTCCGGCATCAGCACCCGCTTTTCGGGATTGAGGATCTTGGCCGTCTCGCCCATGAAGCGAACGCCCGCCACGAGCAGGGTGCGTCCGGGATGCCGGTGGCCAAAGCGGGCCATCTCCAGGGAGTCGGACACAATGCCGCCGGTTTCTTCGGCGAGATCCTGCAAATCCCCGGACACGTAGTAATGGGCGACCAGCACGGCATCCTGTTCCGCCATCAGCCGCTTGATGCGCTCGATGAGCGGCGCGCGCTCTTCCTGCGGCACCGGCGCCTCGGCGGGGCGCGCGGGCAGCGGCAGGGCTTGTGGGATCAGTCGAGCGGCGTGGTCCATCGTTCTCGTCCTTCCGGTAGCAGGCAACCAGGATGGCGGCCCGAGAGCGGACCCTCCGGGCGGTTGGGCAATGCATGTTTATGGCGGCTCATCGGATGATTTCAACCCTTCCGGGGAACTTCAGGCGATAGAGCTGCGCGGGGCGGTGCTTGCCGTCTCTGCGCTCCTCTCCTGTCGGTTCGATCTGCTCCAGCGCGAGCGCCCATTTGCGGAAGTTGCGCTTGTCCACCCGTTGCGCCAGGATGATTTCATGGACCGCCTGCAGCTCGCTCAAGGTGAATTTCTCGCCCATGAACTGGAACGCGATGGTTGAATAGGTGAGCTTCGAGACCAGCCGATGATGCGCCAGCGCGACGATCTCGCAGTGGTCGAAGGCAAGCGGCGGCAACTGCTCGAGCGCAAACCACCCCACGGCCTGCGGCGCGGCGGACGCGCGCAGCTCCAGGCGGTCCGACGGCACAAGCGCGTAATAGGCGATGCTGATCACGCGTCGGAGCGGATCGCGGCCGGGGTCGCCGAAGGTATAAAGCTGCTCGAGGTAGACGCCCGACACCCCCGTCTGCTCGTCCAGCGCCCTGGTGGCGCAGGCCTTGAGGCCTTCGTCCGGCCCGACGACACCGCCCGGCAGTGCCCACTGGCCCTGAAAGGGCGCCGCCGCGCGCCTCACCAGCAGCAGCTCCAGCTTCCTGTCGCGGATGGTGAAGATGACGATGTCGGTCGTGACCGCCAGACTGCGGTCCCACGGGCTCTGGGTCATGGAATTATTAGTGTATAAAGTACACTAAATTTTAGTGTGCGGGATACACTATGTCAAGACCAAGTGTCACATGACTGTCACGAGGGTCAACCGCTGCGCCCGAAGGGGGCGCTTGAAGGGCCCTCGGCATCTGCTAAAATTTTCAGCAGTTGTCGATTTTTCCAGGGAGGGGCGTTTCGTACGGTGGCCTCTGCCCGTATGCCCAGTCACGAGCAGGAAGGCGATCTGGCGCGCCCGAAGCAGGTGCTGGAGTCGTACTGCGCCCGACACCGCGGGAGGTTCGAGGTGGGGGCTGATCTTGGCTCGGGGATGAACTGCCACAAGATAAGGTGCTCGACGATGGGGTGGAAGGCCGCAGAGGCTGCTGGTCATCACGCACAAGGATCGTCTTTTGCGCTCGGCGCGGGTTGCGTCGAACCCCGCCATCGATGGCGGGGAAGGCAGGCGCGGACGCAGACGGCGTCCGCGTGCTGTCGGTGTAAGGGCGTTTCCGGATGACGGGTATATAATCTCCATATGGCTTACGGCAAGAACAAGGAGCGCGAAGACGGGCTGATCGGCGCTGTGCCGCGCGCGGCGGGTGAACGGCCTGCCCGCCCGTGCTGGTGCGCTTCGTGCGCCAGCACGGCGCAGACCCTCGTCGTGGAGAAGCCGCAGCGCAACGCAGAGACGATCTTCCTGCCCTGCCGGGACAAGGACAATCATGCGAACGGGCATGCGGCCGACACGGTTGCGCGGGGCCTGTGCCTTCGCCGCAAAGCAAGCCCCCCTGGGGGCGGGCTCAGGCCACTTCCGGGCGCTCGCCGGCGCGAGGAGGCGGTGACGCGGGCGATCCCTTGCGTGGGAGGCCTCGGCCTTTAGGGCGAGGAACGGCCACGAAGCAGCTACTGTTGGAACTCATTCCCCCTACTCCGAGGACCTTTGAAAATTTCGTGGTCGGGCGGAATGGGGAGCTCGTCCATCACTTGCGCGCCGCGCTGGAGCCGTCGGCTGGCGAACGCTTCATTTACCTGTGGGGTTCGCCGGGCAGCGGCAAATCGCATCTTCTCGAGGCGTTCGCGGCGCGCGGTCGGGCGCTCGGCCAGCGCGCGCTCAGGCTTGGCGCGGTCGGGTTCGATGAGGCTCAAGTGCCCGACGATTGCCGCCTGGTGGCGCTCGACGATGCGGAGGCGTTGGCTGACGATGCGGCACAGACGGCCCTGTTCAACGTGTACAACGGCCTGCGTGAGCGCGGCGGTGCGCTGGTGGCCAGCGGCGGCGCTGCACCGGGGCAGCTTGGGCTGCGCCCGGAACTCGCAACGCGGCTCGGGTGGGGGTTGGTGTATCAGGTTCACGCCTTGAGCGACGAGGAGAAAATGGAGGCGCTGGGACGGCGCGCACACGAACACGGCTGGCCGCTGCCGCATGAGGTGGCGGGCTATCTGATGCGCCATGCTTCGCGCGATCTTCCTTTTCTGCTTGGCATCGTGGAGGCGCTCGACCGCTATTCGCGGGAGACGAAGCGGCCGATCACGGTGCCGCTGCTGCGGGAAATCCTGCCGTCCACGGCGCAGGAATAGGTCGTGGCGCATCTGGTCGCAGACATCTCGTCCCACGGATTCGGCCATCTGGCGCAAGTCGCGCCGGTGCTGAATGCATTGGCCGCGCGCCTGCCGGACCTCCGCCTGACCCTGTGCACGGCGCTCCCGGAAGCGGTGCTCCGGGCGCGCGTCGATGCGCCTTACGAACAGGTCAGGTCCGCCACGGACTTCGGCATGTGCATGGCCAACGCCCTGGAGGTGCGGGTCGACGACAGTGCGGCTGCCTATGCGGCTTTTCATGCCGACTGGGAGGCCAAAGTCGAAGCCCAGGCGCGCCGCCTCGAGCATCACGCGCCCGATCTGGTGCTCGCGGACGTCTCATACCTGTGCCTCGCGGGCGCGCATCTGGCCGGTATCCCGGCGGTGGCCATGTGCTCCCTTAATTGGGCGGAGATCTACCGCCACTACTGCGGGGGACGGCCGGAAGCCGCGCGCATTTTAGGGCAGATGTCGCATGCCTATGAGAGCGCCGCGCACTTTCTGCGGCTCAAGCCGGGCATGCCGATGGCGCACCTCCCCGGCGGCATCGATATCGGGCCGATTGCGCAAGTCGGGCGCAATCGCCGGGCGGAAATCGACGCTCGCCTGGACTTGGACGCGGAGGTTCGTCTGGTGCTGGTGAGCCTGGGGGGCATTGGCATGCGCCTGCCTTGGGACAATTGGCCGGCGGGCGCGCGGACGCGCTATCTGGTCGATGCGCCGGCGGGCATGGCGCGCGGTCCGACCGCCTCGTTCCGGGACCTGGGCATGCCCTTCGTCGATGTCCTGGCCTCTTGCGATGCCTTCGTGACCAAGCCGGGCTATGGCAGCTTCGTCGAGGCTGCCGTCAACCGCGTTCCCGTGCTTTACCTGCCGCGCAGAGACTGGCCGGAGGAGCCCTACCTGGTCGAATGGCTGGCGACCCACGGCCGTTGCGCGCCGCTGTGCCGCGCCGAGCTGGAAGCGGGCCGCCTGGATCAAGCCTTGGGTCGGCTCGGCGCGGCGGCGCCGGGGGACGCGGTTCAGCCCATCGGTATTGCCGCGGCGGCCGATCTCTTTGCGGCACTTCTCGCAGGCCCGCCCGCGAAGGAACGCGCTCGCCAGCCTGGTGTCGTATTCTGAAAGCGGGATCGGCGCGTTCCTGCCCGTGGCCGAAAGGGTGGGGCTTGCTTCGGTCTGACGGGCGTCCCGAGGTGCCGGGCGCTCGCATTGGCCACCCGGGTTTCCGGTCTTGGGGATTCGGGGGCGCACGGAGGTTTTAACTGACGCTTGAAGCTTGTTCATATCTGTCTTTAATTAGATAAATGGACAAGCACTACAACATCAGCGATTTCGCCCGCCGGATAGGTCGATCAGCTTCAACCGTTCGCCGGTGGGAGCGCGACGGGCTGCTTAAAAGCAAGCGTCTGCCTTCCGGGCATCGCTACT
>JAJYKK010000028.1 GCA_021788645.1 Pseudomonadota bacterium
GCCTCAAGCCCAACCTTTGCCTTGAATTCCGGACCGTATACCTTCCGCCGCGTCTTCTCGCTCATCATTCCCCTTTCTTCGCAGCGCATAGCTTAAACTACTGTCTAGCTTTCGGGGTCCACTATAGGCCGCCACTATATCACAGCGATCTGTCGCAAGCATAAGGCCAACAAGAGCCATCAGCGCGAATCGCCGATGACCGATAATCACACGCAAAAATCCCACGGGGCCGCTTCGCCTTGGCTGAGCCCATTCAGCCGAGCCATGGCACAAAGATGCATTGTCGCGACCGCGCACCGCTCACATTATTTCTGGCGAAAGTCCTGCGGATATTGACGCAACCATGGACCCGCCTCATTTTGGCGCGTGAGGTTCGGTGTCTTCAACAGTTGCAGGGTAGCATCATCAGGCAAGAGCCACGCTTCTACCCATTTTGGGTCGCGAGCCTATTTGGCGACAGATTCAATTCATGCGGTTGTGCACGATTCTCCCGCAACTGAAATCCCGCAGCCACGAAAAAGCTAAAAATAACACCCGCCGCCGAAGAGACGAGATTTGGGCTAAACATACCAGAAAACACCCAAAATGCAAATAGCATTAAAAGCTCGACGGTCATCGGTTTGAGTGGCAATAATGAGAAATATCGTACCAATGACCAAAGTAGAGTAAGAAAAACCATCAATCCACCGAGCCCAACTTGCATCAAGATAGCAACCCACTGAAGCTCATAGGAGAATGGGTTGTATTTGTCCGATACAGAGTGTGCCACATAGAATCCGAGCCCATGCCCAAACCAAGGTCGGGTCTCGAACTGAGCCATGAGAACAGGAAGTTGCTCAAGACGAATATTGTCTGACACTGCCGTGCCGGGCGAGAAAAACCGGGGAGCCATGACGGAAAGCGAAAAAATTAGGACCGGGGCAACGATGAGAAACCACTGCCTGGATGTTTTGGAACGTGCAAGAGTCATCACCATTACCGCGGCAATGAATACCCAGGTATATCTACTGTAGGCCAAGAACCCCGTCAGCAAGATAAGCGATAGGAGGGGCCATGCAACCCGTTTTCTCGCAAACGCGTCAATACCAAGACGCTCGCCCATTAACACGATGTACGTTGCAATCGGGGCCCCGAGATCCGCCGGAACCTGAAAACGATAAAGAGGGCCTGCGATGTGCATCGTCATGATTTGATCGTGGAACAGTGAGCCAATTGACCTCGTAAGCGCAATAAAGTTCACTCGCTCCACTGCGGCATAAACAAGCAACCCGATTTTGCCGAAAGCAATGGCCACGGTGGAACAAACAATGACGAGAAAAACATTTCTGGGAGATATCACCCCATTTCTAACCAGGAGATAGGTCATCCCCGGAATAGCGACTGTCACCGCTAGAGACTTCAGCTCTAACAATGGCAACTGAACATTTCCACTCTGCATGATGCCACTGACGGTTTCGATATCCAGAAAAACCGCGATCAGTAATGCGAAAAATGCAAATTTTGCTCCCACCCTGAGGCCCCCAAACAGCGTAAATGCTACCCCTCCCCCAAAGATCACGATCTTGATATTCAATCCATGAGGGAGATGGCCCGATGGAAGCGCCAAGCTTAGAAACAACAACAACATGAACAAATAGCCCGCAAACCTTTTCGTAGAAATGATCATAGGAATTTAGATCTTCATATCCGCCGAAAGGACGCACGGCACCACAAAACGAAAGCTATGCTCGACTCTGGCATAGACCCGTCAGAAACGCCTCTTTTATGGCACGCCGCGCCGCATTTACGCATTTTTTGAGAAGATGAACCAGTACACTAACGGCACCGAACGGGTCCTAAATCTCGCCCCCGAGCTGGTCCCCTGAGGTTCTTGGGACGCCACATTTTCGACCAGACTTCTTCCGTAACCACGTTACACCCGACGATGAGAAAGCGTCATGGTAGGAAACAGAAAAAAGCACTCGCGAATGGCGCCAAGCAGCAGTCATACCGACCGCGAGAGATTGGCATTACTTATGAGGACGAGACATACACCCAGCATCACCCCACCGACAAAGGACAAACCCAGAATAAACCACCGCCTTGGCTTGACTGCGGTGGGATCATAGCGTGGCGTAAGGATCTCGGTCGGAGGCACCCCGGCCTCCAGCTCGTTCTCTATGCGGTCTATGCTGCCGTTCAAACTGAGGAGCGCTGAGTAGACTTCGGACTGTTGCGCCTGCCGAAGTAGCCCTGCCAAACCAACGGCCGATGTGGCACCCACTGGGTTATGTCGCAGGGTCGTCTGCAGACTTCGCAAGTCGGCCTGGAGGCGCGCTAGTTGCTGCTGTCGCGCGGCAACGACATGAACGTAAGTACGTTCCCGCCTTGCCAGGAAATTGTCCAATATGTCCTGCAAATATTTTTGCGCTTCTCGTGGCGTTCGGCCACGAGCGTCCAGAGTGAGAATTCCGGCATCGGCGCTATCAACGGTCACCCTAGCCAGTCTTGGCAGTTGGTGGTTGGCGAGCTCTGTGTCGACGGGAGTATACTGACTGGTTAGGCGTATCGCAACCTCCTCCCCCTCGCTCAGAGCATGTCCGGGGAGGCTACCAACCTGCAGCATCGCACGGCTTTGGTAAACGGTCGGTGCCAACAGGACATAAAGCATGCCGGCTGAAACGCATATCAACGGCGTAAGGATCAGAGCCCACTTATGCCTCAGAATGAGGGCCCACAGTTCAAGCAAGGTGAGTTCGTCAGAAACGAGATCCCTTGCCACCCCTTCCTGGGGGATCTTCCGAATCCCTGGCGGAACAAGATTAGTCATTTACTACCCTATCGAAGGTCAAACACCTTGATGAAATCGCGGTTCGGTTTCTACGGAACATACCATGCTCTTCACGGTTGACCGTAGCACGCCAAGTTTAGAAATTCAACCTGCGCGTACCCGGCATGCCACCCAACGTTCTTCATTCTGGCGAGCCTAGAAGGCTGCGCGGGAGAGCGCGCGCGAAACCATCCCCGGATGGGATGTAGCGCATCTGTGAACCGCTTCGGTTAAGACTTTCACAGCCTGAAAGTTACCGAGCCGTGTTGCAGACGCGTTTTTGGGGGGTGGCACAGGCGTCAACGAGCCCATTTCCGGTTTGTCCGCTCATAGGTACGCCATCTGCCTGAGGTTCAGTGCCATGCAGACGAGTTTCCACTCGGCACCCACTTTCTCGATGCCTTTGCACCGCGCCAGGACAGGATCAAACTCTTCTACCTGCCCAGTTATAGCCCGGAGCAGAATCCGGAGGAGCGTCTGAATGACGACCTCAGGCAGACCATCGGGTTGAAGGTGCCCGCGCGGGCCAAGGCAAAACTCAAAATCGCCGCAACCAACGACCTGACGCAGCTCGAACACTCACCGAACGGGTCAAAAGCTTCTTCCAGGATCCGCGGGTCAAATGTGCCACATGAAACTTCAGACCTCATCTGGCTGGATCAATAAGGATACGCCACTACGCTGGGACACGCTTCATCATCTCCCGGAGGAAGGCCGGCAGATCGGCGGGCGAGCGCGCGGACACGAGGTTGCCGTCAACGACCACCTCCCGGTCCTCATACACCGCACCGGCATCTTTGAGCTCGCTCGACACCGAGGAATAGCAGGTGGCATGGCGCCCCTTGATAAGGTCCGCCGAAATCAGGATCTGGGGCCCATGGCAGATGGCCGCCACCGGCTTGCCGTCGGCGAAGAACGCGCGGGCAATGGCGAGGGCCGCCGGCTCCTTCCGGACGGCCGCTGGCGCTCCTCCCCCGGGAAGAACCAGGAGGCCGTACTCTTCGGCCTTGACCTCATCGAACGATTTGCTCGCCTCGACCTCGTAACCGTGCTTGCCGGTCAGCTTGCCCGGGCGCATCGACGCGATGTCCACGTCGACGCCCGCTTCCTTGAGGCGATAGTAAGGCACCAGCAGTTCGGTATCCTCGAAGTGATCAGCGCTTAAAAACAAAGCCTTCATGGCACTCTCCTGAGAAGCGAGGGATGGCGGGCGCCCCACGGGCGCGATGCCCCCTCCATCTTTTCGTTATAACCGATGGGCGCCGCAAGGCGCTCAGAATGCGCATATCGGGTGGGGGTGTGTCTGGCTCCTGTCCAGCGAAAGGAGGGACCATTGCCGCGGCTAAACCACGGAGACCGTTCGGTGCCCTATCCGGGATGCCCAAGCACCGCTGACGCATCTCACGTGTTTTCCTTATATAATCCCCTGGGTACGCGACGGGACGCCTTAAGGAATGCGCGGCGACCTCACGCCAGCCGGCGTTGACCACACAGCGGTTCATGGGAATCTGCCCCTGGACCTTCCATGAGACCGGCTTCTTCAAACCGTTCCCGATACGGCTCGCCGCAGCCCCGCGCCCATTGATGCAGGAGACACACAACATCGTCGACGTCGCTGTGGTCCCGCAGCTCACGCCCCACGGCCAGTTGCTTCCGGTGCCCGATGGCGAGGCGCCTCCCATGGCGGCCGCGCTTCGAACGCCGCTGATGGAGGCCTTCGCCCTGGGCGCCGGGCATGGCCTGCTGCGGCTCGGAACCTCCGGGATCGCTCAGCCCCTGCCGCCCGCCTGGGCTTGGTGGCGCGGCTTCTCGGCACGCTATGTCACTGCCTTGTGCGCCGTAAACGACGGCGAAAGGATCGCGATCTCGGCGCCGCCCGCAGAGGAGCTCGAGGCCCTGATTGCCGATGCGCCGCCGTTCCAGGGCTCGGAGTACCTTGCTCCCGACGTGCTTGCGGCGCTCTGGAAAGAGACGGAAAACGCGCTCCACCATGAACTCGCGGCCGAAAAACGCTCGCTTCAGGCGTTTCTGAAGGCCCGCCATCCCTCCTGGAACCTGGTGGGGCGCGTTCATTTCAACCTGGCGGAGAACCGCAAGGATGCGGAGGCCCCTTTCGCCTTTCTCGCAACCTACACCTCGCGCCTGTCCACCCAAGGCAAAGCGCAGCATTGGCCGCTTTTCCAGGCGATCACGGAATTGTCGGGACGCACCCACAAGGCGCGGCTCCTGTCGCTGCTGCTGCCCGTGCAGCGCGCAGCCGCCCAATGCGAGTGGCTGCGCGACATGGTGGAGACCGGCGACCTCT
This sequence comes from Pseudomonadota bacterium, assembly GCA_021788645.1. Classification (GTDB taxonomy): domain Bacteria; phylum Pseudomonadota; class Gammaproteobacteria; order Burkholderiales; family JAKAFK01; genus JAKAFK01. The sequence continues at coordinate 5,115 of JAJYKK010000028.1, forward strand.
ACCACCCGCTGCGCTGGACGCCCCGCGATGCCGTCACCTTCCTGTCCGACGTCGACAAGCTCGAAGCCGCCGGGATCGTCGTGCGCACGCCAGGGAATTGGCGCACGGGCCGCCCTTCCCGGCCGCTGGTGGCCGCCCGCGCGGGATCGGAGGCGCCCTCCTTGCTCGGCGTGGACGCGCTGCTCGACTTCCGCACGGAGGTCTCGCTCGATGGAGAGGCGTTGAGCCCCAGCGAGATCGAGGCGATCCTCCAAGGCAGCGACGGCCTTTAGTTCCTCCGGGGCCGCTGGGTGGAGGTCGACAAGAAAGTCCTCAAGCGCCTCCTCGACCGCTTCAAGGCCATCGAGGAGGCCGCGGAAGACGGGCTGCCTTTTGCGGACGCGCTGCGGCTGGTTGCGGGGGCCTCGCTGGGCGAGATGCCCGATGCCCGGGATGCCGATTGGTCGCAAATTGCAGCCGGTCCTTGGCTCGCCGAGACCCTGCGCGCCCTGCGCGAACCGGAGGGCTTGGCGCGCATCGACCCGGGCCCCGCGCTGGCGGCCACCTTGAGACCCTACCAGCAGGCGGGCGTCCAGTGGCTCTACCTTCTTTCCCGCCTGGGGCTAGGCGCGTGCCTCGCCGACGACATGGGGCTGGGCAAGACCCTGCAGGTGCTCACGCTGCTCTTGATCCTCAAGCGTGAGAGCGCCGAGCCCCGCCCCAGCCTCCTGGTGGCGCCCGCCTCGCTTCTCGCGAACTGGGCGGCGGAGGCGCAGCGTTTCGTCCCGAGCCTCAAGGTCCTCATCGCGCATCCCTCCAGCATGGCGACGGCCGATCTGCGCGCGCTGGACGCGGCGCGGCTTCATGCGTTCGATCTTGTCATCACGAGCTACGGCACGCTGCTGCGCCTGCCCCAGTTCGCGAACGTCCAATGGCGACTCGCCGTCGCCGACGAGGCGCAGGCGATCAAGAACCCGGGCGCCAAGCAGACGCGCCAGGTGAAGAAGCTTCGCGCCCACTCCCGCATCGCGCTCACCGGCACGCCGGTGGAAAATCGCCTGTCCGACCTTTGGTCGCTCTTCGACTTCACGCACCCGGGCCTGCTCGGCACGGAAAAGGTCTTCGCCGGCTTCGTGAAACGCCTTGCGCACGACCAGCATTTCGGTCCCCTGCGAGCGCTCGTGCGGCCTTACATCCTGCGCCGCATGAAGACCGACAAGCGCATCATCGCTGACCTTCCGGACAAGACCGAGGTCAACGCCTTCTGCCACTTGAGCCCCCTGCAAAGCGCGCTCTACCAGCGCGCAGTCCGGGAGCTGGAAGCCGCCCTGGCGGGGACGGAGGGGTTGAAGCGCAGGGGAGTGGTTCTCGCCTTCCTGATGCGCTTCAAGCAGATCTGCAATCATCCCTCGCAGTGGCTCGGCGACGAGGCCTGGGCGGAAGGAGACAGCGGCAAGTTCGCGCGCCTGCGAGAGCTCGTCGAAGTGATTAGCGCCAAGCAGGAGAAGGTGCTGGTATTCACCCAGTTCCGCGAGACCACGGCACCGCTGGCGGCGCTCCTGGGCGGCATCTTCGGGCAGGAGGGCCTGGTGCTTCATGGGGCGACGCCGGTGGCCAAGCGCCGAGAACTCGTCAAGCGCTTCCAGGAGGACGAGCGCACGCCGTTCTTCATCTTGTCGCTCAAGGCGGGCGGGGCGGGCCTCAACCTCACGGCGGCCTCCCACGTGATCCACTTCGATCGGTGGTGGAATCCGGCCGTGGAAAACCAGGCCACCGACCGGGCCTTTCGCATCGGCCAGAAGCGCAATGTCCTGGTGCACAAGTTCGTCTGCCGTGGCACCATCGAGGACCGTATCGATCAGTTGATCGAATCGAAGCGGCAACTGGTCCAGGATGTGCTGGAAGGGGGCGCTGAAGTCATGCTCACCGAAATGAGCGACAAGGAATTGCTCGATCTGGTGCGCCTCGACATCCATACGGCGCAGGAAGGCGGAACGGGCCGCCGCCAAGGCCGGCCATACGCTCACGCCGATTCCCCCTTTTGGCGGCGCCATCGCGAAGACCTTCTGGGGAAGGGCGTGGGCGCAGAACCTCGAACGCTACAGCGACTATAGCAACCGTCTGCCGCGCGGGCGCACCTATGTGCGCAACGGCGCCGTGATCGACATCGACATCACCGCCGGACACGTGCGCGCGCAGGTGATGGGGTCAAGCCTTTACCAGGTTGACGTGCGCGTGACGGCGCTGGCGGACGCGCAATGGCGGGCCATCGGCGCCGAGTGCGCCCAGTCCATCGATTCCCTGGTCGAGCTCCTGCAGGGCAGGCTCTCGAAAGCGGTGATGGCGCGCATCTGCCAGCCGGGCACGGGACTCTTCCCCTCGCCCCGGGAAATCGCGTTCGACTGCAGCTGCCCCGATTGGGCGGCGATGTGCAAGCATGTGGCCGCCGTCCTCTATGGGGTGGCCACGCGCCTCGATCAGGAGCCTGGACTTCTGTTCACGTTGCGCCAAGTCGACGCGCAGGACCTCATCGCGCGGGTGGACGCCGGGATGAAGCCCACCCGGAAGCGTCCAAGCGCGCGCAGGGTACTCGACGAGGCATCGCTCGCCGATGTGTTCGGGATCGAAATGGCCGCCCCCTTGGTCCCGGCCCGCGCGGCTGCCGAGAAGCCGACCGCAAAGGTGGCTGCCGCGGCGGCAGCGAAGGGAAGCAAGAGCGCGCGCTCGGAGACAAATCCCCGGGACGCCAAGCGCAAGACCACCCGCGCCAAACCACCGGCGCCGGTGAGTTTGGGCGCCGCACTGGCCGCCGCGCAGCCCAAGGCGCGGGTGCCCAAGCCGCGCAAGAAGGCGCCATAGCCCAGCAACGGCGGTCGGGATTGGACAAGACGGCGCTCCTTTCATCGGCAGGCGCCCGGGGCTCCGAGCCCCTGCCAGGCTTTCCCCACCCCGGACGCCGCGCTCCCCCTTCAAGCCCTCTCGCATCAAACACGAGCGCCTATCGGCTGATCATTGCCTGGGTTGGCATGCCCTTCACCATGCCGGTTGCGAACCCGACCTGTCGCTGATCCGGCAGCGGCGCGGTGACGCCAACCGCCTGGGTGTCGCAGTGCAATTGTGCTTACTGCGCTTTCCCGGTCAGGGCCTGCTGCCCGAAGGCGCGATGCCGATGCCCTTGCGGCAATGGATCGGACGGCTGCTGCGGCGCGACCCGGTGTGTTGGCCGCCGCGCGGATTGAAACCCGGCGCGAGCACCTGCTCGGCCTGCGGACGTACCTGGGCATGGAGCCGTTCAGCCTGGCGCACTATCGGCAGACTGTCCATGCCACCACCGCGTTGGCCGTGCAAACCGACGGGGACATCGTGCTGGCCAGCAGCGTCCTCGGCACCCTGCGGCGCCGACACGTCATCTTGCCGACGCTCGATGTTGTCGAGCGCGCTGTGCTGAGGCGTCCACCCGCGCCAACCGGCGCATCTACGATGCGCCTGGCCGAATCGCTATCAGACGCGCACGCCGCCACCGGGTTGGAAGCGCATCAACTTGACCGGCGACTCCCTCTGGCGCAGCGGCGCCAAGATCGGGGCGGACAAGCTCAGGCCGCTGCAATCGGCTCAGCGTACGATTTTTTTGTTTTCTGAAGCGACCCCTGGGGGGGGCACCCCGCAAGGCCGAATTCGATCCTGCGGAATATTGAGGATGTGGCGAAAGCAGGTTGATTACCACCCTAACCGCACAAATATCCCCGAATAGCGAAAGACGGGCTAGGGCGTCAATCTGGAAGCGAGAAACGCGCGCGATCAGCCGGAATGGGCTCACGGTGCCCGCCGCGCGCGGGCGAATGCGCTTCCCCGGAAAAGCGCGGATGCGCCCGCATCATGGGTCAGGACGCGCCGTAGTACTCCTTGTACCAGCGGACGAATGCGGCGATCCCATGGGCGAGCGGCGTTCTCGGCTCGAAGCCCACCGCGGCCCGCAGATCCTCGACGTCCGCATAGGTCGCGGCGACATCGCCCGGCTGCATGGGCAGCATGTTCTTCCTGGCTTGCCGACCGATCGCCTGCTCGATCGTCTCGATGAAGCGCATGAGCGCCACCGGTTCATGGTTGCCGATGTTGTAGAGACGATAGGGCGCATAGCTGCTCGACGAGTCCGGATTTGCGGTGTCGAAGGCGGCGTTGGGCGTTGCGGTCCGGTCGAGCACGCGCACCGTTCCTTCGGCGATGTCGTCGATGTAGGTGAAGTCGCGCCGCATCCGTCCTTCGTTGAAGACGTCGATCGCCTCTCCTCGGAGAATCGCCCCGGCGAAGAGCGACGGCGACATGTCGGGGCGCCCCCAAGGGCCGTAGACCGTGAAGTAGCGCAGCCCCGTCGTCGGCAATCCATAGAGATGGCTGTAGGTATGGGCCATGAGCTCATTGGCCTTCTTGGTGGCCGCATACAGGCTGACCGGATGGTCGACGTTCTGGTGCACGCTGAAAGGCATCGCGGTGTTCGCCCCATAGACGCTGGAGCTGCTCGCATACACCAGGTGTTCCACCGTCGTGTGCCGACAGCCCTCCAGCACGTTGGTGAAGCCCACGACATTGCTCTGGATATAGGCGTGCGGGTTCTTGAGGGAATAGCGCACGCCCGGCTGCGCGGCGAGATTGACCGCGCGCTGGAACCCCTCCCTGGCAAACAGGCCCGACACGGCATCGCGATCCGCGATGTCGAGCCGAACGAAGCGGAAGGCGTCGAACGACGTGAGCTGCCTCAGCCGCGCCTCCTTGAGCCCGACATCGTAATAGTCGTTCAGGTTGTCGACGCCGACGATCTCGTCGCCGCGCTCGAGCAAGCGACGCGCCACGTGCATGCCGATGAAGCCGGCAACCCCTGTTACAAGAACCTTCATCACACCGCCCAGAAGAATGTTTTGCGAATATTAGCACGGGTTGCCCCAAACATCCCGCGCCGCGCCGCGCTGCTCGGCGCATCGCGCCTGGCGGGTCGCGTCCCGCGCCCGCAGCCCGGGATCGGGGATCGGGCCGGCTGCAGCCGCTCGATCAAACAACCCGCTCTCTGCCCGAATCCATCGTTGGTAATCCGCGGCCATGCCCACCTGGGTTGATCGCACGCTCACCGCCAGTGATCGGCGCTCGATTGCATCTGGAATTGCTCCCAGTCGTTGATTGGGAGCGCGCCCTCTCGCCCCCTCTACCGCGCTTGCGGCGCGTGCCCAGTTGCTCGTTGCAGGGCGCCTTTGCGAAAGTTGGAATCGATGTCACCGCCGACTTGAAATTCGACTAAATCAGCCCGGATGGAAAGCGATCGCCGGCGGCGGTGACATCTGTGGCCGCCGACGCCGAAACGGTGAAATTCATCGGGCTTGAAAACCGACAGCCAGGATTCGACGGCTACAAATCGAATCCTCGTCATGGCGCGCCAGCAGGGCGTTTCCGCGGCATGCAGGCGCAAAGCTGCCGAACCTTGTGTTGGAACCGCCCCCGAGTCCCATCAGGGATCCATGCGGTGGACGTCCTTCCCGAGCTGAAGATCACGGCGTCCGCACGCCAGGGCGCAAGACGCGGTTCACCCATCGAGAGTTCGTTGCCCCGGGCACTCGCTCCCCCGGCACTGGGGTCCTCGCCGACACGCTAAGCGCCGAAGCCTCGCGCAGCGAAACGAGATCACCCTGGGATCGCCACGAATAGCGACCCTGTCCGATCACATTCTTGGCAACAGGCCTACGGGGAATTCGAGGCGCGCGCACGCCGGCGCATCCGCGGCGGTCGCGACCGGCCTGTGCTGGCGACCGGATCGGCGTTGCGTTGTCCGGCCTGGGCTGAGGATGCCGACTTTTTCGGGACAGGGGTCGCCACTCGGACGACACCGAACGTCGAAGTGCTCCTGCGAGGCGGCGACGCGTCGCCTTCCTCGGGCGATCAGGGGCGACTTTTCACGCGGGAAGCGCCGAGCCATGAGCGTGCGATCAACCCATTGGCGCATGAACACGGGTGGTCATCGAGGAGTTCGCGCAGAAACCGGCCTGCTTCATCGCGCAAAGCCGCTCCTGTCAGCGAGCCGCTTCGGCTAGCGTTCCCCATGCAGCGCCGCAAGCTTCGCGTACTTCACGAAGCTGTTGAAGCAGCCGATCGCGATGTGGACGAAGCCCGGCATGCCGTCAAGGAACCCGCGTCGGACAAGGTAAAATTTGACGAACCGCAGCAAGGGGCTCGCCACCAGATGGCTCAAGCCTGCCCTGCGGCCCTGCCGGTACAGCGCTTGCGCCTGCAGCGTCGTATACCGGTTCTGCTTGTCGAGATAGGTCGCAAGATCCTCGCCGGATTCGTGCAGCAGATCGCCGGTCAGCGTTCCGCAGGGGGCCTGGGTGACGACCTTCTCATGAACCGGATCCTCGCTCCAGCGCGCGATCCGCCGGTCGAAAAGCCGCAGGCTCCAGTCCGGATAGCCCTCGCCGTGTCTCAGCCAGCGGCCCATGAAGCGATTGCAGCGCGGCATGCGATAGGCCCGAAACGACGGCTCGCGCAACGCCGTTTCGATCGCCGCGCGAAGCCCGTCGCTCACCTGCTCGTCGGCGTCCAGGCACAAGACCCAATCGTGCCTTGCCTGCTCGACCGCAAACTGCTTCTGGGGGCCGAAGCCCAGCCACGGCTGATGGATCACGCGAGCGCCGAACGCGCCCGCCATCGCCACCGTCTCGTCGCGGCTGCCCGAGTCGACCACCACGATCTCGTCGGCGAGCGCAAGGGACGCCAGGCAGCGGGCAAGGCTCGCCGCCGCGTTCAAGGTGATGATGACCGCCGACAGGGGCGCGCGCGGCTTCGGCGCCGCGGCTCCCGTCGGGGACACAGGCCCCTCAGGACGCGCTTGAGGGCCCGACGCATCGCGGCGGGCGATGCTGGATTCCTGGGCCGGCTCGATGGCGTTTCCATCGTGCGGCGTTGCTTTCAGTGCAGTCACGGTGTTTCCCACGGAGGATTCAGGCGGCGCCTGGCCCACCGCGTATGGTATCCGAAAGCGCCGCCCCCCGCATCCTGACGCCCGCCCCACGGTCTGCCCCGGGCCCCGCATCGGCGCCATGACGGTTCGCGTTGCGCCGGCCGCGCCGGACCCCATCCGCCCCTCCTCGGCAGATGACAATCATGTTACGAACACCCCTCGCGACCCTGTATACTTGCCAGCGGTGAATCAGCATTGTGGAGCCATAAGTCGTGTTTAAGAATATTTCTCTCAAGCGTCAAATGATGCTCTTCATGGGCGCCACCATCGCCGTGTTCGTGCTCGGCGCCTCGGTCGCCCTCACCGGCATGAGCGGGATCGTCAACCGCTTCACCGACTTCCTGGACCATGACCAGGCCCTCATGACGGCCTATACGGGCATGTATGCCAAAGGGCTTCAGCGCGGGACGGCCTTGCGCAACGTCCTGCTCAATCCCGCCAATTTCCACGCCTACGGCCATTTCGACCGTGCGAAACAGGCGTTCGACGATGCCCTGCAGAAGGCGCGGCGCCTCTCGGCGCACGACCCGACGGACCAGCGGATGCTCGCCCAGATCACCGGCCAGTGGACCGCGCTCGTGCAGGTGCAAGACCGCGTCGCGGCCACGGTCAAGGCGGGCGACGTGGCCGCCGCGACGACGCTCACCACCACGCAGGAAACGCCCCGCTGGCGACATCTGCGCCGGCTCCTGCTCGACCGCATCCAGGCGCGCCAGGCGGCCATCGCCGCGGCGCGTGCGGGGATGGCGCGCGAAGCGGCGCACGCCCGGCTGGCGACGCTCGTCATCTGCGCCTTGGCCGCCGCCCTCGGGCTGGCCTTCGCCTGGGCGATGGTGCACAACATCGGCGGGGGATTGCGCGCGTTCACCCGTTCGCTGCGCGAACTGGCTGACGGCAAAGGGGATCTGACCCAGCGCCTGCCCATCGACGGCCACACCGAATTCACCGACATGGCTGCGGCCTTCGACGAATTCCTCCAGGGGCTCCAGCAGATCGTCCAGACCGTCAAGGCGGACTCGGACCAGGTCCTCGCCTCGGCCTCCGAACTGACCCAGACCTACGCGCAAATCGGGGCCAGCTCGCGCGATCAGAGCGAAGCCGTGGCCTCGACGGCGAGCGCCATCGAGCAGATGACCGCGAGCATCGCATCGGTGGCCGAGAGCGCCCGCCACGTGCGCGAGTCCTCCAACGAAAGCCTCGCGCGCTCGCGCCAGGGGGCCGACGACCTGGCCCAGCTCGTGCAGATGATCGGACAGGCGCGCGCGGCCGTCACGGACATCGTGGAGTCCGCCGGCGCCCTGATTCAGAATATCGGCGCCATCACCGGCGCGGCCACGCAGGTGAAGGGCATCGCGGAACAGACCAACCTGCTCGCCCTCAATGCCGCCATCGAGGCGGCGCGGGCCGGGGAGCAGGGACGCGGCTTCGCCGTGGTGGCCGACGAAGTGCGCAAGCTCGCCGAGAAATCGTCGCAGTACGCCAACGACATCAACGCGGTCACGGACCAGCTGAGCGAGCAGTCGACGACCGTCAAGAGCGCCGTGCAAAGAGGGGTGGAAGCACTCGAGGTGAGCCGCGAGTTTACCGGCAAGGTGGGCAGCGTCCTGAGCCAGGCCCACGAGATCGTCACCCAGACGAACGCCGGCGTGGACGAGATTTCGGCCTCCATGAAGGAACAGACCTCGGCGAGCGACGAGGTCGCGCACACCGTCGAGAGAATCGCCGAAATGACGGCGGCCAACGACGCCGCGATCAACCGGCTGGCACACACCGCCACGCAGGTCGAAAGGCTCGCCCGCAACCTGCAAGAGGCCGTCGGCCGCTTCCGCGCCTGACGGCGCGGCGCGCTCCCCTGGAAGCGGCGAACGCGCCCGCGGTCGGTCAGGCGACGCTGCCGAAACTCCTGTCCGACGCGATGAAAGGCGCCTTCAAGCCGGCAAGCCGGCACCCCTGGGCGATCGGCCCGCCCGGAAAGATCTCGAACAGATGCTTGATCCCGCCCTTGACGTGGAACTTCTCGTCGAGCGCGTCGTGGAGCTCGCGCAGATGAATGGGCGTCCCCTCGTGGCGCTCATAGAAGTCCTGCAAGGCGCGAATCACTTCCCAATGCTCGTCGGTCATCGCGAGCCCTTCCTGGTCGGCCATCTCCTGCGCCGTCCCCCGCACCCAGGAGAGGGGCGCATGGGGAAACTCAGGGTCCTTGGAGACGCCGCGGATCAGCATGCTGGTGTCGAATGATTCAGTCATCATGATTCCCCTCCTTAGATTTTGAGTGCATCCCGCACGAACCGGCCGGTGAACCCCGGGCCGCGGCTCGGGGCAAAGGCGCTCGCCGGCTTAGGCCCGGGTATATTCAGTATATGCCAGGCAGGCGCCTCCTTCTTGCGCCCCACCCCGCCAACCGCGGACGGGCGCGGGATGGCGGCGGACGGCACGGCCTCAGGCGCCGGCCTTCAGGTACGGCGCGAGCGCGCCCAGCAGCGATTCGGTGGCGCCGCGGCGGCTCGCGGCGAAACCCAAGGCGGCCTCGTGCATGGCTTGGCGCCGCCCGGCATCGGCGAGCAGCGCGCGCGCCTGCCGGCCGAGGTCATCCGCATCGGCGATGCGCAGCGCACAGCCGCAAGCCACCGCGGCCCGGGCCGGCTCCTCGAAATTGAAGGTGTGCGGCCCCACCAGGACGGGAACGCCCATGGCAGCCGCCTCGATGAGGTTCTGCCCGCCCAGGGGCATCAGGCTGCCGCCGATGAAGGCGAGGTCCGCCGCCCCGTAGTAGGCGAAGAGTTCCCCCATGGTGTCGCCCAGCACGATCTGCGTGGCGCCGGCGATCGGCTCGCCGAGGCTCTTGCGCTGCAGCGCGAGGCCACGGCCCGCAACCAGCCGGGCGACCTCGTCGAAGCGTTGCGGGTGGCGCGGAACGATCACCACCAGGAGGTCCTTCACCGCGATGCGCTCCATCGCCTCCAGGATGAGCGCCTCCTCCCCCTCCCGGGTGCTGGCCGCGAGGAACACCGGCCGGCCGGCGCCGAAGCGCGCCTTGAGCGCGCGCGCGGCGTCAAAGGCGCCCGCGGGCGGCTCGACGTCGAACTTGAGGTTTCCCGCGACGACCACCGGCCGGGCCCCCAGCCGCGCCAGCCGCTCCGCATCCGCGGCGCTTTGGGCCAGGACCTGCGCGAACGACTGCAGCGCCGGCCGCGCGAGGCCGCGGACACGGGCATAGCGGCGAAACGACTTCTCCGACAGGCGGGCATTGGCGAGGATCAGCGGCACCCGCGCCTGCCGGGCGCAAGCGGCCAGGTTGAACCAGATCTCGGTCTCCATGAGGATCCCGAGGGTCGGCCGGAAGTGCCGCAGGAAGCGCCTCATGGCGAACGGAAAGTCGTAGGGCAGATAGGCCCGGGCCACCGCCTGGCCGAAGAGCGATTCGCTCGTCTCGCGGCCGGTGGGCGTGGTGTGGGTGAGGAGCACGTCGTAGCCGGGGTAGCGCGCGCGCAGGGCGTGGACGAGGGGACCGGCCGCCCGGGTCTCGCCCACCGAGACCGCATGCAGCCAGATGACCGGCCGCGCCGGCCGCATCCGGTAAAAGCCGAAGCGCTCGGCCACATGCCGCAGATACGCCGGCTGCCGGCGGGCGCGCCAGACGAGATGAAGGAGCGCCAGCGGCAACAGCGCGAACAACAGGAGGGTATAGGCCCGACGCCTCATGCGGCGGCCAGCGCTTCGACCGCCGAGAGCACTTCGCCGACCGGCGGGCACTGCCCCGCCCGGCCGAGGTTCACGGCGGGCGTTCGCGCGCGCACCCCGTTTTGCGCGGGATCCGACCCGCAGAAAAGCGCGATCACGGGCGTGCCGAGGGCGGCCGCCAGGTGCACGAGGCCCGTGTCGACGCCGACCACGAGCCTCGCCTGGGCGATGAGCGCGGCCGCCTCCCGCAGCCGCATCGCGGGCGCCACCCGAGCGGCCGGCATGCGGCCGGCGAGGAATTCCGCGTGCGCCCGCTCGCGCGGGCTGCCCCACGGCAAGACGGCCGCCAGCCCCCGCCCGTGCAGGAAGCGCGCGAGCTCGAGCCAGGCCGCATCGTCCCACCGCTTCTCGTCGCGGCTGGTCGCGTGCAGGAGGACCGCATAAGGCGCGTCCGGCGCCCAGGACAGGGGCTCCGCCGGCACGCGCAGGCCGTAATCGAGCGGCGCGTCGGCGCCATAACCCAAGGCCGCCGCGGCAAGCCGGCGGTAGCGTTCAATGGCGTGCAAGGACGGATCGACCCGGAAGGTGCGGTCATACCAGAGGCTCGCGGGGGGCTCCCAAGCGCTCTTCCAGTCCAGCCCGCACCGCGGCCCGCGCGCGAGGCGGGTGATCCAGGCGCTCTTGATGAGGCCCTGGATGTCCAGGACCGCCTCGTATTGCCGCGCCCGCAGAGTCGCCTTGAAGTCCTTGATCTGCGCCCAGGTGGCGGCCGCGGCGAGCCGCCCGCGCCAGCGCCGGATGGCCACCGGCAGGGTCGTTCGGACACCTGGATGCAGCATCGGGATGTCCGCGAACCCCTCCTCCACCACCCAGTCGACCTGCGCCTCGGGAAAATGGCGGCGGATGTCGGAGACCACCGGCAGCGCGTTGATCACGTCCCCCATGGAAGAGGTCTTGACGAGCAGGAATTCGGACATGGCGGTATTGTACCGGAAAGGCCGCATCGCCATCGCCACAAACAGCGCGACGGACGCGCGCCCGGGGCACCGGCCCTTCGCGCCGCCCGCGGCATTGGACGGGCCGCGGCCGCCTTTGCTATAGTGGAGGCATTCGTCCGGCCGCCCGCGCCTCGCATGAGCCTACTGCACCCCCTTGAGACCGATGCCTGGGAAGCGCGCTTTCCCGCCGCCGCACAGGCGGACGCCTTGTCCTCGCTGGAGCGCGGGCGCGTCTTGTTCTTCCCCCATCTTGCCTTCGTGCTCGGCGCCGAGGAGAAGCGTTTTCTCTCGCCCCGGTGGTCGGATGGAAAGGCCAAGAACATCAGCCTCGAAGGCGAGATGATGCGCGGCGCGGTCGGCCAGGCGCAAGACCTCGACGCCCTGCATGCCATGATCGGGCGCCTCGCCCACCAGGCGCAGCAGCTCGTGCAGGCGCTCCTGCCGCGCTACGCGCCCCATCTCATGCGCGGGCGCACCCGCTATCGCCCCTGCGAAGTCGCCGGGCGGGCGTCCTCCTACAAGAAGGACGATACCCGGCTGCACGTGGACGCCTTTCCCTCGCGCCCGACCTCGGGCCAGCGCATCCTGCGGGTTTTTTCCAACATCAATCCCGCCGGCCAACCGCGCGTCTGGCGCCTGGGCGAGCCCTTCGAAGACCTGGCGCGACGCTATCTCGCAGGCATCGGCCCGCCATTCCCGGGCAGCCCCTGGCTCATGGATGTGCTGTCCATCACCAAGGGCCGGCGCACCCGCTACGACCACCTCATGCTGGCGCTCCACGATCACATGAAGAAAGACATGGACTACCAGCGCTCGGCCCCCCAGGAAACGGTGGCGCTGCCCCCCGCCAGCACCTGGATCGTGTTCACCGACCAGGTGCTGCATGCCGCCATGTCAGGGCAGTTTCTGCTGGAGCAGACGTTTTACTTGCCGATGACGGCCCTTGAGGATCCCCAGGCCGCCCCGCTCGGCATCCTCGAACGCCTGTCCGGGCGCCGGCTCGCCGCCGGTTGACCCGTTCGGGTGAGTGTTCGCGCGGCGTCAGGTGGCGGGTTGCGGCGACGTCGAGTCTTGCCGGGATCCGCGCGGGTGGAAAGGGCCGATCCTGTCCTGGCGCTCTGCGGCCCGGGCCTTGACCGGCTTGCCGTGAGGCCCACGGAGGGCGAGGATCGGGAATACCGTCCATCCTTGATCAGGCCTTCGAGGACCCCGATCCGCTGGTCGGCGCGGCGATCATCGACAGTGCCTGCGGACTACCGCCCACGCGGGGTCGGCTGCAACACCCCCAGGCCGCCTTCCTCATACCGATGAACGGCCAGTCGCCCCGGCGGGCAACCGCGCCCGGCCATGCCCACACGGGCCATCACCCCGCCGTCCCTTCCGCCACCGTCGCACGACCTGCTTCCGCCGCTCGTGTAGCCGTTCCCGCTTCTCATATCGCGCCGCTGCTTTATCCGTCCGACTTGGGCACAGAACACCCAGAAGGCGTCGTCATCGCCCCGGATCGATAAGGCGACGGGGCGCGGTCGGCGCGAGCCAGCCGTTCACGCGGACGAGATCCGCCTCCTTCAGGGTACCCACCGCCAGCCTCAGCTTGAGTTCGCTCAGGATATAGGCGTAGCGCGCCTCGGACAGGTTGCGGCGGGCGTCGAAATAGGCCTGCTGGGCATTCAGGAGATCGACGTTGGTGCGCACGCCGACCTTGAGTCCCAGGGCGGTGGCGTCGAGCGAGCTCTTCGCGGACAGCACGGCAAGGCGGGCCGCGCGCACCTGGGCGGCGCCGTCGGTGACCCCGAGAAAGGCCTGCCGGGTCTCGAGCGCCACCTCGCGCGCCGTCTGCCGCACCTCATCCTGGGCCGCATCCTGGCTAGCCTGCGCCTGGCGGATGCGGGAGCTGACGATGCCGCCCTCGAAAAGGGGCAGATTGAGCTCCACGCCGATGGCCCGGGCGCGCAGCTTCTCGCCCGCGCCGAAAGGGGTCGCCCCCGCATAGGTATAGCCGTCGCTCGCAACCAGGTCGAGGGTCGGATCGTTGCCGCCTTTCGCGCGCGCCACATCCTCCGCGGCAATGCGGCTTTGCAGCTCGCGGGTCTGCAGCACCAGGTTCTGCGTCCGGGCGGCGGACACCCATGCCGCCATGCGGTCGGGGCTGGGCAGCCCCAGCGGCAGGCGGGCGCTGAGCGGCGCCAGCGGCGCAGGCGTGCGGCCGATGATCGTCTCGAGCGCGTAGCGCTTGACCTGGAGGGCGTCCTCGGCCGCGAGCTCCTGCGCGGCGACCGCATCGTAGCGGGCCTCGGCTTCCCGCGTATCGACGATGGTCGCCGTGCCGACCCGAAAGCGCCGCTCGGCCTGCGCACGCTCCCCGGCCAGGGCCTTCAGCTGCGCCTGCGCAAAAGCCACGTCGTCTTGCGCCTGCAGCACCCCGAAATAGGCCGCCGCCACGCGCACCATCAGGTCCTGCCCGGCGATGGCGAGCGTCGTCTGCGCCTGCGCCACGGCATAGTTGGACGCCTCGTAGCGGGCGTATTTGGGGACATTGAAAAGCGGCTGATCGAGCGTCAGGGCGTACCCGTGGGAGCCGAAGGCCTGCGTGCCGGTGACCAGGGGGACGCCTTTCGGCAGGCCGGGGACATACTCGGTGTCGAGGTTGTTGCGCTGGGCGCTCGCGGAAAGGCCGATCGTCGGCAGAAGCCCGGCACGTCCTTGCGGCAGCGCCTCCACCGCCGCCCGGTAGGTCGCCTGGGCGGCGGCAAAGGTCTGGTCCTGCACGCGCGCCTCGTCATACGCCTGCAGCAGGTTCTCGCCGTGGGCCGGCCCACTCGCCGCGACCCCGAGCGCACACCACACAAGCCACTTGGCTGCCATGCTGTTCCTTATGCCGGGTTGGACTTCGCGCCGCCGCGCGCGTCAGAACACGAACCGCTCAGGCTGCGGGGCGTTCTGCAGGGGGGCGATGCAGGTTTCGAACAAGTCGGTCGTCGTGCAGGCGTCCTCCCCGACGCGGCGAATCAGCCTCGCCTTCATGACCGGCGGCTCGCCGACGATGACGAAGAGCCGCCCGCCGAGGGCGAGGCTCTTCTCAAAGTCCGCCGCCAGCAGGGGCAGCGAACCGGTCACGATGATGACGTCGTAAGGACCGTGGCGCGCCCATCCTCGCGCCCCGTCGCCGATCGCCACGGTGGCGTTGCGGATGCCGTGGGCGGCCAGGGCGGCTTCCGCCTTCACCTTGAGATCCGGAACGATCTCCACGCTGTACACATGATGCGCCTCATGCGCGCACAGGGCGGTCAGGTAGCCGCTGCCGGTCCCGATCTCGAGCACCTTGTCGGCGGGAGCGATCGCGAGTTCCTGCAGCACGCGCCCTTCAAGTTTCGGCTCCCACATCGTCTCGCCGTGTCCCAAGGGGATCTGTATGTCAGCATAGGCGAGCTTGCGATACGCTTGCGGGACGAATTCCTCGCGACGCACGTCGAGCAGGAGATCGAGCACGCCCTGATCAAGCACGTCCCACGGGCGAATCTGCTGCTCCACCATGTTGATGCGGGCCTGGTCCATATCCATGAGGCGCTCCGATGCAGACGATAGATTTGAGATGAGGCATTACGGGCAGTGTAGGATTATCGCATAGAATTCCACCGAGGGAACCCGCGCCACGCCCCCATCGGGGCACACGAGAGCGCGCGGGCAGGCGCTGCGCGCCGGCGCCGTTCCCGGGAGCGCGGCCTTGTTCTATCGAGGGGAGAAGACACCGCGGCGCGCGCGGCAAAGACGGATCGCGGGTTCACGACCGGTATCGCGAATGCTACAATTCCGGTACAGTGAAATTGCCGTCCTCGCCACGCCCGCGAGGCACCGGATCGGGCGCGCGGCGAGGAGCGATGCGATTTCAAGCCGACGTACCACAAAGCTAGGGGTCCGCGCCTGCACGCAGGCGCGGTGAGAGATACCCTCCGAACCTGACGCGGTTAACACCGCCGTAGGGAAGCGTTGTTGGCCCAATGCTCTCCTTACGCTTTTGCGAAGGAGCCTGACTTAAGATGAACGCCCACCCGCAGCGCCTTGGGGAGGCCGCAACGGTCGACCAGGCGGCCATACAGCCGCTGCCCCGTTCCCGCAAGATCCATGTGGACGGATCGCGGCCGGATATCCGCGTGCCCATGCGCGAAATCGAGCAGACGGACAGCGCCACCCGCGACGGTCCCCGCCGCAATCCGCCGCTGTGCGTCTACGACACCTCCGGGCCCTATACCGACCCCGCGGTCGCCATCGACATCCGCAAGGGGCTTGCCCCCGTGCGCGACGCATGGATCGCCGAGCGGGGGGACACGGAATCCCTGGCGGCGCCCTCGTCCGCCTTCGGCCGGACCCGGCTTGCGGACCCCGCGCTCGACGGCCTGCGCTTCGCGCTCGGGCGGACGCCGCGCCGGGCCCTGGCGGGACGCAACGTCACCCAGATGCATTATGCGCGCGCGGGGCTCATCACGCCGGAAATGGAATTCATCGCCATCCGCGAGAACCAGCGCCGCATCGCGCAGGCGGACCTCGCGTTCCAGCACCCGGGGCACGCCTTCGGCGCCGCCATTCCCGCCCAGATCACGCCGGAATTCGTGCGTGCCGAGGTGGCCCGCGGACGCGCCATCATCCCCGCCAACATCAACCACCCGGAACTCGAGCCGATGATCATCGGACGCAATTTCCTGGTGAAGATCAATGCGAACATCGGCAATTCCGCCGTCGCCTCCTCCATCCAGGAGGAAGTCGAGAAGATGACCTGGGGCATCCGCTGGGGCGCGGACACCGTCATGGACCTGTCCACCGGCAAGAACATCCATGAGACGCGGGAATGGATCCTGCGCAACAGCCCGGTGCCCATCGGCACCGTGCCCATCTACCAGGCCCTCGAGAAGGTCGACGGGCGGGCGGAGGAACTGAGCTGGGAGATCGTGCGCGACACGCTGATCGAGCAGGCCGAACAGGGGGTGGACTACTTCACCCTCCATGCCGGCGTGCTCCTGCGCTATGTGCCGCTCACCGCCCGGCGCATGACCGGCATCGTCTCCCGCGGCGGATCGATCATGGCGAAGTGGTGCCTCGCTCACCACCAGGAGAATTTCCTGTACACCCACTTCGAGGACATCTGCGAGATCATGAAGGCCTACGACGTCAGCTTCTCGCTCGGCGACGGCCTGCGCCCCGGCTCCATCCATGACGCCAACGACGAGGCCCAGTTCGCGGAATTGAAGACCCTGGGTGAACTCACGCAGATCGCCTGGCGCCACGACGTGCAGACGATGATCGAAGGCCCCGGCCATGTGCCGATGCACATGATCAAGGAAAACATGGACCTGCAGCTCAAGTACTGCGATGAGGCGCCCTTCTACACGCTCGGGCCCCTGACCACCGACATCGCGCCGGGATACGACCACATCACCTCCGGCATCGGCGCCGCGATGATCGGCTGGTATGGCTGCGCGATGCTGTGCTATGTGACGCCCAAGGAGCATCTCGGGCTGCCCGACAAGGACGACGTCAAGGAGGGCATCATCACCTACAAGATCGCCGCCCACGCGGCCGATCTCGCCAAGGGCCATCCGGGCGCGCAGCTGCGCGACAACGCGCTGTCCAAGGCGCGCTTCGAGTTTCGCTGGGAGGATCAGTTCAACCTCGGCCTCGACCCGGACCGGGCGCGCGACTTCCACGACGAGACCCTGCCCAAGGATTCCGCCAAGGTCGCCCATTTCTGCTCCATGTGCGGGCCGCATTTCTGCTCGATGAAGATCACCCAGGACGTGCGCGACTATGCCGCGCAGGCGGGCATCGCCGAAGCCGATGCGCTCGCGCAGGGCCTGCACGACAAGGCCCGGGAATTCGTCGAGGGCGGCGCCGAACTGTACCGCAAGGCGCCTTGAGCGCGGCCGCGCGGCGACGCGCCGCGCCGGGTCAGCCGACGCGGCGGCCTTGCGCCACGAACGTGCGGATGTGCTCCAGCAGCGCCTCTTCCGCGTAAGGCTTGCCGAGATACGCATCCACGCCCAGGCTCAGGGCATGCTCGCGATGCTTCTCCGCCGTGCGCGAGGTGATCATGATGATCGGGATGTCGGCCGTTTGCGCATCGGCACGGACATGCTGGGTGAGCTCGAAGCCGTCCATGCGCGGCATCTCGATGTCCACCAGCATCACCATGGGCCGCCGCTCCTGCAGGCGCGCCAGGGCCTCCAGGCCATCCTTGGCGCTCGCCACGTCGAAGCCTTCGCGCGTGAGCAGGCGGCTCGTGACCTTGCGCACGGTCAGCGAATCGTCGACGACCAGGATCAGCGGCGCGGCCTGGGCCGGCGCCTGCGGGGCCTCGGGCGCCAGGCGCTCGGCGCCGCGGGGCGCGTGCAGCTGGCTCGCGGCAAGCACCGGATTGAGGATCAGCACCACCCGGCCGCTCCCCATGACCGTCGCGCCCGCCATGCCCGGCACCCGGGCCAACTGCGGCCCGCTGTTCTTGACCACGATTTCGCGGTTGCCGACGATCTGGTCGACGTGGATCGCCACCCGGTGCGTCCCGTGCCTGAGCAGAAGCACCGCGTTATACGCCTGCACCGAAGGCCCATGCTCGGCCTCCCCGAGGAGCCGCGGCAGATAGAAGAAGGGATAGGCGTTCCCGCCCCAACGCA
Organism: Pseudomonadota bacterium; assembly: GCA_021788645.1. Taxonomy (GTDB): domain Bacteria; phylum Pseudomonadota; class Gammaproteobacteria; order Burkholderiales; family JAKAFK01; genus JAKAFK01. The sequence continues at coordinate 23,435 of JAJYKK010000028.1, forward strand.
CTTCGCCCGCGGCATAGGCCGCCTCCAGCGCGTGCGCCTTGAGCTGCTGGACTTGCTCGACCATTTCCGAGGGGACCACGTATTCCTCCGCCGCCGCCTTGATCAGCACGGTTTGCGTCACCGCCAGGGTCAACGGAAGATAAAGCGTGAAGGTCGTCCCCCGCCCCTTGACGGTGGCCACTTCGATGCGGCCGCCGAGATCGGCGACTTCGGCGCGCACCACGTCCATCCCGATGCCGCGTCCGGCCACCTGGGTGAGTTCGGTCGCCGTGGAAAAGCCCGCCGCGAAAAGCGTCTCGAGCAGCTCGGCCTCGCTGGCCGCCTGCCCGGCCTCGACGAGGCCGAGCGACTCGGCCTTGGCGCGCACCGCGTCGAGGTCGATCCCGGCGCCGTCGTCGGACAGCCGGAGCACGATTTCGTTGCCCTCCTGCCGCGCGTCCAGCCGGATTTCGCCGATCTCGGGCTTGCCCGCCGCAAGGCGGCTCTCGGGTGCCTCGATGCCGTGGGCGATGGCGTTGCGCAGCAGGTGCTCGAGGGGCGCGGTCATCTTCTCCAGCACCCCGCGGTCCATCTCCACGCGCTCCCCCCCGATCTCCAGGTTGACCCGCCGCCCCAGTTCCTTCGCCGTCTGCCGCACGATGCGGTAGAGCCGCTCGGCAAGCGCGGACACGGGAACCATGCGCACATGCAGGAGGGACTGGACCAGCGTCCGGTTCACCCGGGCCTGCGCGGACAGCGCGGCCTGTGCCTCGTACAGGCCTTGTTCCAGATTCTGCTGCACGGTCGAGACGTCGTTGACGCTCTCCGCCAGCATGCGGGTGAGCTCCTGCAGCCGCGTGAAGCGGTCGAATTCCAGCGGGTCGAAGGCCGACTGGACATCCTGCACTTGCGACAGCCGCGCCTGCATCTGGGTCTCGGCCTGGATCTCCACTTCCCGCAGCTGCGCCCGCAGGCGCCCCACGTTCTCGGCAAGATCGGCCACCCCATGCTTGAAGCCCTGCACCTCACCCTCCAGGCGCGAGCGCGAAATGCTCAATTCCCCCGCCTCGTTCGCGAGATGGTCGATGACCTCCGCGCGCACCCGCAGCTGCGGCGTGGTCGCCTCGCCTTCGGCGGGCGCGACCTGCACGCTCGCCTCGGCTGGCAAGGCGGAAGCCCCGGCCAGCTGCGCCACCCTGTCTTCCAGGTGATCCAGGGCGCCCGCGAGCTCGTCGAACAGCCCGGGGGCCGCCTGCCCCGCCGCCTCGGCCTCGAGGATCCGGCTTTCCATCTGGTGGGTGAGATCGCCCAGACGCATCGCCCCCGCCATCCGCGCGCTGCCCTTGAGCGTGTGCAAGGTGCGCTCCAGCGCATGGGCGTTCGCGCCTTCGTGCGGCGCCGCCCGCCAGGCGGCAAGCTCGGTCGCCCCGCGGGCGAGAAGGTCGTGCGCCTCCTCCACGAAAATGGGGACCAGCGCCGGATCGAGCTCGTCCCGAAGCTCGATCGACGGGGCATCGCCCGCCTCCCGGCTCGCGCCCGCGGCGCCCCCCATCGCCTCCGCCCGGTCCGTCGCCGGTTCCAGGCCCGACGCCGCGGGCGCGGCCGGCACCGGGGGCGGTAGCGCCTCCTCCGGACGCGCGGCGGGCGCTTGGGGAAGTCTCCTGGTGAGCGCGGCCAGCCGCTCGACGACGTCCTCGTCCGGCTCGGGGGCCTCGAGCGCGGCCACCGCCGCGAGCATCGCGCGAAGCGCTCCCAGTGCCGCTCCCACCGTGGCCAGCTCCTGCGCCTCCAGCCCTCGCGGTTGGTGGCGCCGCGCGTTGTGCCAGAGCTCGAGCGCGCAGGCCACCTCCGCCAGCGGCGCGAAGCCGGTCGTATGGCTGATGCCGCACAGGGTGTGGCTCGCGCGCCCAAACTCCTCGGTGAGCTGGGCGTCCGGCGCAAGCCCGAGGAGCTTCAGCTCGCGCTCCAGCACGTCGAGGTGCGAGGCCGCCTCGTTGAGAAAGATGTCGAACAGCGCCCTGGACACGCGCAGCGCGCCCACGAGGACGTCCGCCGCCTCGGTCGCCGCCGCCTCGAGCGGCGCGCCCGGCGCGGGGCTCGGCGCCTCGACCACGCGCGCTTCGGGCGCCCCGGGCTCGGGCGCAGGCGGCGTGCAGTCTTCCCCGTTCTCCAGCGCCCGCGCATGCGCCAGCAACGCGCTGCCGTCGATCGCCGGCGACCCGCCGCCGGCAAGCGAGGCCACCCACTGCGCGAAGGCCGCATGGGCCTCGCGCAGCACGCCGAGCAGCGCCGGGGTGACAGGATCCTCCTCCTCGAGCCATTGATTGAGCAGCCGCTCGATCCCCCAGGCGATCTCGCCCAGCGCCTGCAATCCGACCATGCGCCCGCTGCCCTTGAGCGTATGGAAACCGCGCCGCACCGACACCAGGGCCGGCCGGTCGGCAGGGCCATCGGTCAGCGCGGCAAGGTCGGCCGACATCGCCGCCAGCACGCCGCCGGCTTCCTCCAGGAACACCTGCAGCAGCTCCGCGTCGATCACCTCGGCGGCCGCGTCCCGCAGCCGTTCGGCGTCCGGGGAGGGGGCGAGCGCCGGCGCCTCCTCGAGGGCGGCGATCGCGGCGAGCGCCTGCGCGAGCCCCGGGTCCGCCGGCGAGGCCACGGCCGCAAGGCGGCTTGCCGCCTCCTCGAGGGCGCGGGCGAGATCGTCGTCAAGGGTCAGATCGGCATCCTGGCGCAAGACCTCCAGGGCGCGCCGGAAGCGCTCGGCGCAGGCGGCGTCCTCGGGCGCCTCGCGCCACGCGGCGAAGGCTTCGCCCACCGCCTGCCGGTGCGCGCCCACATCCTGCTCGAGGCTCGCCTCCGGGCGCGCCGTCGCGCGGCTGCGCTCAGGCTCAGGCGCCGCGCCGAAGCGGCTGAGCGCACGATCCAGCAGCGCCTCGCTCTCGGGGCGTCCCTGCGCCAGCCCTTCGATATAGAACCCGAGGGCGCTCAAGCCCTCCGCCAGCGCCTCGAGGTCGCCCGGCGGCGGCGCCTCCTTCGTCCCGGCCAGGGCGCGGATCAGCTCGCCGCAGGCATCGAGCAGTGTTTGCGCGGTGGGAAGATCGAGGATGCGCAGGGCGCCGGCGATCTGGTGAACCAGGGCCTCGAGCCCGCCGAGGTCCGCGCGGGCGTCGGGGTGGCGGAAGAAGGCGTCGAGAACCCGCTCGATCTCGCGCAGATTGCCCTGGATCTCGCGCATCACCTGCGCCGCGGCCAGCTTTTCCTGGGCCGTGCGGCTCATCGCGTCCAGCGCGGGAATGGCCGGAATGGGTCCGACCTCGCGCTCGGGATGGAGCGCACGCGCCACCCGTTTCGCCTGGGCATCGGCCTGCGGGGCGAAGTCCGCGCGAGCCGGCGCATTGAGGATGGCCTCGGCCAGCAGCAAGGCGGTGGCGACCTCCATGGCCGCCGCCTCCCCGGGCACGGCCGCGCCCTCTCCCGAGAAACTGGCCGCGGCATCCTGCAGCGCCTCGCTCAGCGCCCGCAGGCCCGGAGAGTCGAGCCGGCCGACGGCGGCGCTCAGCCGGGCGATCGCCTCGAGGAAGGGGGCATGGCTCGGGCGGTGGCCGGCGGCCAGCTTCACCCACGCGTCCTTGGCCTGCGCCACGGCCTCCAGCATCTCCCGGGCGGCCGCGGCGTCGGCGGCGGCGCCGCCGCTCAACTCGGCCTCGCCCGCCGTGGGCGGCAACAGGTCCTCGAGGGCGAAGCGCGCCCGCACTTCGCGCAGGTGCGGCGTCTCCGGCCTGGCCTTCGCGACCTGGTACAGGACTTCCCGCAGGAGGCGCTCGGCCACCTTGTCCGAGCCCTCGGACAGCCGTCTGACCTGCAGGTCGATGCGCCCGCACAGCTGCTTCGCGGGAATGTCGGCAGGGACGGCGTTCGCCTTGAGGGCGTCCACGAAGGCCCCGCAGGTCCACCAGAACGTGCGCTTGGCGGCAGTGGCCTGCGCGCGGTCGAGGGCGGCGAGCACGTCGTGCATGGCGGCGAGCCCCTTGGGGTCGTCGGGCGCCCTGAGCCAGGCCAACAGTCCCCGCTGGTAGCGGGTGCGCTGGCCTCGGACCCAGGCGGCCGCGGGCGCCTCGGCCTCGGGAGGCGCCTCCGGTTTCGGCGCGCGCACCCCCAGATCGGGGAAGAAGAGCTCGGCCTCCGTGCTCTCGCGCCCCCGGGCTTGCGCCAGCGATGCGAACGCGGGATAGAGCCTGAGCGGCACGTCCGGCTCGCCGCCGATCAGGGCGTCGAGATAGTGCGCCAGACGGACGAGTCCCTCGTCCAGCAGCGTCAGCGTCGCCTCCGTGGGCTCGGTCTCTCCCTTCTCGAGGCCGGCGCCCAACGCTTCGATTTCCTCGCAGAAGCGCGCCGCACCCTCGAGGCCCACCATCTTGAGCGCCCCCGCGATCTGGTGCACGTGGGTGAGGGCATGGCGCAGCGCGGTGAGCTCGCCCGGCTCGCGCCGGACGTCGGCGAGCCGTTCGCGCGCCTGCGCGAGGGCCTGGTCTATTTCGCCCTTGACCCAGGTCAGCGGGCCGGCATCGAATTCCGTGGTCGCACTCATCGCTTAATGATCCGCGCGGCCGGGGTCACGCGAGCTTGAAGCCCGCGACCGACCCCTTGAGCTCGGCCGCGAGATCGGCCAGCTCGCCGATCGACTGCGCGGTCTGCTGCGTGCCCTCCGTGGTCTGGGTGGTGATATCCTGGATATCGTGCATGGTCTGCACGATCCGGTCGGCCGATTCGGTCTGGGTCTTGGTGGCGCGCGAGATGTTCTCGATCAGCGACGCCAGGCTCTGGGAGACGTGCCCGATCTCGGAGAGCGCCTGGCCTGCGGCATCCGACAGGTGGGCGCCCTCCACCACCCCCTGGGTGCTGCGCTCCATGGCGCCCACCGCATCCTGGGTGTCGGTCTGAATGGTCTTGACCAGGGCCGCGATGCGCTTCGTCGCATCGCCCGAGCGTTCCGCGAGCCGCTGCACCTCCTCGGCCACCACCGTGAAGCCGCGGCCGGCCTCGCCGGCGGATGCCGCCTGAATGGCGGCGTTCAATGCCAGGACGTTGGTCTGCTCGGTGATGTCCGAGATGAGTTCGACGATCTCGCCGATCTCCTGCGAGCTCTCGCCCAGCCGCTTGATCCGCTTGGCGGTCTCCTGGATCTGTTCGCGGATCTCGTTCATGCCGCTGATCGCGTTGGCCACGGCGAGGGCGCCTTTCTCCGCGGCCGCGAGCGATTGCTCGGCCACCTTCGCGGATTGCGCCGCGTTGGCGGACACTTCGGTGATCGACTGGGCCATCTCGCGCACCGACGCGCCGGTCTCGTCGATCTCGCCGGCCTGCTGGCTGGCGGCGTCCAGCAGCCGCCGCGTGATCTCCTGCGCCTGACCCGAGGCCTGCGTCACGTGCTCGGTGGCGCGGTTGATCCCGGTGACGAGGTTGCGCAGCTCCTCGATCGTGTAGTTGATCGAGTCGGCGATGGCGCCCGTGATGTCCTCGGTCACGCTCGCCCGCACCGTCAGATCGCCCTCGGCCAGGTCCCCCATCTCGTTCAGCAGCCGCAAGATGGCCGCCTGGTTGCGCTTGTTCTCCTGCTCGCTGGCGGCCGCCCGGCGCTTGGCGTCCTCGACGTTGGCGAGCCCCAGCAGGATGAGGCTCGCCAGCGCGCCGAGGCCGAACACGATGGCGGCCACGAGGCCTTGATAGTTGCGCGCCGCCTGATAGGTCTTCGCCAGCTGCTCGGTCGAGACCAGCATCGGGTCGGAGGCCACGAAGAGCGACTGGCCCGCCTGCTTGGAATTGACCAGCTCCTGCATGTTCTGCAGGATGCCGTTCACGTTGGCGGCAAAGTCCTTGAACACGTCCTGCAGCTCCAGCAGCTTGTCATGCGTGTCCGGATCGCTCACGGCCGACAGGCGCAGGTCCTGGCTGCCGCCGATGAGCCCGGCGAGCACCTGGCCGAAGGTGTTGGTGTCCTCGCCCAGGAGGAAGGCGACCTGCGGATCGATCACGTCGGACGACAGCAGCGCGTTGGCGTTCTTGGCCATGCGCTGGGTCAGCATCACCTGCTGGCTCGCGATCGACAGGTCGCGGGCGCTCGCGCCCGCTTGGGTCATCAGGGCGATGGCCTGCTCGGACAGCTCCAGGAGCTGGGTATCGTTCGCGTTGATGGCGGCCACCGCGCGGCGCAGCTCGACCAGCGAGCGGCGGTCATGGACGATGAGGTCGACCTGGGCGCGCATGCTCGCCCATTGGGTCTGCAGGGCCTGCAGCCGGGCCCGCGCCGGTCCGGCGGTGGCGGGCAGGCCATGCCCGCCCTTGGCGAGGCGGTCGAGGTCGGCTGCAAACTGGTCGCGCGCCTCGGCCAGCTCGCCGAACGCCGCCGGGTTGCCGAGCACGGCTTGCTGCGCGCCCTTCGCCAGGCGCTGGGAGAGCATCTCCATCTGCGTGGCGGTGGCCACGTATCGGGCCTTGTAGCTCGTCTGGAGGTTGTCGTAGACGAGCGCCGCCGCCGCGAGGACCAGGCAGGCGAGGAGCAGCGCCAGGAGCACCGTCTGCCGCCGCGACCCGCTCACCCGGGCGAGCAGCCCGCCTGCAAAGGCGCCCGGGCGGGCGGAGCCCATGTCCTTGAGTCGCCGCCTGAATCCGGAAAAAATGGCCATCGTCCCCTCCCCTCCATCGGAGTCTGCTGTTGTTTTGCGTAGGCGCGGGTCCTGCGCTTACCGTCCGACGCCCAGGAATCGGGGGTCGCCGAGCAGCGCCGCGAGCGCCAGCCCCCGCCAGGTCCCGCCTTCGCCATCGCGATACTCGGGCCCCGCCCAGGGCGGGGCCTCGGGGCGGGAGTCGTCCGCGGCCGCTGGCGCCACGCTCTTGAGTCCGAGCACGCCGCCCACCATCAGGGCCGCGTTCACCTGGTATTTCGGGTGCACGATGAGCACCCGCCGATCCGTCCCCGGGGGCGTCGGGCCGTCGCCGAAGAATGCCGCGAGATCGCTGACCGCATACAAGTTGCCGCGGATGTTCGCCATGCCGCAAAACCAGGGCTTGGCGAGCGGGACGCGCGTCATCGGAGGCACCGGCACCGCCTCGGCGATGTCGGACAGTTCGACCACGAAGCGGTGGGCGCCGACCGACAGCCCGAGCCGGGGGGCGTCGCCTTCGCGCGCCGCCAAATTCTGCAGCCGCGCGGTGACGTGTTCCTGGAAGGCCCGCAGGCTCATGCGCTTGGACATGGAGCGTTCGCCCGGGCGCTCAGGCCAGCGCCGAGATCTTCTGCAAGAGCTCTTCGCCCTTGACCGGCTTGACGATGTAATCGCGCGCCCCTTGGCGCATCCCCCAGACCTTGTCGGTCTCCTGCGACTTGGTGGTGCACATGATCACCGGGATCGCCTTGGTATCCTCGTCGCGCGCCAGCGCGCGGGTCGCCTGGAACCCGTTGAGGCCGGGCATCACCACGTCCATCACGATGAGGTCGGGCCGCTCGGCTTTCGCCTTGGCAATCGCGCCGTCGCCATCTTCGGCGGTGATCACCTGATAGCCGTGCTTTCTCAACAGCTCGCCCAGAAAATGCCGCTCCGTCGCGGAGTCGTCGACAACGAGAATGGTGCTGATCGCCATATGGATATCCTTCAGTGTGCGGCCGGCTGGCCCGCGCCCGCATGCGCGGCCACGGCGCTGAGCAGGCCTTCCTTGGTGAATGGCTTGGTGAGGTACTGGTCGGAGCCCACCATGCGCCCGCGCGCCCGGTCGAACAGGCCGTCCTTGCTGGACAGCATGATCACGGGCGTCCCCTTGAAGCGCGGATTGCGCTTGATCAGGGCGCAGGTCTGATAGCCGTCCAGCCGCGGCATCATGACGTCGACGAAGATCACGTCGGGCTCATGATCGGCGATCTTGGCGAGCGCGTCGAAGCCGTCCTCCGCCAGCACCACCCGGCATCCCGCCTGGACCAGGAAGATCTCGGCGCTGCGGCGAATGGTATTGCTGTCGTCGATCACCATGACCTTCATTCCGCTCAAGCCGTTCGCGTCAATCACCCCACCCCCTCGAGTTGCCCCACCGGGTCGTGCCCACAGCGCAGGACGTTATCGTAATGGATGCCACCTGAGCGCCTGCCCTCGTCATGCCAACGAGATAATTCTGCCACAGCTTGGGACGTAAGGACATCTTTCGATAACGGCGGGGCGGACAGGTTCTTTAGCGGGCGCAGGCGGCGCGCCGAAAGCCGTTGAAAGCGCGGGCGTTCGTGCGTACACTGGCCGGGATGTGGCCAAGCGGAGGAGACATGACAAAAACCACCCATCGGCGGATCACCGCCTGCCTGGCGGCGCTGGCGGCCCTGACGGGCGCGCCCGGGGCGTGGGCCGGCCCCACGCTCACGATCGTGGGCTCCAACACCCTGGCGCCCTTTCTCGCGCAGTGGGCCGCGGCCGCCAAGGCGAAGGATCCGGCGCTTTCCGTCGACATCGAAAGCCCCGGCACGAGCGTGGCCCCGCAGGCGCTCGCCGACGACGAGGCGAATCTGGGGGCCATGAACCGCTCGATGACGAGCCATGAGCTCGAGGCGTTCATCCGCCGGCATGGCTACTACCCGACCGCCATCGAAGTGGCGATCGAGGCCGTCGGCGTATACGTCAATCCGGCCAATCCCTTGCGCGAGATCACCTTCGGCCAGCTGGGCAGCGCCTTCTCGCGGCATGGCGGCTGCGCCCTGGCGGGACCGGTGACGACCTGGGGCAATTTGGGGCTCAAGGGGCCCTGGGCGGCCGTGCCCCTCGGGCTCGAGGGGCAGGACATCAAATCCGCCGTACGCGACTTCTTCAAGCACCGGGTGATGTGCGGCGATGCGTTCAAGCCGGGCATGACCCAGCTGTCCGAGCCGCAGGAACTCGCGCAGGTGGCCCGCAATCCCTACGCCATCGGCTTCGCCCGCTACCGCGGGCAGACGACGCTCAAGGCGCTGGCGGTGCGCGCGGATCCGGGCGACCCTTACACGCCCCTGACGCTCGCCAATGTCTACAACCGAAGCTACCGGCTGCAGCATTTTCTCTATCTCTACGTGAACAAGCCGGTCGGTGCGCCGGTGAGCGGCGCCATCGCCGCCTTCCTCGCGGCCGGGCTCTCGCCGGCGGGCCAGGCCGCCGTCGCGAAGGCGGGCTACATCCCCCTGTCGCCCGCCTTGGTCACGCGGGAGCTCGCCAAGCTGCGCTAGATTTCGATCAGCTCGAAGTCGTCCTTGCGGGCCCCGCAGTCCGGGCAGGTCCAATTGATCGGCACGTCGTCCCAGCGCGTGCCCGGGGCGATGCCCTCCTCCGGGCAACCGCGCGCCTCGTCGTAAATATACCCGCAAATCAGGCACATGTAGGTCTTGAATGGCGTAGAGGGGGGGGTCATCGTCAGTCTTCCGGCAAAACGTGCATTTTAGCGGCAAGGGGCGGATAATGTCAGCCGTTCGCATCACCGGAAACCATGTCGTCGCCGCCCGTCCCGTGGCTGGCACCTGCCCGCCCCCATGAAATCGCCCATACCCCCCACGCCGCCGCTCGTCTTGTCCTTCTCCGCCACCGATCCCAGCGCCGGCGCCGGGCTGCAGGCGGATGTCCTGACGCTCGCCGCGATGGGCTGCCATCCCCTGTCGGTGGTCACCGCCGTCACCATTCAGGACACCCTGGGGGTCGACGACGTGCTGGCGCTGGACGCCGACTGGGTGGCCGATCAGGCGCGCCAGATCCTCGAGGACATGCCGGTGGCCGCCTTCAAGGTGGGCCTGCTGGGCAGCGTCGAGACGATTTCCGTCCTCGCCGGGATCCTGGCCGACTACCCCGACATTCCCCTCGTGCTCGATCCGGTGCTCGCCTCGGGCCGGGGCGATGAGCTCGCCACGGAGGACATGATCGACGCCTTGCGCGAGCTCCTGCTCCCGCAGACCTACATCCTGACGCCGAACAGCCTGGAGGCGCGTCGGCTCGCCGCCGACGATGCGGAGGACACGGAGGAGCGCTCGCTCGACCAGTGCGCCGCGCGCCTGATCGAGCTGGGCGCGCAGTATGTGCTGATCACCGGCACCCACGAGAACGCGCCGGAGGTGGTCAATACCCTGTATGGGCCGGACGGCGCCGAGCGGCGCGACCATTGGGCACGCCTGGAAGGCAGCTACCACGGCTCCGGCTGCACGCTCGCCTCGGCGGTGAGCGCGGGGCTCGCCCATGGCCTGGACATCGCCCAGGCGGTGCGCGAAGCGCAGGAATTCACCTGGGCGGCATTGAAGGCCGCCTACCGGCCCGGCATGGGACAATTCATTCCCGATCGGCTGTTCTGGGCGCGCCGAGATGCCGCGGCGGATTGAAGGGCTGTACGGCCTGACCCCCGACGGCCTGCCGCTCGAGGCGCTCGCACGCCTCGTCGCGCAGGCGCTTGCCGGGGGGCTGCGGTGCCTGCAATACCGCGACAAGACGGCCGCAGGACCCGAGGCGCACGCCCGGGCGGCGGCCCTCGCGCCCCTGTGCCGGCGCTACGGCGCCACCTTCATCGTCAACGACGACGTCTCGCTCGCCCAGGCGGTCGACGCGGACGGGGTCCACCTGGGCGAGCACGACTGCGCGCTGGCCCAGGCCAGACGTGCCCTCGGGCCCGGCAAGCTGATCGGCATCTCCTGCTACGACAGCCTCGAGCGGGCGCTGGAGGCCCAAGCCGGCGGCGCCGATTATGTCGCCTTCGGCGCCGCATTTCCTTCCCCCACCAAGCCCGGGGCGCGACGCGTGGACCTGGCGGTGATCGCCCAGGCGCGCGCGCGGTTGCGCCTGCCTATCGTGGCGATCGGCGGCATCCGCCCGGACAATGCGCCCGCGCTCCTCGCGGCGGGCGTGGACGCGATCGCCGTCGCCAGCAGCCTGTTCGCGGCGCCGGATGTCGGCGCGCAGGTGGCGGCCTTTAATCGGCTATGGCGGCAGCCATCGGCCAAGTCTTGCCTTGTTGGAGGATGAAGCGTGCCCCGCAACGACGAACTTTTCGAACGATCCAAGCAGCACATCCCCGGCGGCGTCAATTCGCCCGTGCGCGCCTTCCGCTCGGTCGGCGGCATCCCGCGCTTCGTCGAGCGCGGCGACGGCCCGCGCTTCTGGGATGCCGACGGCCGGTCCTATATCGACTACGTCGGATCCTGGGGGCCGCTCATCGTCGGCCACGCCCACCCGCAGGTGGTCGAGGCGGTCAAGGCGGCCGCCGCACGGGGCTTGAGCTTCGGCGCGCCGACCGCGGCCGAGGCGGACCTCGCGGATCTCCTGTGCCGGCTCGTGCCGAGCATGGATCAGGTGCGCCTGGTGAGTTCCGGGACGGAAGCCACGATGAGCGCGATCCGGCTCGCCCGGGGGTTCACCGGGCGCTCGCGCATCGTCAAGTTCGAAGGCTGCTACCACGGCCACGCCGATGCCTTGCTGGTGAAGGCGGGCTCCGGGCTGCTGACCTTCGGCACCCCGAGCTCGGCCGGCGTGCCGGCCCCGGTCGCCGGCGAAACCCTGGTGCTGCCGTACAACGGCACGGCGGCGCTCAGGGAGGCCTTCGCCCGCGAAGGCGCGGCCATCGCGGCCGTGATCGTCGAGCCGGTCGCCGGCAACATGAACCTGGTCGCCCCGGATCCCGCGTTTCTGGCGGCGCTGCGGGAGGAATGCACGCGCCACGGCAGCGTGCTGATCTTCGACGAGGTCATGACCGGCTTCCGCGTGGGCTTGAGCTGCGCGCAGGGCCTGTACGGCATCACGCCGGATCTCACGACGCTGGGCAAGGTGATCGGCGGCGGCATGCCGGTGGGCGCCTTCGGCGGGCGCGCCGACATCATGCGGCTGCTGGCGCCCGAGGGTCCGGTCTATCAGGCGGGCACCCTGTCGGGCAATCCCGTCGCCGTCGCCGCCGGTCTCGCCACGCTGGCGCTGGTGCAGGCGGAAGGCTTCTACGGCGCGCTCGCGCGCGCCACGCGCCGGCTGTGCGACGGCTTGCAGGCCTGTGCGCGGGAGGCGGGGGTGCCCTTCAGCGCGCAGGCGGTCGGGGGGATGTTCGGCCTGTATTTCCGCGAGAGCCCGCCCGCTTCCTATCAGGAGGCGATGGAGTCGGATCAGGGGGCCTTCAACCGCTTCTTCCACGCGATGCTCGACCAGGGCATCTACTTCGCCCCGTCGGCGTACGAGGCGGGGTTCGTCTCGAGCGCCCACGGGGAGGCCGAGCTCGACCAGACCCTGGAGGCGGCGCGGCGCCATTTCCGGGCGGGCCCGCGCTGAGCGGACCGGGGGGCCGGGCGGCCCCCCGGTCACGCCCGGGCGCGGGACAACCCGTTAGAGGTGCCCGTAGGAATGCAGCCCCGAGAGCCACATGTTGACGCCCAGGAAGCAGAAGGTGGTGACGACGAGGCCGACCAGCGCCCACCAGGCGAGCAACGGGCCGCGCAGGCCCTTGACCAGTCGGATATGGAGCCAGGCCGCATAGTTGAGCCACACGATCAGCGCCCAGGTTTCCTTGGGGTCCCACGACCAGTAGCCGCCCCAGGCCTCGGCCGCCCACAGCGAGCCCAGGATGGTCGCCAGCGTGAAGAAGGCGAAGCCCACCGCGATGGACTTGTACATCAGGTCGTCGAGCACCTCGGGGCGCGGCAGCCGATCCGCGAGGATGCCCTTGGATTGGAGGAGGTAGGCGACCGCCACCATGGCCGACAGGGAGAACGAGCCGTAGCCGATGAAGTTGGCCGGCACGTGCAGCTTCATCCAATAGGATTGCAGGGCCGGCACCAGCGGCTCGATCCCGTAGGCCTGGCGGTCCAGCGCGTACCAGAGGATGAAGCCCACCGCCGCGGTGATCACCAGGAGCACGAACGCCCCCAGCGCGCGGGTCTCGTAGCGGTCCTCGTAATAGAGGTACAAGGCGGAGGTGATGATGCAGAAGAGGACGAAGACC
>JAJYKK010000091.1 GCA_021788645.1 Pseudomonadota bacterium
TCTCGCTTCACTCCCTACCAGGAAGTGCGTCGAATCCTGCTTGCTCGTTCTCCGGCGCAACTGAGCGTCAAGAGGGTCGAGTTGGGCACGAAAGTGCGTCAACCGACTGCGGATAAATCCGATGCGCGGATATGCGCAACTTTTTAGGAACAGGTGGCATGACGATTCATGAGAAGACGCTCATCGATCCGGATCGGCTGCTCACGAGCGACAAGCTGGTGGTCGACGGGGTCGACGTGTCGGGCCCGTGGAATACCATGATCCTGCCCCGCACCCTGAAGGACTATGATGTGGATTTCGAGAACGTCATCGCGCGCTATGGCGGGGCGGAGAACGTGCATCGCTGCTGGCAGTGCGGCTCATGCACCAATTCCTGCACGATGTACGCGCTGAATACCGATTTCAACCCGCGCTACTGGATCTATCTGACGCTCCTCGGGCTCAAGCAGGAACTCCTCAAGGACCGGGACATCATCTGGCAATGCGTCTCCTGCAACAAATGCACGAACATCTGTCCCAAGGACGTGCGTCCCGAGGGGGTGATGAAGGCGCTGGCCCACTGGATCGAGGATGAAGGCTACCGCGAGAAGTCCCATTCCTCGCTGTTTGACGAGGAGTTTACGCGCCAATGCCTGGATCGTGGCCGGATCGAGGACACCGAGGTGATGACCCGCTTCTTTCGCGACACCCGCCAAAGCCTCATTGCGCTTGCCCGGCGCGGCTGGTTGGGGATTTTCGTGGCGCGCATGGGCAAGTGGCCGCTGCTCGCACACGGCCACCTGGGCAAGTTCCTCGCCCGCGTGCCGGTCGCCGGGCCCCTGCGCATGCTGGCGCATCGGCTGTTCAAGCCGCGCACGCCATCCTGGGGACGCACGGGCGAAGTCTTGCGCCAGTATGTGCGAGAGCAAAAGGAGGCCGCGCATGCCTAAAGTGGCGTATTATCCCGGCTGTGCGCTGGAGGGCTCGGGGGGGCCGTATGACCGCTCGACCCGCGCGCTGGTCAAGGCGCTCGCGCTCGAGATGGAGACCCTGCACGACTGGAACTGCTGCGGCGCCATGGAGGTGAAGAACATCCATCCCATGCTGCAGACGTACATGTCGGCGCGGAACATGGCGATCGCTGCCGACAAGATGGGCTACGACACGGTCATGGCCCCGTGCAATGGCTGCTACCACAATCTCAAGAAGGCCGAGTACGAGCTCGCGACCTCCGAGACGGCCCTTGCCACCGTGCAGGACCTCGCGAAACGGGCCGACGATCCGGTCTATCAAGGCGATGTGCGGACCGTTCACCTGCTGGAGTGGCTGATGGAGGAGGTTGGCGCGGAAGGGATCAAGGCGAAAATCACGAAGAACCTCCACGGGATCCGAATCGCCAACTATTACGGGTGCATGTACACGCGGCCGCGCCAGATCTTCCCGGAGAAGGACCAGGGGCCCGGGTCGGAGTCGAGCCACAAGCCGCATTTCATGGATGACCTGCTGGCGGCGGCCGGCGCGGTGAACGTCGATTTTCCACTGAAGACGGCCTGTTGCGGGGGAGCGCATACGCTGTCGGACTCGGATACGTCAACCCAGTTGGTGCTCAATATCCTGCAGGCTGCCGAAGAGTGCGGTGCGCAAGTGATCGCCACCGAATGCCCGACCTGCCATTCCGGCCTCGAGATGCATCAGGTGCGGGCCGAGACGCAGTTCGGGATAAAGACCGGGGTCAAGATCTTGTACTTCACGCAGCTGCTCGGTCTTGCGCTGGGACTGTCCGCCCGCAAGCTGGCCATTCATGAGAACGTGAGCGACTCGCTCGATTTCTTGCACGAGAAGGGGATCCTCTAGCGGGGCCGCCGGGACATCCTGAACGATGGGCGGGCAAATCGTGCGTGCGTGCAAGACAACCTCTCAAGCCGGCCGCCGCCGCGGACGAAGGCGCCCTCGTGCATTCGACGCGTCGGTGGCCGCGATCGGGAGCCGTAATGGCTGCACAGCGCCTGGCGGAATGCAACGGTTGCGAATTCCGCCCCGAGCTTTATTATGACGCGCACTACCAGATCTGGGTGCGGCAAGAGGCCGGCGATCTCCTGTCGATCGGCATGACCGATCTTTCTCAGGCGATCGCCGGCAAGATCCTGCATGTGCGCGTGCGCAGGCCCGGGACGGCGCGTCCGAGCGGCAAGCCGGTGGCCACCATCGAGAGCGGGAAATGGGCGGGGCCGGTGCCAAACGTCTTCGACTGCGTCATCGTCGAGGCGAATCCAGCCGTGCTCGACAATCCGGGTCTCCTCAACGATGCCCCCTACGGGGCCTGGATTGCGCGCGTGCGGCCGCAGCTCGGCATCGCAGAGGCGCTTTCGCATCTCGTGACCGGCCGCGCCGCGAGGCGCGGGTATTGTGAACGCGCCGTGCGCGAAGAAATCTACTGCCCACATGGGGAAGGGACTGCCGAATGACGGATGCCCGCTATCTCGACAACGAGGAGAAATCGGTCGTCATCGTGATGACGAGCGGCCCGTCCACGCCGCAGCGGTGCGCAACGCCCTTTTATATCGGCGCGATCCTTGCGTCGATGGACGTCGAGGTCAAGGTCTTTTTTACCATGGAGGGTGTTCTTCTCGGCAAGCGCGGCGTCGCGCAAGACTTGACAGCGGTGCAGGGGGGCAAGACAATCCTCGACTTCATGCGCGATGCGAAGGCCGCCGGCGTGAAGCTTCATCTGTGCAAGCCCGCGCTGCCCGGTTACGACATCGAGATGGACGGCGTGATCGAAGAGATCGACGAGATTTCGAATGCCGGCACGCTCGCCGACCTGATCTTGAGCTGCGACAAGGCGCTTTTCTTCTAGGATCGCGCGGCTGCGGGCGTGCGCGCGGCGATGGGCTAGACTGAAGCATCCGATGTCGCGGCCCTCGAGCCGTGTGCAGCGTCCTGCGTGCCCCGTTCCCTTCGCGCACAAAAAAACAAGACAGCCGGGAGGCTCGGGAGACGGGCGGCCGATGAGGGACACGTCGGCGAAGCGAGTTTCTTCTTTCACTGATTTCGAAAGGCGCACAAATAATGGCAACGGTACGCGGCTGCAATCTTCCCGACGACCTTTACTACAACGTCGAGAACAATGTGTGGGCTCGCCGCGAGGCGGACGGGACGATCACCGTGGGCATGACCGCCTACGCCTGCTCGCTGGCCGGGGAAATCGTTGCCTACACGCCGAAGAAAGCGGGCAAGTCGATCGACCAGAACAAGTCGGTGGCGACCGTCGAGTCCGGCAAATGGGTGGGGCCCGTGAAGGCGCCGGTGACGGGCGAGATCATCGCCTCCAATGATGCCGTGGCGGCCAAGCCGGGCACGATCAATGGGGATCCCTACAATGCCGGCTGGCTGGTCCGGATGAAGCCCGTCGATTGGAACGCCGAAGCGGGTGTCCTGGTCACCGGTGCGGCCGTGGCGGCGGCTTTTGAAGCCAAGATGAATGGCGAGGGGTTTGGCGGTTGCTGAGGGTGGCTTGCGGCCAAATGGTGCGGCATGGGGGCGGTGCGACGACCATCGCCCTCATGTTTTCCGGGCGCTGAGCAGGACCGCCGGCGAAAGGAGCATTGCGCGATGGACTGGCTGTCGATCGTCGAACAGGTCGAACCGCTGGAGGATCTCCGGCTCGACGCGGAGATCGTTTCCGAGCTGGAGCGGCGGTGCGGCGACAAGACGGGGCGCCAGGCCGGGGGCGTGAACTTCTATACCCCTTCATTCAAGGCCTATGCCACCTCCGAGATCTCGGGCTGCGGCAGGAACGCATGGCCGGCCGTCTCGATTACCGGGGCCGAGTGCAAGCTCAAGTGCGACCACTGCAAGGCCAAGATCCTCGAACCCATGATTCCCGCGCGCACACCTGAAGCTCTGTGGCGCGCGGTCAACGAGAGTATCGCCGCCGGCGCCCGCGGCATGCTGCTGACTGGCGGGTCGAATCATCGCAACGAAGTGGAGTACGGCCCCTATTATCCGATCCTTCGCCGGATAAAGGACACCTTCCCCCAGTTTAAGATCGCGATGCATACCGCGCTGGTGGATCGCGACATCGCCCATCGCATGGAAGATTGCGCGATCGATGCCGCCATGATGGACGTGATCGGCGCGCAGGAGACCATCACGCAAGTCTATCACCTGCGCCGCACCGTGGACGATTTCGAGCGCAGCCTCGAGTGTCTGGTCGCGACGCGCCTCAAGGTGGTGCCACATATTGTGCTGGGACTGCATTACGGGCGCTTCCTGGGGGAACGCGCCGCGCTTCAGATCGTCGGCCGTCATGTGCCCGCCGCCGTGGTGCTGGTGGTGGCGATGCCGTTCTATGCGCCTGCGAAGCGCCCTTTCTCGGTGCCCGACAGCGGGGAGATTGGCCGCTTCTTCATGGCTGCCCGCGAGGCGCTCCCAAACACCCCGCTTCTGTTGGGGTGCGCCCGACCGTCCGGTCGCGCAAAAGTGGAAATCGATGCCTATGCCGTGATGGCCGGGCTCAATGGCGTGGCCCACCCGTCGGATGGCGTGGTGGAGCTCGCCGCGCGCCTGGGCCGCCAGGTGCGCGTCACGCCCTCGTGCTGTTCGATCGCGGTGGGCGATGAGGTGCTGGCGGCCCGTGCGGAGGGCGCCGGATTGACCCTCGATCTCGACCAGATCATGGCACACGAGCGCGCCCGACGCTCGGCCGGACGCCTGGCGGGCGTCCGCGTCGTCGCGTCGGCCCATGGTGGCTAGGGGGCGGGCATGAGCCCGGCGTGGCGCGTGCTGGATACCGGGGTGCGCGAGGCGGCTGAAAACATTGCCTTGAACCGCACGCTGCTGGACGCGCTGGCGTCGGGCGAGGCGCCCCCCACGTTGCGCTTCCTTCGCTTTCGCCCGTGCGCGCTGCTGGGCTTCCATCAAAGCGCGGAGCAGGAGCTCGATCTCGAGTACTGTCGGGCACAAGGGATCGCGGTGTCCAGGCGGATCACCGGCGGCGGGGCGATCTACTGCGACGAGGCCCAGCTCGGGTGGGAGCTTTATGTGCACAGGCGCGATTTCGGCCATGCCGACCTGACGGCCATCTCGCGGCGAATTTGTCAGGCGGCGGTGGCCGGCATCCGGGCGTTGGGGGTCGATGCGGCGTTCCGGCCGCGCAACGACATCGAAGTGGACGGCCGCAAGATCTCCGGGACAGGCGGCATCTTCGAAGGCGATGCGCTGTTGTACCAGGGGACGCTGCTGATTGAATTCGATATCGAGAGGATGCTGCGCGTCCTCAAGATTCCGGCGGAGAAGCTCTCCGACAAGGCGATCGCGTCGGCGCGCGATCGGGTGGCGAGCCTCAAGGACCTCCTGGGCGCGGCGCCCGCCTTGCCTGAGATCCAGGCGCGTCTTCTCCGGGCATTTGAACGCGAATTCGGCGTCAGTGGCGTCGAGGGCACCCTCAGCGGCGCCGAGCGGCTGCGCCTCGAGCGGGACCTTGCCGAGATGGACGGCGAAGCCTGGGTGCGCCTGATCGAGCGGCCCACGGGCGAGCAGCCGCTGCATGAAGCCTGGATGAAGAAATCGGGCGGCCTTCTCCGCGTCCGCCTGCGGGTTGATGCGCCGAGCGGCCGCCTCAAGCAGGTCTGGTTCACCGGCGATTTCTTCATCAGTCCGCGGCGGACCGTGGCCGATCTCGAGGCCGCCTTGCGCGACAGCGCGCTGGAAGGGCTGGAGGGGCGCGTCGCGGCGTTTTTTGAAGGCCGCGAGGTGGACATGTTCGGGCTTTCGCCCACCGACTTCGCCGGCGTGGTGCGTGCGGCCCTGGACTCCCAGCCCCTCGCGCCGAGAACCTTGGCATGAGGGCCGGCCATGTCGACGTGCTGGTCGTCGGCCTGGGGCCGGCGGGGGCGGCCGCTGCCGCCGTGGCGGCGGCGCGGGGGTTGTCCGTCCTGGCCGTCGAGCGGCGTGCCGAGATCGGCGTTCCGGTGCAATGCGCCGAGTGGATTCCGGCGCCGCTGGGCGCATACGCGCGGGCAGAGGGGGTGAGCGCCCAGAAGATTCGGGGCATGAGGACTTGCCTGCCGTCTGGGGCTGTCCTGCGATCGGATGTCCGTGGCCTCATGATTGACCGGGCGCGCTTCGACCAGGCGCTGGCGGCCACGGCCGAACGGGCCGGTGCGCGCTTGGCGCTGTCGACACGGCTGACGGCGCTTGATATGGGGACTTGCCTGGCGCGCATCGCCGGGCCCCTCGCGCAGCGGGAGGTCCGCTTCAGGTGGCTGGTCGCGGCGGATGGTCCCCATTCGCATGTCGCTCAGGTCCTGGGCCTCAAGCCGCTGGAGACGGTTCATGCCCGCCAGTACACGGTGGCGCTCCATGAGCGCCAGGAAGACACCGACATCTGGCTGTCGGGCGATTATCCGGGGGGCTATGCGTGGCTGTTCCCGAAGGGGGGGGTCGCGAACCTCGGGCTGGGCCTCGACAAGCGCTTTGCGCGCGATCTCAAGCGCCCGCTCGATGCCTTGCATCGGCGCCTTGTCGAAGCGGGGCGCGTGCGCCCCGAGATCATGAGCCGCACGGGCGGGGCGATTCCGGTAGGCGGCTTGCGCGAACGGTTGGCGGTGGGAAGCGTCCTGCTGGTCGGGGACGCCGCGGGACTCACGCATCCGGTGACCGGTGCCGGGATCGCGGCGGCGGTCATCTCCGGCGAGCGTGCCGGCGAGGCGGTCGCGGAGGCGGCGCGAGGCATGGGGGCGCTTGCGCTCGCAGGATTCGAAGAAGAGGTACGCGATCAGTTCGAAACCACGCTCGCGCGTGGGGTCGCGCGGCGCCGAGAGCTCGATGCGTGTTGGGGGCGCGATTCGGCGTGGCGTGACGACGTGCACCGCCGGGGCTGGATCGCGTTCCCGGAATATTTTTCCGGCGGGCCGGCAATCGCATAGCGCGCGATGCGCCGCAGGCGCCCGCGTACGGATGGCAACCGAGGGGGACCATGATGAGTGGAGGTGTTGAGCAGGCCCAGCCGGTCCATGTGTACCGGCCGAACTACCATGTCAAGACGCCTCAGATGCGTTCGCCCGAATATGTCCAGATGAGCACGGCTGCGGCGATCACGCTGGGGCTCGTTCCCGGTCTCATGCATCGGACGGGTTGCACGCACTGCCTGAACCTGCTGGTCACCTATCCCGAGGGATGCCGCGCCAACTGTTCCTATTGCGGCCTTGCCCGGCATCGCGAGGAAGCGCGCGACTTCGCGGATCGGAACTTCATCCGGGTAGACTGGCCGACGGCCCGTTTCGAGGAGGTGATCGCGCGCGTCCAGGCGGGGGCCGATCAAGGGCGCTTTCAGCGGATGTGCATCTCCATGATCACCCATCCGGCATCGGACGCCGATACACGCGTCCTGCTGGCGCGCTGGGTCGCGGCACTGCCCGGGATTCCGGTGTCGATTCTCTCGAATCCCACGACCATGGCGCGCGAGGACCTGCTGGAACTGAAGGCGCTCGGCGCCGACATCTTCACGGTGGCCCTGGATGCGGTGACGCCGACCATTTTCGAGCGCACCCGGGGCAAGACGGTGGATTCCCCGCATCGCTACGAGAAGTATTGGGAGGCCATCGGCTGGGCGGCC
>JAJYKK010000092.1:0-3272 GCA_021788645.1 Pseudomonadota bacterium
GCTATCATCTTCCCGTCGACAATCCGGTCGGCGACGACGGCCGCTTTTACCCATCGGTGCCGCTGGTGGGCGGGCGCACCGTATGGGAGGCCAATCCGATCCTCATCGATCTCCTGCGGAACAATGGCGCGCTGCTCCACGACGCGCGCCTGACGCACAGCTATCCGCATTGCTGGCGCCACAAGACGCCGATCATCTTCAGGGCCACGCACCAATGGTTCATCGCCATGGATGCGCCCGGCGGCAAGGGCGAGACGTTGCGGCAGCGTGCCGAGGCCGCGGTGGCGCGCACGACGTTTTTCCCGGCGTGGGGACGGGCGCGGCTGGAGGCGATGGTCAGCAACCGCCCGGACTGGTGCGTGTCCCGCCAGCGCAACTGGGGCGTGCCGATGCCTTTCTTCGTGCACCGCCAGACGGGCGCACTCCATCCGCGCACGCCCGAGCTTCTCGAGGCCGTGGCCCGACAGGTGGGCGAGCGGGGGATCGAGGCGTGGTTCGCCCTGGATCCCGTGACGCTCCTCGGGGGCGAGGCGGCCGATTACCGCAAGCTCACCGATACGTTGGATGTCTGGTTTGACTCCGGCGTCACCCATGCCTGCGTGCTCAAGACGCGCGCCGAGCTCCGCCATCCGGCGGATCTCTACCTGGAAGGCTCGGACCAGCACCGCGGCTGGTTTCAGTCCTCGCTCCTGACGGGTTGCGCAACGGACGGACGCGCGCCCTACGGCGCCCTCCTCACCCATGGCTTCGTGGTGGATGGTCAGGGCCTCAAGATGAGCAAGTCGCGCGGCAACGTGGTGGCGCCCCAGAAGGTGATGGACACGTACGGCGCGGACATCCTGCGGCTGTGGGTGGCGTCCACCGATTATTCCGGCGAACTCGGGATCTCCGACGAGATCCTGAAGCGCGTGGTGGAAAGCTATCGCCGGATTCGCAATACGCTGCGCTTCCTGCTGGCCAACCTGAGCGACTTCGATCCCGCCGTCCACGGCCTGCCGATGGACGAGTGGGTCGACCTCGACCGTTATGCGTGCGTCATGATGGCGGACCTGCAGGCTGAAGTGTGCGCGGCTTTCGAGCACTACGAGTTCCATCACGCCGTGCAGCGGCTGCAGACCTTCTGTTCCGAAGACCTGGGCGGCTTCTATCTGGATATCCTGAAGGACCGGCTGTACACGACGGCCGTGGGTTCTCGCGCGAGGCGCTCGGCGCAGCACGCGCTGTTCCACATCGCCCACAGCCTTGTTCGGCTGATGGCGCCGATTTTGAGCTTCACCGCGGAAGAGGCTTGGGCGGTGCTGTGCGGCACGGACGACGACAGCGTGTTCTTCCAGGAGTGGCATGCCGTTCCCCGGCCGCAGGACGCCGACGCCTTGCGCACCGGCTGGGGCGGCCTTCGGAGCCTTCGCGCGCGGGTGCAGAAGGAACTGGAGGACCTGCGCGCGGCGGGGAAGATCGGCTCGTCGCTTGCGGCGGGCGTGGCGGTGCACGCGGGCGGGACGGATTATGCTCGCCTGAAGGCGCTGGGCGATGACCTGCGGTTTGTATTCATCACCTCGGAAGCGCGCGTTGTCGAGGCCGCGTCTGCGGACGGGGAACGGATCGAAGTGTTTGCCCTCGCGCACCAGAAATGCGAGCGGTGCTGGCACTACGCGGCCGACGTCGGCACGCACGTGGGCCATCCGACACTGTGCGGGCGCTGCGTGTCGAACCTCGAGGGGCCCGGAGAGGAGCGTACCCATGCGTAGGTTCACCGGATGGGTCGTGTTGGCGCTCGCGGTGGTCGGGCTCGACCAAGCCGCGAAGCATGCCGTGGTGAGCGCGCTGGGCGGTGGCGGCAGCATCTACGTCGCCCCGTTCTTCAGCATCATCCTGACCTACAACACCGGGGCCGCGTTCAGTCTGTTGGCCGATGCCTCCGGCTGGCAGCGCGCCTTTTTCACCGTGATCGCCATTGCGGCCTCGGCGGTCATCGTCTATGTCCTGTGGCGCAATGCCCGCGACGCGTTGTTAAGTCTTGCGCTGAGCCTCATTCTCGGGGGCGCCGTGGGGAACCTGGTCGACCGGATCACGCTGGGCCATGTGGTGGATTTCCTCTATTTCCACTACCAGGGCTTTTCGTTTCCGGCCTTCAATGTGGCCGACTCGGCCATCACGTGCGGGGCGTTCCTGATGGGGTGGGACGGCCTTCTGCGAAAATCGCGGCCGCACGGCCATGGATGATCATTCTCCAATCGAAGCGGGGGCCGTCGCGCATGACGAGGCCATCGCCGTGAAAGGTAGGGAGCCGATGGAAGTTCTTCTCGCCAATCCGCGCGGCTTTTGCGCCGGGGTCGATCGCGCGATAGAGATCGTCGAACGCGCCTTGAGCGTGTTCGGAGCCCCGATCTACGTGCGGCACGAGGTGGTGCACAACCGGTTCGTGGTGAATGGCCTGAAAGAGAAGGGCGCCATCTTCGTCGAGGATCTGGCGGCGGTCCCCGCCGGGGCGACGCTCATTTTCAGCGCCCACGGCGTCTCGCAGGCGGTCCGCGCGGAGGCGCAGGCGCGCGGGCTGAACGTGTTCGATGCCACCTGTCCGCTGGTGACCAAAGTGCACCTCGAAGTGGCGCGCATGCGCGCCCAGCGGAAGGAAATCGTGGTGATCGGGCACAAGGGGCATCCGGAGGTGGAAGGCACGATGGGCCAAGCGCCCGAGGGCATTTATCTGGTGGAGAATCCGGAACAGGTCGCCCTGCTGGAGGTGCAGGACGAGGGCAATCTGGCCTTCGTCACCCAGACCACGCTCTCCATCGACGATGCCGCCAAGGTGATCGAGGCGCTCAAGGCGCGCTTTCCCGCGATCACCGGGCCCAAGAAGAACGACATCTGCTATGCCACGCAGAATCGCCAGGATGCCGTGAAGCGGCTGGCCGGGGCGTGCGACCTGGTCATCGTCGTGGGCTCGCCCACCAGTTCGAACTCCAACCGGCTGCGGGAAGTGGCACGGAAGCGGGGCGTCGAAGCCCATATGGTGGACAATGCGGCCGAGCTGGATCCGGACTGGCTTCGCGGCAAGCGGCGCATCGGCGTGACCGCGGGCGCGTCGGCGCCGGAGGTGCTGGTGCAAGCCGTGATCGCCCGGTTGCGGGAGCTCGGTGCGCAGGACATCCAGGAGGCGACCGGGTCGATCGAAGGCATCGTTTTCCCGCTGCCGAAGGCCTTGGCACCCGCCTAGGCGCCGGGAGAGGGTGTAAACAGTTCGATTAAAATATATCGATAGCGGTGCAGTA
>JAJYKK010000092.1:3372-7514 GCA_021788645.1 Pseudomonadota bacterium
TTATCTCCCGCCAGAGCCACAAAAGGCTGGACTGTGCGCCGTCGAAGTGTGCTATCATAGCTGTCCACGAAGGAAGGGCGCGTCTGCGCCGAGCTCACTCGACATCTCCTTAGTCTGACAGATTCAGCGCGCCGTGGAGTTACCGCGCGCTCCTCGGTTGATGGCTGCAGCGTGTTGAACGACAGGCGCTGCAGGTGGGCGCACTTCTGCATCGCCAAATTCGAATATTGCTAAATATTGGCGCGATGTCTTTCCGCGCGCCTATCGGTGGGCGTGGCATTCGTGCTGCGTGCCTCTGGGCTGCCCGCCGTGGGATGGCGCGCGGCATGGGTGGCATCGTCTGGGGATGGGAAACCCAGGGCGATCATGGCTAAGAATTGGACGTTCGCTCCGGCAGGAGCGATATGCAAGGGCTCGTCCGCGCCCCTAAGGCGCCATGCAACCGGACTCACAGGAGATCGACTCACGTGTTAGCTGAAATGCGAAGCCGTCTTAAGGCATTCTGGATGGATCTCGACCCCATGGTGCCGATGGTCATGGGCGGGGCGATCATTGGGTTCGTGGGTTCGATCGCGGTTGAACTGTTCCGCAAGGCGATGTATGCCATCATCCATCTTTACAGCACGCACGAGCATCTCGTGGCAGCGGCAGCGGGGCTACCCCTGTGGGAACGAGCGCTGATTCCCGTGGTTTGCGGCACGCTGGGCGGAGCGATCATGTGGGCCGGCCATCGCTGGATCAAGCAGCCCAGTGGGCCTGAATACATGGAAGCGGTGCGCGTGGGCGACGGCAAGTTGGCCCTCGGCCCGAATATCACGCGGACGCTATCGTCGCTGGTCGGCGTGAGCGGCGGCATCACGATCGGCCGCGAAGGCACGATGATTCAGTTTGCGGCATTGATCTCGTCCATGTTCGGACGCCTGGTGCCGACCGATGCGGCGCATCGGCGCCTCTTCGTGGCCTGTGGCGCTGCGGCGGGTTTTGCTGGGGCTTACCATGCCCCCATCGCCGGCACCATGTTTGTTTCGGAAATCGTTCTGGGCGGCCTTGCGCTGCGCGAGGTCACGGCGATTCTCGTTTCGGCGGTCATCGGGGAACTGACGACCCAGGCGCTCTTCGCCACCGGTCCTCTCTATTTGTCGCACCCGGTTCCGATGGTCGGGTTCTCCGATTTGCTGGATGCGGCACTGATCGGGCTTCTCGCCGGCTTGATTGGGCCCATGTTTCTGTGGCTCCTTGATACGACGCGTCGGCGTTACCGCAAGATGGTGACATTTTTGCCGCTGCGTATGGGTTTGGCAGGACTCGCCATCGGCTTGCTGTCGATTGCCCGGCCCGAGGTCTGGGGCAATGGCTATAGCGTGGTTCAGTCCTTTCTCGTCACCCATTGGGCCCTTTCGACCGTGGTCATTGTGTCGTTCCTGCGCATCTTGGCGGTCACTGCGGCGAGTGCCGCGGGCATCCCCGGCGGCGTGCTGACACCGACCCTGACCATGGGCGCGGGATTGGGCCTCATCGTCTTCCATACGCTCCTGACCTCGACCGCGACCCATTCGCAGGCGCTCTGGGTCTTGGTTGGCATGGGCAGCCTACTGGCCGCGACCACGCATGCCCCTGCCATGTCGGCCATCATGGTGTTCGAGGTCACACGCAACTATAACGTCGTGCTCGCGGCCATGCCCGCGTGCGTGCTCGCGTCAGTCATCGGAAGCTTGCTGCGCGACCATTCGGTCTACACCGAAGCGCTGGGGTTGGAGGAAGGACGCAGGAAGCCGTCGCTCCTCGACGCAATCACCGGAAGGGGCGCGAGGGGGGGGCACAAGGAAGCGGGTGCCGGACATGCGCCGCCGCATGGCATGGAGTGCGTGACCTCCGATGTCGGTGGGGCGGCAGTGCCCGCCCCCCACTGCGAGACGGCGGAGAGTTCGCATTCCTGACGGAACAAGTCCGCGCGCCGAAGGGCACTGCCCGCCCAGCTCAACAGGCATGGCTGCCGGTCCACGCTCTGCGTGGTCGATTCTTCGGCGACCGGTCCGCACGGATCGATGCCGTCTGTCCGTGACCGGGCCCATAACGCGCAATGGCGGCGGCCTGACTTCCGTAAACCCGTTTTGCGGCGCCTCGAAATGTGCGTATGCCAGACAGTCCCGGATGCTGACATGCGGAGGTGGATCGGTTCGAAACGACCGGGAATAGGTTCGATTCATCATGCGCAGGCATCTCAAACGGCAGGCACGTTCTTATCTTTCCATCAACGAGTGGCAGATCCGCTTGGTGATGTGGGGGGGCGCGATTTTGTTGGGCGTCGTGGCCACCGTTTTCGCGTACCTCAGCGAGAAGGCGAACGACGTCTTTTACATCGCGCTCAAAGTCTCACCGTACGCCGCGTTCGTCCTCTCGCCCCTAGGCCTCATGCTCTGTCTGTGGATGACCCGGCGCTTCTTCCCAGGTTCCGAAGGCAGTGGCATTCCGCAAGCGATCGCGGCCTATGAGGAGGGCGCTCCGAGCGCGCTGCGCGACAGGCTCTTCTCCATGCGCATTGCGTTCGGCAAGATCCTGGTGGCCATCCTGAGCCTTTGCGTGGGCGCATCGATCGGGCGCGAGGGGCCGACCGTGCACGTCGGCGCGGCCTTCATGCATTCCTTCGGCAAGTTGATGCGCTTTCGTCCCGAGTACATGGAACGCGCGCTGATTCTGGCGGGCGGTGCTGCGGGCATCTCGGCCGCGTTCAATACGCCGCTGGCGGGCGTCGTCTTTGCTATCGAGGAAGTCAGCCGGTCTTTCGAGGAGAAGACCAGCGGCGTCGTACTGGCAGCCGTCCTTGTTGGCGGCATGACATCGCTTGTCCTGGTCGGGAACTATAGCTACTTCGGCGTTTCCAACGTCTCTTTCACGAACTGGCACGACTGGATGGTCGTGCCAGTGTGCGGCATCGTTGGCGGGATTCTCGGGGGCCTGTTCTCGCAGATTCTTGTGTACACGGCCCATCTTGTCGGGCCGATTCGTCGACGTTTCCCGATGCGCGTGGCGTTGGCTTGCGGCCTGGCGCTCGCGCTCGTCGGCTTCCTCTCGGGCAACACCGTTTTTGGTACGGGCTACGCGCAAGCGAAAAGCCTTGTCACTCTGACCGGGACGATGCCCGCCAGCTATGCCCCGCTTAAGGCACTGGCAACCCTGATTTCCTACCTGGCAGGCATTCCCGGAGGACTTTTTGCGCCCTCGTTATCCGCGGGTGCGGGTTTTGGCTCCATGCTGGCCCATTTCTTCCCGCATGTCCCGCTCGGCGCGCTGGTCATCCTCGGCATGGCGGGCTATTTTACCGGTGTCGTCCAGACCCCGATCACCGCATTCGCGATCATCATGGAGATGACCTCGAATCAAGGGATCTTGTTGCCACTCATCGCGGTGGCGTTCATTGCGCGCGGCGCTTCTCACCTCGTGTGCCCGGAGCCCGTCTATCAAGCCTTGGCGGTGTCCTTCCGGCACAAGCCCGAAGCGGCGCCACAGGCGGCGCTCGCCTAGTGCGAGCGCCCATGCCGCGGGCGCCCGTTGGGGCGCCAAACCGAGGTTTTTGCCCTTCAGCGCGCAGGACGCGCTGAAGCGGTGCGGCCCGGTCGTGCGCGGGGTGCTTTGATACAATGTCGGGCGAGAGGCTACTCGGGAAGCAATGTGTGGACGCCGAAATCATCATCATTGGCGGCGGGGTGATCGGATGCGCGAGCGCGTGGGAACTCCTGCGCGATGTTCCGGGTCGCGACATCCTTGTCGTGGAGCGCGGCGAGATCGGCCGGGAAGCCTCCTGGGCGGGGGGGGGGATCCTCTCGCCTCTGCTGCCCTGGGACTACAGCGAGGCCGTGACGAGGCTCACGCTAGCCGCCATGCGCGCGTATCCGGACTGGGTCGACAGCCTGAAGTCCATGGGGGGCGTCGACCCCGAATACCGGCGGACGGGCATGTTGGTCTTCCCGCCCTGCGACCCGGCGGAGGCCCGCACCTGGGCGGCGGCTCACGGGATGGCTGTTGAGGCCGCCGGAAGCGTCCAGGGCGGGACACCCCAACCGGCGCTGTGGCTGCCCGATGTGGCTCAAGTGCGCAATCCGCGCCTGATGCAAACCCTCGCCACGGCGTTGCGCCGCAAAGAT
>JAJYKK010000093.1 GCA_021788645.1 Pseudomonadota bacterium
CGGTATCCTTCCCGTTCCAGGTAAGCCTGGACAATACGAACGAGCTTCGGCTCGTCGTCCACGACGAGGATGTCCTGGTTTGGCGTCGTCAGGGGAACGACATTCGTTCATCGGCTCGCCTGCGCACCGACCGCCTGCGGCTCTTGGGCCGGCACCGTCGGAGGCGGTCCGGCGGGCGTGCCTAGCGGGGGCGGCACGGCCGGCGGCGCGGTCGCTGGGGCTGGTGCAGGACCCGCTGGAGCGGCGAGCGGCGCGGCGGGCGCCGTGGGAACCGTTGCCGGGGCGGTCAACGGCGTCGCGGGGGCCGCCGGCAAGGTGTCCGCCGGCACGCCCCCCGGCGCCGCCAGGCCGACGGCGGCTACGGCCAGCAACGCCAGCCCCAATCCTTTCCCGGTGCCCGGGGCAGCCGATGGCCGCGCGCCCGACGGTTTGCCGATGTGATCGGCCTCGAACCTATGGTTGATGTTGGTCGGCATGCGATGGCCTCCGGGGCGCGCATCCGCGTCAATGTGTCCGAGAAGGCGCTCGCGGACGGGCCCAAAGGTGTCGCGGACACCCAGCACACCCATTGTGAGTATAGCCATCCCGGGGGCGCCCGGACGGTGGGTTCGTGATGACCTGCACCGGCAGGCGGATCGTTCGCGAGCGGTCCCTGACGGTGGGTGCGATGTCCGGCCGGCTCCGCCGGGCCGCGGAGGCCGCGCCCCGGGCACGGCTCTCCTTATGTGGCGCGCGCGAGGAGCAGGCACGCGCAACGCGTCGTCCCTGCGTCGCCTTCCCCCCCCACGGCCGAATCCTGGCGCCTCGCTCCGACGGGCGGAGAGTGACGCCGCGGCCCGGTGCCGCCCGCGGGCATTGCCCGGGACGGAAGATCTAACGGATCATGACCCTAACGCGTGCATCGGGTGGCATGGGTTCGTGCGGCATATCCGGAGGTCAGGAAATAGAGCAGGAAAAGCCCTACCAGACGTATGGGTTTAGGGGAGAAGTCCCTTGCCACGGGCGCTCAGAAGCGGCCTTGCGCCCGTCGGCGGCTGTGCTAAGTTGAAGGGAAGGCGGGTGTTCCTGCGCGGCCAAGAGATGCAGGTTCATCATGATAATGGTGACTGATGAGCGTTCGACGCCCCCGGCCGCGTTTTCTATAACGGCCGCCCGGAACTGTTCCCTAAGTTCCGCCGGGGCGGCCCGTGTTCTCGGGATTCTGATCTTTCTTTGCATGGGTGTCGTGGGCGTCTCGCTGTGGATGGGGGCCTGGATGGTTCTTCCGTTCACCGGCATCGAGGCGGTGGCGTTGGCCTGGGCGTTTCAGCGCCTGGCGGCCCATGCCCACGACTACGAGCGACTGACCCTCCATGGTGACAGGGTCGTCATCGAGCTTAGCGAGCAGGGGCGAAGCCGGCGGTTTGAGTTCAATCGCTATTGGACGCGCATTGCCTTGCGCTGCTTGCGTCCATCCCACCGGTGCCGCCTCGCCCTGTGTTCGCATGGACAGGAAGTGGTTTTCGGCAGGCACATGACCGATGCCGAGCGGGTGGTGGCGGCGCGCGATCTCACGGGTCGACTGCGCAGCCGGTAGCCGCCGCGGCCAAAGGGAGGCTGCTCATGAGGAAAACCGTATCCGGAGCTCTCTGCGCGCTGTTCGGGATCCTCGTCTGGGCGCCCGCACGGGCGTTCGAGATCAATCTGAAGCCGCCTGCTTCCCCGATCGCCGAGCAGATCTATGGACTCCATATCATGGTCTTGTGGGTCTGCCTGGGCATCTTCATCGTGGTGTTCGGCGCGATGCTCTACGCCATCGTGAACCACCGCAAGTCGGTCGGGCACAAACCCGCCTTGTTTCACGAGAATCTCGCGCTCGAGGTGGTGTGGACCATCATCCCTTTCGTCATCCTGGCAGGCATGGCCTATCCGGCCACCCGCACCGTGCTCGCCATGAAGAACACGGCGGATTCGGCCCTCTCCATCGAGGTCACCGGCTATCAGTGGAAATGGCAGTATAGCTATCTGCCCTATGGGATCTCGTTTTTCAGCACCCTGTCCACCCCCCCGGCCCAGCTTGCCGACATGGCGCCCAAGAACCGCCATTATCTGGAGCAAGTCGATCATCCGATGGTGGTCCCCACCGGAGAGAAGATCCGGCTCCTGGTGACCTCGGCCGACGTGGTCCACTCCTGGTTCGTGCCGGCCCTGGGGGTCAAGCAGGATGCCTTCCCGGGCTTCATCAAGGCGACCTGGTTCGAGGTTGACGCCCCAGGCGTCTACCGAGGGTTTTGCACCGAGCTGTGCGGCAAGGGGCACGCCTTCATGCCCGTCGTCGTGCAGGCGGTGACGCCCGCGCAGTTCGCGGCCTGGGTCGCCGCGGAGCAGCGGGAGAAAAAGACCGCGGCAACGCCGGCCGCGCGGGCGCAGGCCTCGCGCGGGCACCGGACGCTCACGGCGCCGCGCGCCGCCCGTGCCGCCTGACGCCGTTTCGCCAGTCTCAAGGAGCCTCGCCATGGAAGCCGTCGCCTCTCACGACGAACATGCCGGCCCGCACGCGCGCGGCCTGGTGCGCTGGATCACGACCACCAACCACAAGGACATCGGCACCTTGTATCTGTGCTTCTCCCTCGCGATGTTCTTCATCGCGGGCTTCCTGGCCATGCTCATTCGGGCCGAGCTTTTTGAGCCGGGCGCACGGCTCTTTTCCCCCGCCTTGTACAACCAGTTCGTGACGATGCACGGGCTGATGATGATCTTCGGGGTCATCATGCCGGCGTTCGTGGGCTTCGCCAACTGGCAGATCCCGCTGATGATTGGCGCCCCGGACATGGCCTTCCCGCGCATGAACAATTGGAGCTTCTGGCTGCTCCCGTTCGCCGCCCTGCTGATGATCGGCGAGTTTTTCGTGCCGGGCGGGGCGGCGGCCACGGGCTGGACGATGTATCCGCCGCTGTCGGTGGAAATGGGGCCCGGCATGGACATGACGATTTTCGCGATCCATATCCTCGGCATCTCGTCGATCATGGGCGCGATCAACATCATTACCACCATCCTCAACCTGCGCGCGCCGGGCATGACCCTCATGAAGATGCCGCTGTTCGTGTGGACATGGCTCATCACCGCCTATCTGCTGGTCGCCGTGATGCCGGTCCTTGCAGGCGCCGTGACCATGGTGCTCGCCGACCGCCATTTCGGGACGCATTTCTTCAATGCCGCCGGCGGGGGCGATCCGATCATGTTCCAGCATATCTTCTGGTTCTTCGGGCACCCGGAGGTGTATATCATGATCCTGCCGGCCTTCGGCATCATCTCCGAGATCATCCCGACCTTCTCGCGCAAACCCTTGTTCGGGTATGCGTCGATGGTCTACGCCACGGTCTCGATCGCCACGCTATCGTTCGTGGTCTGGGGGCATCACATGTTCACCGTGGGCTTTCCTGCGTCCGGCCAACTGTTCTTCATGTATGCGACCATGCTGATCGCCGTGCCGACCGGGGTCAAGATCTTCAACTGGGTGGCCACCATGTGGCGCGGGTCCTTGACCTTCGAGACCCCCATGCTCTTTGCCATCGGCTTCGTGCTGATGTTCACGATCGGCGGGTTCAGCGGGCTGGTGCTCGCCGTCACGCCGGTGGACATCCAGTTGCATGGCACCTATTACGTGGTGGCCCATTTCCATTATGTGCTCTTCTCCGGCGCGGCCATGGCGATCATGGCGGGGATCTATTACTGGCTGCCGAAATGGACTGGGCACATGTACGACGAGACGCTCGGCAAATGGCACTTCTGGCTGACCACCATCTTCTTCAATCTCACCTTCTTTCCCATGCATTTCCTCGGACTCGCCGGCATGCCGCGAAGGGTGGCGGACTATGCGCTCCAATACACGACCCTCAATCAGGTGGTCAGCATCAGCGCCTTCGGCCTGGGACTCTCGCAGCTCATTTTCCTGTACGTGATCGTCAAATGCATCCGCGGCGGTGTGCC
Organism: Pseudomonadota bacterium; assembly: GCA_021788645.1. Classification (GTDB taxonomy): domain Bacteria; phylum Pseudomonadota; class Gammaproteobacteria; order Burkholderiales; family JAKAFK01; genus JAKAFK01. Next base: position 3,970 of record JAJYKK010000093.1, read on the forward strand.
CGCGGGCGACCGTCCGTGGGAGGGCGCAACCTCTCTCGAATGGACCCTGCCATCGCCGCCGCCTTATCACACGTTCGAGACGGAGCCGGTCATCTCATGAACGGAGGGGCCGGATGAGGCGCCGCTGGACGGCGCGCGGGAGGTACCGGACCGCGGCGCTGCTGGCGCTCATCGCGGTGGCGCTTTTCGCGTGGACCTTCATCCGGTTGCGCTGAGCGGCGTGCTTTCGCGGAAGCCCGTTTCCGCTCGGGAGACACAAGGAGGTTTTCATGAACGCAGTGCATACGCCGCAGCGCTATTACCTGGCCCCGCCGTCCTATTGGCCCATCACGGGCTCCATCGCGCTGTTTACCCTGGTTGCCGGGTTCGCGCTGCTCATCAACGGGGTTGCCGCGGGCGCCTATGTCATGGTGGCCGGGGCGCTCATCCTGGCAGCCATGCTGGTCGGCTGGTTCGGGACCGTCATTGCCGAGAACCAGAAGGGGCTTTTCAACAAGCGGGTGGACCTGTCCTTCCGCTGGGGCATGAGCTGGTTCATCTTCTCCGAGGTCATGTTCTTCGCGGCCTTCTTCGGCGCGCTCTTCTATATCCGCAATCTGGCGCTCCCGATGCTGGGCGAGGGTCAGACGGTGCGCCTGCTCTGGCCGCATTTCGTACCCGCTTGGCCAACGGCCGGTCCCGGGCTGGCCCAGCGCTTCACCCCAATGCAGGCGTGGGGCATTCCCGCCGTCAACACCTTGGTGCTGTTGAGCTCGGGGGCGACCGTCACCTGGGCCCATTGGGGGCTCAAGCGCAACAATCGTCGGCAGCTTATCGTCGGGCTCGCACTCACGGTTCTCTTGGGGTTGAGCTTTCTGGGGCTGCAAGCCCACGAGTATTGGAACGCCTACCACCACTTGGGGCTCACGCTCGGGGCGGGGGTCTATGGGGCAACCTTCTTTCTGCTGACCGGATTTCATGGGGCCCACGTGACGGTCGGCACCATCATGCTGCTCGTCATCCTGGCGCGCGCCGTCAAGGGGCATTTCGATCCCGAACATCACTTCGGTTTCGAAGCGGTCACCTGGTATTGGCACTTCGTGGACGTGGTGTGGCTGCTGCTTTTCATTTTCGTGTACTGGCTCTAAGTGCTCGGCGCTTGCCGCGTTCAAAGCCCGCGCGCGGGAATGAAGTGAAAATAGAAACCCAGCATGAGCAATGCGAACAAGACGAGCGACAGGGCGATCCGGACCGTCAGCGCCTTGACGGCCCGGTCCGTCTCGCCGCGGTCCTTGACGATGTAAAAGAAGGCGCTCCCAAGACTTGCCAGGATGAGAACGATGAAGACGATCACGAGAATCCGCATCAGGGGCTTCCATGCGTGGACGATTAGTACAGCATAGTCCAAGGTTTGGGGGGGGGGCACAGGGCCGGCATCGCCGCTTCCGCCTTGCCTTCAAGCCGGGTCTTTGGCCTTCCTGCGCAGCGTTCGGGCTGATTGCGCTGATGCTTTGGGCGGCGCACTGGCAGCTCGACTGCGCCCGCCGCAAGCAGGCCGAGGCTGCGCGCCTGCAGGCCTGGCGCCGTGCCGCGCCGCTCATCCTGCCGCCGCGGCGCATCGATGCGAAGGCATATGCCGACCATGAAGTGGAAGCGACTGGGCGCTTCGTGCCGCAAGACTCCATCTATCTCGACAATCAGATCCAGAGGGGCCGTGCGGGGTATGACATCCTGACCCCGATGCGCATCGGGGCGGGGCCCCTGTATGTGCTCGTGAATCGGGGCTGGGTGCGGGCGCCGAGCTTGCGGGCGAACCTGCCGCCGGTTCCCCCGGAACCGGGAACGCTCACGATCGTGGGGATTGCGGCAGTCCCGAGCAAGCGCTTCTTGCAGCTGTCCAGTCAGACCGTCCAAGGGCGTGTTTGGGAAAATCTGGAGCTGGACCGCTATGCGAAAACGGTGCCCTTTCCCCTCGATCCCGTGGTGATTCTTCAGCAGAACGACACCGGCGATGGGCTGGCGCGGCGATGGCCGCGCGCCTCCGCGGGGGAGCGCGAGAATTTGGGCTATGCCTTCCAGTGGCTGGTGCTCGCAGGGAGCGTGTTGGTGGTCTATGGGGTCACCAACACCCGGCGCTTGACGGATTGAGCCGTCCATGGCTTGGGCTTCATAGAACCACAAGGAGCGAATGGATGCTTTACCGGAATCTGGCGCGCCTCGCGGCCGTGTTGGCCTTCTTCGTGGTGGTCCTGGGCGCCTATGTGCGCCTGTCGAATGCGGGCCTGGGTTGCCCGGATTGGCCCGGCTGCTATGGTCACCTCACCGTCCCCGAGGGGGCGCGGGCGCGCGCGGCGGCCCAGGAGGCCTTTCCCACGCGCCCGGTAGCGGCGCGGATCGCATGGAAGGAGATGATTCACCGCTATTTCGCGGGAACCCTCGGCCTGCTGATTCTCGCCGCGGGGAGGATGGCCTGGCGACGGCGCGAACACGCCCGGGCACAGGCCTGGCTGTTCCTTTTTCTCGTCGGCTTGGTCGTGCTTCAGGCGGCGCTCGGCATGTGGACCGTCACGCGGCTGCTCACCCCGCTCGTGGTCAGCGCACATCTGCTCGGGGGCATGGCCATACTTGCGCTGCTGGTGTGGCTCGCCCTGGCTGCGCCGGGCTTGCGCCCCGTGGCGACCGAGGACATGAGGCGCCTGAAGCCGTGGGCGCTCGGCGCGCTGGCGCTCGTCTATGTCCAGATCGGGCTCGGCGCATGGGTGAGTACCAATTACGCCGACTTCGGGTGTACCGGCTTCCCGACCTGCAACGGCGCCTGGCTGCCGGCCATGAATTTCCATCAGGCATTCGACCTCTTTCACCCGCTGGGCCTTCGACCCGACGGCCAGCCGCTGACGCAGGCCGCCTTGGCCGCGATTCAGTGGACGCACCGCCTGGGGGCCGGGCTGACGCTGGCCTATGTCGGCACCCTATGCGTTGCGGCGATGCGGCTGGCGCGCGTGCGAGTCATCGCGGCCGCCGTCTTGTCCTGTTTGGTGGTGCAGGTTCTCCTGGGGATCGCCACGGTGGTGTGGGACCACCCGTGGCCGGTGGCGCTGGCCCATAATGCGGTCGCCGCATTGCTGCTGTCGTCCGTGGTCGGCCTCAATTTCGGGCTGGGGACGCAGACCCGCCGTGTCTCGGCCCGCCTGTCCAACCGGAAGGAGGTTTTAACTGATGCTTGAATCTTATTCATATCTTTCTATAATCTGCTAAATGGACAAGCACTACGACATCAGCGACTTCGCCCGCCGGATAGGTCGATCAGCTTCAACCGTTCGCCGGTGGGAGCGCGACGGGCTGCTTAAAAACAAGCGTCTGCCTTCCGGGCATCGCTACTTCGACGAGGATGACGTTCGCGGCATTCTTGGCAAGGCGGACGAAAAGCGCCTGACGGTGGTCTATTGCCGCGTACCCAGCCACGGGCAGAAAGACGAC
>JAJYKK010000029.1 GCA_021788645.1 Pseudomonadota bacterium
AACCACTTCTACTTCCAGATGCTCGAAGGCCTCGCGCGCCACTACGGATTCGATCTCGAACGACCGTTTGAGGAGCTGCCGGACAACATCCGCCACATCCTCCTGTACGGCAGCGGGTCCGAGGCCATCCCTTTCCACTACCTGACCGACAGGGGCACCCGCGAGCGGCGCCCACACCCGTTCGAAGGCATCGTCGTCAACCTCGAACGCCGCTACCGGGAGACCGATTCGGTCGTCGTGCGCGAGGAACTCGCCAAGTACCTCAACACGCGCCCCTGCCCGGACTGTCAGGGAACCCGGCTCAGGCGGGAAGCGCGCAACGTGCGGGTAGGTGGAAAATCTCTTCATGAAATCAGCGCGCTATCCTTGAAGGAGTCGTGGCGCTTCTTCCGCGATCAGGTATTCGAGGGACAAAAGCAGGCCATTGCCGAGAAAATCGTCAAGGAGATCGGAAACCGCCTGCAATTCCTCAACAACGTGGGCCTCGACTACCTGAGCCTGGACCGCTCCGCCGACACGCTTTCCGGGGGCGAAGCCCAGCGCATCCGGCTCGCTTCGCAGATCGGGTCCGGCCTGACCGGGGTCATGTACGTCCTCGACGAACCGTCGATCGGCCTGCACCAGCGCGACAACGACCGTCTGCTGCAGACCTTGAAGCGTTTGCGGGACCTTGGCAACTCGGTCGTGGTGGTCGAGCATGACGAGGATGCCATCCGCTCGGCGGACTATGTGGTGGACATGGGTCCGGGCGCAGGGGCGCACGGCGGGCGGGTGATTGCCGAGGGCACGCCTGCCGCGGTGGCGGCCGATCCGGCATCGATCACCGGCCTTTACCTAAGCGGCAGGCGCGCGATCCCGGTGCCGGAGCAGCGCGCCGCCCCCGACCCCGACCGCGCGCTGCGCATCACGGGCGCGCGGGGCAACAACCTCAAGTCGGTTGACCTGACCCTTCCCCTGGGACTGCTCGTCTGCATCACGGGCGTCTCGGGCTCGGGCAAATCCACGCTCATCAACGACACGCTGCATCATGCGGTGGCGCGCCACCTGTATGGCTCAAGCGCCGAACCCGCACCCTTCGATGCCCTGTCGGGGCTGGAATTCCTGGACAAGGTCATCAGCGTCGACCAAAGCCCGATCGGGCGGACCCCGCGCTCGAACCCCGCCACCTATACCGGGGTTTTCACACCGATCCGCGAACTCTTCGCGGAGGTACGCGAATCCCGCGAGCGCGGCTATGGCCCGGGCCGCTTCTCGTTCAACGTCAAGGGCGGGCGCTGCGAGGCCTGCCAGGGCGACGGCGTCGTGAAGGTCGAGATGCACTTCCTGCCGGACGTCTACGTGCCCTGCGATGTCTGCAAGGGGAAGCGCTACAACCGCGAGACGCTGGAAATCCAGTATAAGGGCAAGAACATCCACGACGTGCTCAACATGAACGTCGAGCAGGCCTTTGAATTCTTCGCCCCGGTCCCGGTCGTCGCCCGCAAGCTGCAAACCCTGCTGGACGTCGGCTTAGGCTACATCGCGCTGGGCCAGAGCGCGACCACGCTTTCGGGCGGCGAAGCCCAACGGGTCAAGCTCTCCCTTGAACTGTCCAAGCGCGACACCGGCCGCACCCTGTATATTCTCGACGAGCCGACCACCGGCCTCCATTTCCACGACATCGACCTGCTGCTGCAGGTGCTTCACCGCCTGCGCTCCCAGGGGAACAGCGTGGTGGTCATCGAGCATAACCTGGACGTCATCAAGACCGCGGATTGGATCATCGATCTGGGGCCGGAGGGGGGCGACGGCGGGGGCAGCATCATCGCCCAAGGCACGCCCGAAGAAATCTGCCGCCACCGTGCGAGCTTCACCGGGCAATACCTGCGCCCCGTGCTCGCGCCCAACCGCCCAAGCACCAAGCGAAAGGCCCGTTAGCGGCCGTGGTCGTCGCGGGGTTCGCCCGCCCGAACCGGCATCCCCACCGCCAACCCGAGGCGCTCGCACGCACTGGCCTGCCGCGCCGCGACCTCGACGAGCCCCAGGCTGTTCTCGTACCAGAAAAGCGCGCCCGGTGGCACCTCGGAAAAAACGCCCGCATGCCCGATGCGCCGGCCGCCCACCTCCAGGTCCCACCCCGCGCCGCGATCGATGGACCGCGCGCGCAGCCCGGTCATGGCATTGCCGTAATGGTCGATGTAAATGATCGTGGGCGAGTCGGCGGCGCCGAGTTCGACGTCCAGCTCGGCGGTCGGGACCAGCTTGTCGGCCGGAAAAGGCCCGGCCGCAAGCCAGGCGCACATCGGGGCGAACAGGTCCCGCCCGTGAAAGGAGACTGACAGCTGCGCGGGCCGCCAGTCGATACGGAAGCTGCGGCGCCGCGCGGCGCGCGCGCCGACGACAGAAAGCAGGCCGTTGTCGGGGCCGACGTACCACCGCCCGTCGGCCTCCAGCACGGCCGCGCCCCGTTTGCCGCCGACCCCGGGATCGACGACGCAGCAGAAGACCGTCCCCGCCGGGAAGCGGGCCGCGAGCCCGTGCAGCAGGTGCGCCGCGGGCACCACCTCGAAAGGCACGAGATCGTGCGCCAGGTCGACCACCGGCACGTTCGGCGCCAGCTGGGCGAGCACGCTCTTCAGCTGTCCGACATAGATGTCGGTCGCGCCGAAGTCGGTGTACAGGACGATCATGGACGGGTTCCTGCGCGCCTTCAGACGCAAAAAGCCCCTGGGGGCTCGCGCCGCCAGGGGCCGACCGGACCTGCGCGACCTACTCGGCGGCTACCGGTTCGCCCGCCCCTTCCGGACGGTCGAGAAGTTCCACCAGCGCCATCGGCGCATTGTCGCCGGGGCGGAAGCCGAATTTCAGGATGCGCAGGTAGCCGCCGTTGCGGGTCTGAAAGCGCGGCCCCAGTTCGTCGAACAGCTTCACCACCATCTCCCGGTCGCGCAGGCGCGAGAAGGCCAGCCGCCGGTTCGCGAGCGAGGGCTTCTTGCCCAGCGTGATGATCGGCTCGGCGACGCGACGCAGCTCCTTCGCCTTGGGCAACGTGGTCCTGATCGTCTCATAGCGCAGCAACGCGTTGGTGAGATTTCGCAGCATGGCGCTGCGATGGCTGGACGTGCGGTTCAGCTTGCGATTGGCTAAACGATGACGCATGTGACTTTCCTTCCCTTAAGGCTTCTCGAGTCCCGCCGGCGGCCAGTTTTCCAGCTTCATGCCGAGCGTGAGCCCCTTCGCTGCGAGGACTTCCTTGATTTCGTTGAGCGACTTGCGGCCGAGATTGGGAGTCTTCAGCAACTCGTTCTCAGTCCGCTGGATCAGATCGCCGATATAGTAAATGTTCTCTGCTTTCAGGCAGTTGGCCGAACGAACCGTCAATTCGAGGTCATCGACGGGCCGCAGCAGCGTCGGATCGACCTGAGGCGCGCGCGGCTGCTCGACCTCGGCGGGCGTCCCCTTGAGGTCGGCGAACACCGAGAGCTGGTCCACGAGGATGCGGGCGGCGTAGCGCACGGCCTCTTCAGGCTCGATGACCCCGTTGGTCTCGATATCCATGATCAGCTTGTCGAGGTCGGTGCGCTGCTCCACCCGCGCACTTTCCACGGCATAGGCCACGCGCCGCACGGGACTGAACGAGGCGTCCAGCATGATCGAACCGATCGTGCGCCGCTCCTCGGGGACCCGCCGCGCGGTCGCGGGCTCGTAGCCGCGCCCCCGCTCGATCTTGATTTCCATCTCGAGCACCCCACCTGCGGTCACATGGGCGATGACATGCTCGGGGTTGTAGATCTCGACATCGTGACCGATCGCAAAGTCGCCGGCCGTCACCACGCACTCCCCTTCCTTCCGGAGGGTCAGCAGCGCTTCGTCCCGGTTGTGCAGCTTGAGCGCAATGCCCTTGAGGTTGAGCAGGATGTCCACCACGTCCTCCTGCACCCCCTCGATCGCCGAGTATTCGTGCAGTACGCCGTTGATGGTGACCTCGGTGGCCGCGTAGCCGGGCATGGACGACAGCAGGATGCGCCGCAGCGCATTGCCCAGGGTGTGGCCGTATCCGCGTTCAAACGGCTCCATGGTCACCTTCGCGTGCATGGGCGAGAGCGTATCCACATCGATCACGCGCGGCTTGAGAAATTCTTCGGTAGCACTGGTTAGCATCAGGTCCAACCTCTCTTCACTCGGCTCGATTACTTCGAATACAATTCGACAATCAGGTGCTCGTTGATGTTCGAAGACAGCTCAGAGCGCGCCGGCCGCGCCTTGTACACGCCCTTGAAGGCCTGCGTGTCCACCTCGATCCACTCGGGATAGCCCCGCCCTTCGGCGGCTTCCACGGCGGCCTTGATGCGCAGTTGACCCTTGGCACGCTCGGCGAGCTCGATGACATCCCCCGGGCGCACCTGATAGGACGGAATATTCACGCGCCGGCCATTGACCTTGACGCCATTGTGGCGCACGATCTGCCGCGCTTCGGTCCTGGATGATCCAAAGCCCATGCGGTGGGCCACGGTGTCGAGCCGGCTTTCGAGGAGCTGCAGCAAGTTTTCCCCAGTCACGCCGCGCCGCCGATCCGCTTCCTGATAGTAGCTGCGGAATTGGCCTTCCAGGACACCATAGATGCGGCGCACCTTCTGCTTGGCCCGCAACTGCCCGCCGTAGTCCGACAGCCGTGACTGCTTCTGCCCATGCTGGCCGGGCGCATAGCTCCTGCGCTCGATGCCGCACTTGTCGGTGAAGCACTTTTCGCCCTTGAGAAACAGCTTCTCGCCTTCGCGACGGCACTGCCGGCACTTTGGATCAAGATTTCTTGCCACCGTTCAACACTCCTGAATTAAATACGCCGTTTCTTGGGCGGACGGCAACCGTTGTGCGGCACCGGGGTCACGTCGGAAATGCTGGTGATCTTGAAGCCGACGGCATTGAGCGCACGCACCGCCGATTCGCGGCCGGGGCCGGGCCCCTTGATCCGCACTTCGAGATTCTTGACCCCATACTCCTGGGCTTGCTTACCCGCATGCTCCGCCGCCACCTGAGCGGCGAACGGCGTACTCTTGCGCGAGCCCTTGAACCCGGCGCCCCCGGAGGTCGCCCATGACAGCGCGTTCCCCTGGCGATCGGTGATCGTGATGATGGTGTTGTTGAAGGAGGCATGGACATGTGCAATGCCTTCAGCGACACTCTTCTTGACTTTCCTGCGCACCCGCGCGGTGGTTGCTTTCGCCATCTTCAGCGTTTCCTTTTATTTGCCGGCTCGGATGGCCTTGCGCGGCCCCTTGCGCGTGCGGGCGTTGGTCCGCGTGCGCTGGCCGCGCACCGGCAGTCCGCGCCGATGGCGCACCCCGCGGTAGCACCCCAGATCCATCAGCCGCTTGATGTTCATCGACACCTCGCGGCGGAGGTCGCCCTCGACCGTGAACTTACCCACTTCCTCGCGCAGGCGGTCGACCTGGGAATCATCCAGGTCCTTGATCTTGGTAGAGATCTCAATCCCCGCCGCGGCGCAGATCTTGCGCGCACGCGCACGCCCGACGCCGTAGATCGCGGTGAGCCCGATTTCGGCATGTTGATGCCTTGGTATGTTTACCCCAGCAATGCGGGCCATTCCAGTACCCCGGATAGTCAAAAATTCACAATAATAGCACTCTTGCGCCTAACGCGCAATCAGCCCTGGCGCTGCTTATGCCGCGGATCCTCGCAGATGATGCGCACGACGCCCTTGCGCTTGATCACCTTGCACTTGCGGCAGATCTTCTTGACCGACGCCTGCACTCTCATTGCCTTACTCCTTGTTTCTCGCTCGCGCCCAACCGCTCCCGCGGCCCGGCGACTCACTTCGACCCATCAAACGTTTCACTTCGCCCGGAAGATGATCCGCGCGCGCGACAAATCATACGGCGTCAGCTCGACGGTCACCTTGTCCCCAGGCAGAATCCGGATGTAATGCATACGCATCTTCCCCGAAATATGGCCCAAGACCACGTGCCCGTTCTCCAGCTTGACCCGGAAGGTCGCGTTGGGGAGGGTCTCCAGCACCTCGCCCTGCATCTGGATGGTATCTTCCTTAGCCATTCTTCCCCGTAACCGAAACCTCAGGTCCCCGCCTAGCGCGACGCGAAGCCGCCGCCCTTGAAGCTTGCCTTCTTCAGCAGGCTTTCATACTGGTGGGACATGATATACGCCTGGACCTGCGCCATGAAATCCATGGTCACCACCACGATGATCAGAAGCGAGGTGCCGCCGAAATAAAAGGGCACGTTGAGCTTGACGATCAAGAACTCCGGCAACAGGCACACGAGCGTCACGTAGATCGCGCCAAACAAGGTCAATCGCGTCATGATCCGGTCGATGTGCCGCGCCGTCTGCTCCCCGGGCCGGATCCCCGGGACGAACGCGCCGCTCTTCTTCAAGTTGTCGGCGGTCTCCTTCGGGTTGAACACGAGTGCCGTGTAGAAGAAGCAGAAGAACACCACCGCCACCGCGTACAACACGCCCCACGTGATGCTGCCAGGACTCAGCGCATTGGCGATATCTTTCAGCCAATACAGGTGCCGGTTGGCTCCGAACCACCCCGCGATCGTCGCCGGGAACAAAATGATGCTCGACGCGAAGATCGGCGGGATGACCCCGGACATATTGAGCTTGAGCGGCAGATGCGAACTCTGTCCCCCGAACACCTTGCGCCCGACCTGGCGTTTCGCGTAATTGACCAGAATCTTGCGCTGGCCGCGCTCCACATAGACCACAAACGCCGTGACCGCGATCGCCCCGACGAACAGCGTCAGCACCAGCGGAATCGAGAACGCGCCGGTCGTCGTATACTCGAGCGTCCCCCCGACGGCATGCGGCAATCCCGCCACGATCCCGGCGAAGATGATCATCGAGATCCCATTCCCGACGCCGCGTTCGGTGATCTGCTCGCCGAGCCACATGAGAAACATGGTCCCGGTGACGAGCGTGATCACGGTGGTCAGTTCGAACATCGGTCCGGGATGAATCACAAGGCCGGCCTGCGACTGCAGCGCAATGGCAATGCCGAACGCCTGGAACAGGGCAAGCACCACGGTGCCGTAGCGTGTGTACTGCGTAATCTTGCGTCGTCCCGCCTCGCCCTCCTTCTTGAGCGCCTCGAGCTCGGGCGAGACCACCGTGAGCAGCTGCAAGATGATGGAGGCCGAGATGTACGGCATGATCCCCAGGGCAAACACCGTGAACCGCTGCAGCGCCCCGCCGGAAAACATGTTGAACATGCCGAGAATGCCGTTTTGCTGCGAGCGAAAAAGCGCCGCCAGGTGCGCCGGGTCGATGCCCGGCACGGGAATGTGCGCGCCGATCCGGTAGACCACCAGGGCGGAGGCCAGGAACCACAGCCGCTTCTTCAGGTCGCCCAGCTTACCGCTTAAGCCCCACAGGGAATCTTGTGCCAAGGAGCCTGCTCCTATTCGCTTTCGATGCGCCCGCCCGCGGCCTCGATAGCGGCCTTGGCGCCACTCGAGGCGGCAATGCCCCGCAGCACCACGGCGCGCGAAATCTCTCCCGCCAGAAACACCTTCGCCTTGAGAACCTGGGCACCCACCACCCCGGCGGCCTTCAGCACGGCAAGATCGATCACCTCGCCGGCGACGCCGTTAAGCTCGTGAAGCCGCACCTGGCCGGTCAGCCCGGCACTGGTGGAGACGAAGCCACGCTTGGGCAAACGACGCTGCAGCGGCATCTGACCGCCTTCGAACCCGACCTTGTGGAACCCGCCGGAACGCGACTTCTGCCCCTTGTGACCGCGGCCGGCGGTCTTGCCGAGGCCGCTGCCGATCCCGCGCCCGACGCGCCGCTTGCCGCGCTTCGCGCCGGCTTCCGGTTTGATCTCATTGAGTCGCATTTATTCCTCGCATTTCAACAGGTACGAGACCTTGCGGATCATCCCGCGCACGTCAGGCGTGTCGGAAACGATGACTTGATGGTTCACCCGCCGCAGCCCGAGGCCGCGCACGCAGGCCCGGTGGCTCACCTTGGTCCCGATCAGACTCTTCACCAACGTGACTTTCAGCGTCTTTCCGTCTGCTCCGCCCATGTCTTTACCCCAAAATCTCTTCAACCGTCTTGCCGCGCTTGGCGGCGATCTCGGACGGCGTATTCATGCCGAGAAGACCGTTCAGCGTGGCCCGCACGACGTTGTAGGGATTCGTCGAGCCGATGCACTTCGCCAGCACGTCATGGACCCCCATCACCTCGAACACCGCGCGCATCGGACCGCCCGCGATGATGCCGGTGCCTTCCGAGGCCGGTTGCATGTACACGGTCGCCGCGCCGTGGCGCCCGACGACGGCATGGTGCAGGGTGCCGTTCTTGAGGCTCACCTTGACCATCTTGCGGCGCGCCTCGTCCATCGCCTTCTGCACCGCAACCGGTACCTCGCGGGACTTGCCCTTGCCCATTCCCACGCTGCCGTCGCCGTCTCCGACCACCGTCAGCGCGGCGAAGCCGAGAATGCGCCCGCCCTTGACCACCTTGGTCACGCGGTTGACCGACACCATCTTTTCGCGCAAGCCTTCGCCGCGCTCGTCCTTCTCAACTTTTGCCATGGCTCATCCCTTCTAGAAAGCCAGTCCGCCTTCGCGGGCGGCATCGGCCAGCGCCTTGACCCGCCCGTGATACTTGAAGCCGGAGCGGTCAAACGCCACCCGCTCGATGCCCAATGTCTTCGCCTTCTCGGCAATCCGCCGCCCGACCACCGCCGCCGCGGCCACGTTGCCGCCGTTGGGCTGGCTCGCCCGCACCTCGGCTTCCGCCGTGGACGCCGACGCCAGCACCCGGGCACCGTTGCCGTCGATGATCTGGGCATAGATATGGGCGTGCGAGCGGTACACCGAAAGCCGCACCATCCTGAGTTCCGTGAGCTTGGCGCGCGTCCTGCGCGCTCTGCGTAGCCGGGATTGCTTCTTATCCATGATTGCGCCCCATCACTTCTTCTTGGTTTCCTTCAAGGTCACCACCTCGTCCGCATAGCGGATTCCCTTGCCCTTGTACGGCTCCGGCCGGCGGTAGGCGCGGATCTCGGCGGCGACTTGGCCCACCTGCTGCTTATTCGCCCCCTTGATCAGGATTTCCGTCTGCTGCGGCGTCTCCACCTTGACGCCCGCCGGCATCTTGTGCGCAACCGGATGCGAGAACCCCAGCGTCAGATTCAGCGTATCGCCTGCCGCCTGCGCCCGATAGCCGACGCCGACGAGCAGCAGCTTGCGCTCGTATCCGCTCGAAACGCCCTTCACCATGTTGGCGAGAAGCGCACGCATGGTGCCGTGCATCGCGCCCGCACCTTCCGCCTCGCTGCTCGTGACCGTGATCTCATCGCCCTCGCGCACGAGAGCGACCCGGGGCAGAAGCGCCTGTTTAAGCGTGCCCAACGGCCCGTTGACGGTGACTTCCGCGTCGGTCCAGCTTACCTCGACCTTCGCGGGCAACTTGACGGGGAGTTTCCCCACTCGCGACATGTTCTCAATCCCCCATCAGGCAACGATACACAGGACTTCGCCGCCGACACCGGCCGCGCGCGCCTTGCGATCCGTCATCAATCCGCGCGAGGTGGAGACGATCGCCACCCCCAGCCCGTTCATCACGCGCGGAATCTCTCGGCTGCCCTTGTACACCCGAAGCCCGGGGCGGCTGACGCGCTCAAGCTTCTCGATGACGGGGCGGCCCGCATAGTACTTAAGCCCAATCTCCAGGACCGGCTTGTTCGCCTCCGGCTCGCGCACCGAGTAGCCGTCGATGTAGCCCTCGTCCTTCAGCACCCCCGCGAGCGCCACCTTGAGCTTCGATGAAGGCATTGCGACGCTCGGCTTCTCCGCACGCTGCGCGTTACGGATCCGGGTCAGCATATCGGCGATAGGATCACTCATGCTCATTCGTTCTCTCCCGCTACCAGCTCGCCTTGACCACGCCGGGGATCTCCCCGCGCATCGCTAGCTCGCGCACCTTGTTGCGCCCCAGCCCAAACTTGCGGTACACCCCGCGCGGCCGCCCGGTGAGCGCACAGCGGTTGCGCAGGCGCACCGGGCTGGCATTGCGCGGCAGCTCCTGAAACTTGCGCCGGGCTTCCCAGCGCTCTTCGTCGGTCAGCTGCATATTGTGAAGGGTTGCGATCAGCTCGGCACGCCGAGCGGCGAACTTCTTCACCGCATCCCGGCGTTTTTCTTCGCGATTGATCAACGCTTTCTTGGCCATGTCGCCCTCAGTTCTTGAAAGGGAATTTGAATGCGGCGAGCAATGCGCGCCCTTCTTCGTCCGACTTCGCGCTCGTGGTGATGGTGATGTTCAATCCCCGCAGCGCATCGATCTTGTCGTACTCGATTTCCGGAAAGATGATCTGTTCGCGCACGCCCATATTATAGTTGCCGCGCCCGTCGAACCCCTTCGCGGAGATCCCGCGGAAGTCCCGAACGCGCGGGATCGCGATGCTGATCAGCCGATCGAGGAACTCGTACATGCGGGCGCCGCGCAGCGTCACCATACAGCCGACCGGATAGCCCTCGCGGATCTTGAACGCCGCCACCGACTTGCGCGCCTTCGTGACGATGGGCTTCTGCCCGGCGATCTTTTCCAGATCGCCGACCGCGTGCTCCATCACCTTCTTGTCCCCGATCGCCTCGCCGACGCCCATGTTGAGCGTGATCTTCTCGATGCGCGGCACCTCCATCAGGGACTTGTACCCGAACTGGGTCACCAACCCCGGGACGACCTGGGATTTATAGAATTCCTGCAGACGAGCCATCATCTCTCCTACACATCCAGCACTTCGCCGTCGCTCCGGAAGCAGCGTACCCGCCGCCCATCCTCCAGCACCTTGATCCCGACGCGGTCCGCCTTCTTCGCATGCGGGTTGTAGAGCGCCACGTTGGACGGATGGATCGGCATCTCTTTCTCTTCGATGCCGCCTGCGGTCTGTTTCATGGGGTTGGGCTTCACATGCTTCTTGACCTTGTTGCAGCCCTCGACCACCACCTGCCCCGTGGCAAGCACGCGCAACACCGTCCCGCGCCTACCCTTGTCCTTGCCTGTCGTGACGATCACGTCGTCACCTTTGCGAATTCTGCGCATGGTCAACTCCTAGAGCACTTCCGGCGCAAGCGAGACGATCTTCATGAAGCGCTCGGTCCGCAGCTCGCGCGTGACCGGCCCGAAAATCCGCGTCCCGATCGGCTCGAGCTTGTTGTTCAGCAACACCGCAGCATTGGTATCGAACTTGATGAGCGACCCGTCGGTGCGGCGCACCCCCTTGGCGGTACGCACCACGACGGCGTTGTAGATCTCGCCCTTCTTGACGCGCCCGCGCGGGGCGGCATCCTTGACGGTGACCTTGATGATGTCGCCGATGGCGGCATAACGGCGCTTGGAGCCGCCCAACACCTTGATGCACATGACCGAGCGCGCACCAGTGTTGTCAGCAACATCCAGCCTGGACTGCATCTGAATCATTTCGGTTCTCCAACTTGTTCCGCCCCGGGCGCGCCGGGCGCGCCGCTTGTGGTTCGCGGCCAGTTTTGGATGCCCGCCGCCAAGGTGGGGCGGGCAAAGACAGCTATTGTAGCGCGGTTGTCCTCACCGCACAAGCCCTTAGACCGTGCGCGACTTCTCGACGAGCTGCGTAACGCGCCAGGACTTGGTCTTGGACAAGGGGCGGCATTCCTCGATGAGGACCAGGTCCCCTTCATGGAAGGCATTCTCCTCGTCGTGCGCATGGTATTTCTTGGAGCGCCGGATCACCTTGCCGAGCAGGGGATGCTTGACCTTGCGTTCGACGAGCACGGTCACCGTCTTGTCCATCTTGTCGCTGACCACGCGCCCGGTCAGGGTGCGTTTCACCTTAGGCGTATCGTTCATTGGCTACCCACCTTCTCCGTCAATAGCGTGCGCACCCGCGCGATGTCCTTCTTAACCGAGCGCAGGCTTGCGGTGTTGGTCAGCTGCTGCGTGGCGGCCTGCATGCGCAGGCTGAAGTGGGCCTTGAGGAGTTCCGCAAGTTCCTGGTTCAACTCTTCGACCGACTTGGTCCGAAGTTCGGCTGCCTTCATCATCTAGCTCCCCACCTGGCGCAACACAAAGCTCGTGGCGATCGGCAGCTTCGCGCTGGCCAGGCGAAACGCCTCCCGCGCCGCCACTTCGGCCACGCCGTCCATTTCATAGAGCATCTTGCCGGGCTGGATCTCGGCCACATAGTATTCGGGCGCGCCTTTGCCGTTCCCCATGCGCACCTCCGCAGGCTTCTTGCTGATCGGCTTGTCGGGAAAGATGCGGATCCAGATACGGCCCCCGCGCTTGATATGGCGGGTCATCGCGCGACGTGCCGCCTCGATCTGGCGCGCCGTCAGGCGGCCGCGCTCAGTCGCCTGCAGGCCGAACTCGCCGAAGCTCACCTTGTTGCCACGGGTGGCGAGGCCGGTGTTGCGGCCCTTTTGCTCTTTTCGATACTTCCTTCTAGCTGGCTGCAGCATGTTTGGCTCCTGCCTTTCTGACCTTGCGCTCGGGCTCCGCCACGGGGGCGACGGGCTGCTCGCCCTTGCCCAGCACTTCGCCCTTGAACACCCATACCTTGATGCCGAGCACCCCGTAAGTCGTCTTCGCCTCGGCGAAGCCGTAATCGATGTCCGCGCGCAGCGTGTGCAGCGGCACGCGCCCCTCGCGATACCACTCGGTCCGCGCGATCTCGATCCCGTTGAGCCGCCCGGAGCTCTCGATCTTGATGCCCTGCGCGCCCAGCCGCATGGCATTTTGCATCGCCCGCTTCATGGCGCGGCGGAACATGACCCGCTTCTCGAGCTGCGTGGCGATGCTGTCGGCAATGAGCTGCGCATCGGTCTCGGGCTTGCGGATCTCCTCGATCGTGAGATGCACGGGAATGCCGAGCATCTTCTGCAGCTGGCCCTTCAGGGATTCGATGTCCTCGCCCTTCTTGCCGATCACCACACCCGGCCGCGCGCTGTGGATCGTAATCCGCGCATTGCGCGCCGGCCGCTCGATCGTGACGCGCCCGACGGCCGCATGCGCCAGTTTGGCCTTGAGAAACTGGCGTACCCGAATGTCGTCGATCAGCATGGCGGGAAAGCGCTTGCTGTTCGCGTACCACCGGGATGCCCAGTTCCTCTGGACCGCCAGCCGAAATCCCGTCGGATGAATCTTTTGTCCCATGTCCTTGTCCTCAATCGCCCACTGTGACCGTCACGTGGCAGGTCGGCTTGGAGATCCGATTGCCCCGGCCCTTCGCCCGCGCGGTGAAGCGCTTGAGCGTGGTGCCCTCGTCGACACAGATCGCGGCCACCTTCAGTTCGTCCACGTCCGCCCCCTCGTTGTGCTCGGCATTGGCGATCGCCGACTCCAGCACCTTCTTGATGATCGCCGCCCCCTTCTTGGGGCTGAAGGCGAGGACGTTGAGGGCCCGCTCGACCGGCAGCCCACGGATCTGGTCCGCCACCAGGCGGCCTTTTTGCGCCGACAGGCGCGTGCCCCGCAGGATTGCAGAAACTCTCATCGACAGCCTCCTATTTCTTCGCCTTCTTGTCGGCCGCATGGCCCTTGAACGTGCGGGTCAACGAGAACTCGCCCAGCTTGTGGCCGACCATGTTCTCCGAAACATACACGGGAATGTGCTGCTTACCGTTGTGCACCGCGATGGTGAGCCCCACGAAATCCGGCAGGACCGTCGAGCGCCGCGACCAGGTCTTGATCGGGCGTTTGTCATTGGTCGCGCGCGCCGCTTCCACCTTCTTCATGAGGTGCCCGTCGACGAACGGGCCTTTCTTCACTGAACGAGCCATACCCTATCCCTCTACTTTTGCCTACGGCGCACAATCATGTTGGAGGTGCGCTTGTTGGAGCGCGTACGATAGCCCTTGGTCGGCGTCCCCCACGGGCTCACGGGATGGCGGCCGGCGGCAGTCTTGCCCTCGCCGCCGCCATGCGGATGGTCGACCGGGTTCATCGCCACCCCCCGGACCGTCGGGCGGACACCGCGCCAGCGCTGGGCCCCGGCCTTGCCGATGGACCGCAGCATGTGTTCTTCGTTGCCCACCTCGCCCAGCGTCGCACGGCAATTGACATGCACCTTCCGGATTTCGCCCGAGCGCAGCCGCAACTGCGCATAGTCGCCCTCGCGTGCCAAAAGCTGCGCCGACGTGCCGGCCGAGCGGGCAATCTGCGCCCCTTTGCCGGGCTTGAGTTCAACCGCATGTATCGTCGCGCCCACGGGAATATTGCGCAGCGGCAGCGCATTGCCCGCCTTGATCGGCGCCTCCGCCCCGCTCACCACCTGGCTCCCCGCGCCCACGCCCCGCGGGGCGAGGATATAGCGCCGCTCGCCATCGACATAGCACAGCAGCGCGATGTGGGCGCTGCGGTTAGGATCGTACTCGACACGCTCGACCGTCGCCGGCACCCCGTCCTTGTCGCGGCGGAAATCGATCCGCCGGTAGTGCTGCTTGTGGCCACCGCCCTGGTGACGCGTCGTGATATGCCCGTTGTTGTTGCGCCCGGCCTTGACGGTCTGGCGCTCGATCAGGCCCGCGACCGGGGCGCCCTTGTGCAGGCCCGGCGTGACGACCTTGACCTGTGCCCGACGTCCCGGGGATGTCGGCTTGAGTTTAACGATTGCCATCTAGTTCTCCTTCGGGCCGCAGCCTCACGCCTCGCCCGCAGCGAAATCGATCTCTTCCCCAGGCTGGAGCGCGACGTACGCCTTCTTCCAGCTCTTGCGGGTGCCGATGAAGCGCCCGAAGCGCTTGTGCTTGCCCTTCACGTTGGCGACCTGCACATGCGCCACCTTGACCTTGAACAGCAATTCCACCGCATCCTTGATCTCGGGCTTGGTCGCGTCCGTTGCCACGCGGAACACCACCTGGCGATACTTATCCCCCACATGGGTCGCCTTCTCGGAGATCTGCGGCGCCCGAATGATCGTCAACAACCGTTCCTCAGAAGTCTTCGGTGCGTTCATGCCAGCATCTCCTCCAACTGTTTCACCGCATCCCTGGTCAGCAGCACATGCCCGAAGCGAACCAGATTGTAGGGATCGGCGCGCCTCGCCTCGACCACCAGCACATTCGGCAGGTTGCGCGAGGAAAGATAGAGGTTGTCGTCGAGATCATGGGTGAGCACCATCACATCCTCGAACCCCATGCCCTTCAGCTTCTGCGCAAGCAGCTTCGTCTTCGGCGCCTCGACCTTCAGGTCGTCCACCACGGACAGCCGCCCTTCACGGGCGAGCTGCGAGAAAATCGACGACAGGCCCGCGCGATACATCTTGCGGTTGACCTTGTGGGTGAAGTTCTCGTCCGGGCTGGACGGAAAAATCTTGCCGCCGCCGCGCCACAGCGGGCTCGACGCCATCCCCGCACGGGCACGTCCGGTGCCTTTCTGGCGCCAGGGCTTGCGCGTGCTCTTGGCGATCTCCGAGCGCCCCTTCTGGGCGCGCTGGCCGGATCGCGCGTTGGCAAGGAAACCCGTCACCACCTGGTGTACCAGGCCCTCGTTGTACTCCCGCGCGAACAGCGCGTCGGAAGCGGCGAGCGTCGCGGTGGCTTCGCCCTGGTCGTTGATCAGCTTGAGATCCATTATGCGCCCCCCTTCACCGCGGGCCGGACCATGACGTCCGCGCCCTTCGAACCGGGGATCGCCCCCTTCACCAGGAGAAGATGACGCTCGGCGTCGATGCGCACGATCTCCAGGTTCTGCACGGTGCGGCGCACCGCGCCGTATTGACCGGCCATGCGCTTGCCCGGGAAGACCCGGCCGGGGTCCTGCGCCTGGCCGATGGAACCCGGCTTGTTGTGCGACACCGAGTTGCCGTGGCTCGCGCGATTGGAGGAGAAGTTATGCCGCTTGATCACGCCGGAGAAGCCCTTCCCTTGGGACGTTCCGGTCACATCGACCATCTGTCCGACGGAGAACACGCTCACATCGAGGGCGGCGCCCGCCGCCAACGCGCCGGCGGCCTCGCCATCGACCTTGAATTCCCGGAGGAGGCGGGCGGCGCCGGCATTCGCCTTGGCGAAATGGCCGGCCAGCGGCTTGGTGACCCGGTTCGCGCGGCGGGTGCCGAAAGCGACCTGGACGGCATGGTAGCCGTCCGTCTCGGGCGTCTTGATTTGGGTGACGCGGTTGTTCGACACGTCCAGCACGGTCACGGGAACGCTCCGTCCGTCCTCCGTGAAGATGCGAGTCATGCCGACCTTGCGTCCAAGGAGACCTATGCTCATGATTTTCTTCCTATATTAAAGGGAACGGTTACGATTGACCGGTCCCTCCTGGTGCCTACAGCTTGATTTCGACGTCCACGCCGGCGGGCAGGTCGAGCTTCATCAACGCATCGACCGTCTTGTCCGTCGGATCGATGATGTCCATCAGGCGCAGATGCGTGCGGATCTCGAACTGATCGCGCGAGGTCTTGTTGACATGGGGGCTGCGCAGCACATCGAAACGTTCGATGCGCGTCGGCAGCGGCACCGGCCCCTTGACCACGGCGCCGGTGCGCTTGGCGGTCTCGACGATCTCCAGCGCGGACTGGTCGATCAGGCGATAATCGAAGGCCTTGAGGCGGATGCGGATTTTCTGGCTTTGCATGGACTGCTTTCCTATTCAATGACTTTCGCGACGACGCCGGCGCCGACGGTACGGCCGCCTTCGCGGATCGCGAAGCGCAGCCCCTCTTCCATCGCGATCGGCGCAATCAAGGACACCGTCACGCTCACGTTGTCGCCCGGCATCACCATCTCCGTCCCCGCCGGCAGCTCCACCGCCCCCGTCACGTCCGTCGTCCGGAAGTAAAACTGCGGCCGGTAGCCCGTGAAGAACGGCGTATGACGCCCGCCCTCCTCCTTCGACAACACATAAATCTCCGCCGTGAACTTCGTGTGCGGCGTGATCGATCCCGGCTTCGCCAGCACCTGACCGCGCTCCACGTCCTCGCGCTTCGTGCCCCGCAGCAACACCCCAACGTTGTCCCCAGCCTGCCCCTGGTCCAGAAGCTTCCGGAACATCTCAACACCGGTGCACGTCGTCTTCTGCGTCGCCCGAAGCCCCACAATCTCCACTTCGTCGCCCACCTTGATGATCCCGCGCTCCACGCGCCCCGTCACCACCGTCCCGCGACCAGAAATCGAAAACACGTCTTCCACCGGCATCAGAAACGCCCCGTCAATCGCCCGCTTCGGCTCCGGAATGTACGTGTCCAGCGCCGCCGCCAGCTTGATGATCGAAGGCTCCCCAATCTCCGACTGGTCCCCCTCCAGCGCCTTCAGCGCACTCCCCACCACGATCGGCGTGTCGTCTCCAGGAAAATCATACTTCGACAGCAGCTCCCGAACCTCCATCTCCACCAACTCCAGAAGCTCAGGATCGTCCACCATGTCCGCCTTGTTCAAATACACCACAATGTACGGAACACCCACCTGCCGCGCCAGCAATATATGCTCCCGCGTCTGCGGCATCGGACCGTCCGCCGCCGATACCACCAAAATCGCCCCGTCCATCTGCGCCGCACCCGTGATCATGTTCTTCACGTAGTCCGCATGCCCAGGACAGTCCACGTGCGCATAGTGCCGATTCTCCGTCTCGTACTCCACGTGCGCCGTGTTGATCGTAATCCCCCGCGCCTTCTCCTCCGGCGCCGAGTCAATCTCGTCGTACTTCTTCGCCTCGCCACCAAACTTCTTCGACAAAATCGAAGTGATCGCCGCCGTCAGCGTCGTCTTCCCATGATCCACGTGACCAATCGTCCCAACGTTCACGTGCGGCTTCTTCCGCTCAAATTTGCCTTTTGCCATGATGATTTCCTCTCTACTGACCCGTCACTTCTTGTTGATCACCGCATCCGCGACGTTCTTCGGCGCTTCCGCATAATGCTTGAATTCCATCGTGTACGTCGCACGACCTTGCGTCGCCGAACGCAGCGCCGTCGAGTAGCCAAACATCTCGGCAAGCGGCACCTCGGCCTTGATGATCTTCCCGGAAGGCGTGTCGTCCATGCCCTGGATCATGCCGCGCCGTGAGGACAAGTCGCCCATCACATCGCCCATGTATTCCTCCGGCGTCTCGACTTCGACCGCCATCATCGGCTCGAGCAACACGGGATTGGCCTTGCGCATGCCGTCCTTGAAGGCAATCGAGGCGGCCATCTTGAAGGCGTTTTCAGAGGAGTCCACCTCATGGTAGGAGCCGTCGAACAGCGTCACTTTCACGTCGACGACCGGGAATCCGGCCAGCACGCCGTTGGGCAGGGTGTCCTGGAGCCCCTTGTCGACCGCCGGGATATACTCGCGCGGCACCACGCCGCCCTTGATGGCGTCGACGAATTCATAGCCCTTGCCCGCCTCGTGCGGCTCCAGCTTGAGCCAGACGTGCCCATATTGGCCCTTGCCGCCGGATTGCTTGATGAACTTCCCTTCGATCTCGACCGCCTTCTTGATCGCCTCGCGGTAGGCCACCTGCGGCGCGCCCACATTGGCCTCGACCCCGAACTCCCGCCGCATGCGGTCGACGATGATCTCGAGATGCAGCTCGCCCATCCCGGAAATGATGGTTTGCCCCGATTCCTCATCGGTGCGCACGCGGAAGGAGGGGTCCTCCTGCGCCAGCCGGTTGAGCGCGATGCCCATTTTCTCCTGGTCGCTCTTGGTCTTCGGCTCGACCGCGACATGGATCACGGGCTCGGGAAACTCCATGCGCTCGAGCACGATGACCTGTCCGGGATCGCACAGCGTCTCGCCGGTGGTCGCCTCCTTGAGGCCCACGGCCGCGGCGATGTCGCCCGCGCGCACCTCCTTGATTTCCTCCCGCTGGTTGGCGTGCATCTGAAGGATCCGCCCGACGCGCTCCTTCTTGCCCTTGATCGGGTTGTACACGGTATCGCCGGAATTGATGACCCCGGAGTAGACGCGGAAGAAAATCAGCTGGCCGACGAAGGGGTCGGTCATGATCTTGAACGCAAGCGCGGAAAACGGCTCGTCGTCGGCCGCATGGCGCGCGGCTTCCTGTCCGTTTTCCAGATGGCCCTTGACGGCGGGGATGTCCACCGGCGAGGGCAGAAGCTCGATCACCGCGTCGAGCATCGCCTGCACCCCTTTGTTCTTGAACGCGGAGCCGCACAGCATCGGCACGATCTCGTTGTGGATCGTGCGGGCGCGCAATCCCCGCTTGATGTCGGCGACGGAGAGATCGCCTTCCTCAAGATACTTGTTCATCAGCTCTTCGGAGGCCTCGGCGGCGCTCTCCACCATCGCTTCGCGCCACTTCTTGGCCTCGGCCGCGAGCTCGGCCGGGATCTCGCGCTCCTCGAAGCGCATGCCTTGGCTCGAATCGTCCCAGTAGATCCCCTTCATCTTGACCAGGTCGATCACGCCTTCGAACTTGTCCTCGGCGCCGATCGGCAGCTGGATGGGCACCGGGTTGGCCTTGAGGCGCGACTTCATCTGGTCGTACACGCGCATGAAGTTCGCCCCGGAGCGGTCCATCTTGTTCACGAAGGCGAGCCGCGGGACGCCATACTTGTTCGCCTGCCGCCATACCGTTTCGGACTGCGGCTGCACGCCACCCACCGCGCAGAAGACCGCGCAGGCGCCGTCGAGGACGCGCAGGCTGCGCTCCACCTCGATGGTGAAGTCGACGTGTCCCGGGGTGTCGAGGATATTGATGCGGTGCTCGGGAAAGTTGTTGTCCATCCCCTTCCAGAAGCAGGTCGTCGCAGCCGAGGTGATCGTGATTCCCCGCTCCTGCTCCTGCTCCATCCAGTCCATGACGGCGGCGCCGTCGTGAACCTCGCCGATCTTGTGCGACACGCCGGTATAGAACAGCACACGTTCGGTCGTCGTCGTCTTGCCCGCATCAATGTGCGCCATGATACCGATGTTACGGTAACGTTCGATGGGTGTTTTACGTGCCACAGCTAGCAATCCATAATGTTCAAGCCCCAGGATCATCCCGGGGCCTGCAATCCATTGATCAAACCCGACCGGCCCGCGCAGCCGCCGCGGACCTAAGGGCCTAGAAGCGGAAGTGCGCGAAGGCCTTGTTGGCTTCCGCCATGCGATGCACCTCTTCCCGCTTCTTCATGGCCGAACCGCGGCCCTCGGCGGCATCCATCAGCTCGCCGGCGAGCCTGAAGCCCATGGACTTCTCGCCGCGCTTGCGGGCGGCCTCGGTGAGCCAGCGCATGGCCAGCGCCGTGCGCCGGGAGGAACGCACCTCCACCGGCACTTGGTAGTTGGCCCCGCCCACCCGGCGGCTCTTGACCTCGACCACCGGCCGCACATTGGTCAGCGCCTGCCCGAACACATCGAGCGGATTCTTGCCGGTCTTCTGCGCGATCTGCTCGAAGGCCCCATACATGATGCGCTCGGCCACCGACTTCTTGCCCTGCGTCATGAGCACGTTGACGAACTTCGATACATCCTGACTACCGAATTTCGGGTCCGGCAACACTTCCCGCTTGGGAACCTCTCTGCGTCTTGGCATATCTTCCTCGAATCACTCAAAACTTAAGCTGTGCGATCTCGCGCAAAACCTTAAGGCTACGCCGCCTTCGGGCGCTTGGCGCCGTACTTGGAGCGACCCTGCTTGCGGTCCTTGACGCCCGCCGTATCCAGGCTGCCGCGCACCGTATGGTAACGCACGCCCGGCAGATCCTTGACGCGGCCGCCGCGGATGAGGACCACCGAGTGCTCCTGCAGGTTGTGGCCTTCGCCCCCGATGTAGCTCGTGACCTCGAACCCGTTCGTCAGGCGCACCCGCGCCACCTTGCGCAGGGCGGAGTTCGGCTTCTTCGGGGTCGTGGTGTACACGCGGGTGCACACGCCGCGCCGCTGCGGGCAGCTCTCGAGGGCTGGCACCTTGCTCTTCACCCGCTTCGCAGCCCGCGGCTTGCGCACTAATTGGTTGACTGTTGGCATGAATCGTTATTCCTAAAAGCTCGGTTTATGGCCGCCCACGCTCGCATGTCGGTCGGAGCGCCACCCGGCGCGAGGCGAACCCCGCGCCGTGGCCAAAAAAGATTGTGGATTTTATTGGCTTTTCGCCGCCCTGTCAAGCCACTTGCTCCTGACCGGACGCCGCCTCGGGCTCCTCGGTGATCTCGCGTTCCGGGGCCATGTCTTCGCCGAGCGCCTGCTTGCGCCGCGTATTGTGGTACGCAAGCCCGGTGCCCGCCGGAATGAGGCGCCCCACGATGACGTTTTCCTTGAGGCCGCGCAGGTCGTCCTTCTTCCCCAGGATGGCCGCTTCCGTCAGCACCCGGGTGGTTTCCTGGAAGGATGCGGCGGAGATGAAGGAATCCGTCGACAGGGAGGCCTTCGTGATCCCCAGCAGCACATACTCGTAGGCGGCCGCGGCCTTGCCCTCGCCCTCCACCCGCTCGTTCTCCTCCAGCACCTCGGCGCGCTCCAGCTGCTCGCCCTGGATGAAGCGGGTATCGCCAGGATCCTGGATGGTGACGCGGCGCAGCATCTGGCGCACGATCACCTCGATGTGCTTGTCGTTGATCTTCACGCCCTGCAGCCGATAGACGTCCTGCACCTCGTCGGTGATGTAGCGCGCAAGCGCCTCGACGCCGAGCAGACGCAGGATGTCATGCGGATCCGCCGGGCCGTCCACGATCATCTCGCCCTTGTTGACCACTTGGCCGTCGTGGGCGGTCACATGCTTGTCCTTCGGGATGAGATACTCATGCGCCACCCCGTCGAGATCGGTGATGACCAGGCGCTGCTTGCCCTTGGTATCCTTGCCGAAGGAGACCGTCCCGGTCACTTCCGCGAGCGTGCCCGCGTCCTTCGGCGAGCGCGCCTCGAAGAGCTCCGCCACGCGCGGCAGACCGCCCGTGATGTCGCGCGTCTTCGAAGTCTCTTGCGGGATGCGCGCCAGCACGTCGCCCACGGACACCGCCTGGCCGTCCTTCACGGTAATGATGCAGCCGACCTGGAAGGTGATGTTGACCGGCAGTTCGGTGCCGGCGATGTGCACTTCACCGCCCGCCTCGTCGAGCAGCTTGACCTGCGGCCGCAGGCCCTTGCCCTGCGCCACGCCTCGCCGCTTGGGATCGATCACCACGAGGGTCGACAGGCCCGTCACCTCGTCGATCTGCTTGGCGACGGTCACGCCCTCTTCCACGTTCTCGAAGCGAACCTGGCCGGCATACTCCGTGATGATGGGACGGGTGTGCGGATCCCAGGTCGCGAAGATCTGTCCCGCCTTGACGGCGTCGCCGTCGTTGACCGCGAGCGTCGCGCCATAGGGCACCTTGTGCCGTTCCCGCTCCCGACCATTGTCGTCCACCACGCCGATCTCGCCGGTACGCGAGATCACGATCTGCTCGCCCTTCGGGTTGGTGACATAGCGCATCCCCGACAGGAAGCGGGCCACGCCATTGGACTTGGCATCGATCTGGCTCGCCACCGCCGCACGGGAGGCCGCGCCCCCGATGTGGAAGGTGCGCATGGTGAGCTGGGTGCCCGGCTCGCCGATCGACTGGGCGGCAATCACCCCGACCGCCTCGCCCACGTTCACCAGCTGGCCGCGGCCGAGGTCGCGCCCGTAGCATTGGGCGCACAAGCCATAGCGGGTATCGCAGGTCAAGGGCGTGCGCACCTTCACCTCGTCGATCCCCAACGTCTCGATAGTCTCGACGGCGTCCTCGTCCAGCAGCCGTCCGGCGTCGAACACCGTCTCTCCACTCTCCGGATTGACGATATCGACCGCCGCGACCCGTCCGAGAATCCGCTCGCGCAACGGCTCGACCACTTCGCCGCCTTCCACCAGGGCCTTCATGGCCATGCCCTGGGTCGTGCCGCAGTCGTGCTCGGTGACCACCAGGTCCTGGGTCACGTCGACCAGGCGCCGCGTCAGATAGCCCGAATTGGCGGTCTTGAGCGCGGTGTCCGCCAGGCCCTTGCGCGCGCCATGGGTGGAAATGAAGTACTGCAGGACGTTGAGCCCCTCACGAAAGTTCGCGGTAATCGGCGTCTCGATGATCGAGCCGTCGGGCTTGGCCATCAGGCCGCGCATGCCGGCGAGCTGCCGGATCTGCGCGGCCGAGCCCCGGGCGCCGGAATCGGCCATCATATAGATGGAGTTGAACGATTCCTGGGCCACCGCCTTGCCTTCGCGATTGTGGACCTGCTCCTGTCCCAGCTGCGTCATCATGGCCTTGGCCACCATGTCGCCCGCGCGCCCCCAGATGTCGACCACCTTGTTGTAGCGTTCGCCCTGGGTCACGAGCCCGGAGGTATACTGCGACTCGATCTCCTTGACTTCCTTCTCCGCCACGCTGATGAGGTCGTGCTTTTGCACCGGCACCAGCATGTCGCCCACGGCGATCGAAATGCCGGCGCGGGTGGCCAGGGTAAACCCCGTATACATGAGCTTGTCCGCAAAAATCACGGTCTCCCGCAGGCCGCACCGGCGGAAGCTGGCATTGATGAGCTTGGAGATCTCCTTCTTCTTGAGCGCCTTGTTGATGAACTCGAAGGGCAGGCCGGGCGGCAGGATCTCGGAGAGCAACGCACGCCCGACGGTCGTGTCGTAACGCGTCACCTTCTCGCGCTTGTCCCCGGCGGCGTCGACCTCGACTTCCTTGATGCGGACCTTGACGCGGGCATGCAGCTCGACCTGGCGCGACTCATAGGCCCGCGAGACCTCGCCCAAATCGGCGAACATCGTCCCCTCGCCGCGCGCGTTGATGCGCTCGCGCGTCATGTAATAGAGGCCCAGCACGATGTCTTGCGACGGCACGATGATGGGCTCACCGTTCGCGGGCGACAGCACGTTGTTGGAGGACAGCATCAACGTGCGCGCCTCCATCTGCGCTTCCAGCGACAGGGGCACGTGCACCGCCATCTGGTCGCCGTCGAAGTCGGCGTTGAAGGCCGCGCACACCAGGGGATGCAGCTGGATCGCCTTGCCTTCGATCAGCACCGGCTCGAACGCCTGGATACCGAGGCGGTGCAAGGTCGGCGCCCGATTGAGCATGACCGGATGTTCGCGAATCACGTCCTCGAGGATGTCCCACACCTCCGGCGCCTCCGCCTCCACCATGCGCTTGGCCGCCTTGATGGTGGTGGCGAGCCCCAGCACCTCCAGCTTGTGGAAGATGAACGGCTTGAACAGCTCGAGGGCCATCTTCTTGGGCAATCCGCATTGATGCAGCTTCAATTGCGGCCCCACCACGATCACCGAGCGCCCGGAATAGTCGACCCGCTTGCCCAGCAGATTCTGGCGGAAGCGCCCGCCCTTGCCCTTGATCATGTCGGCAAGCGACTTGAGCGGGCGCTTGTTGGCCCCGGTCATCGCCTTGCCCCTGCGCCCGTTGTCGAGCAGGGAATCGACGGCCTCCTGCAGCATGCGCTTTTCGTTGCGGCAGATGATTTCCGGCGCCTTGAGCTCGAGCAGACGCTTCAGCCGGTTGTTGCGGTTGATGACGCGGCGGTACAGGTCGTTCAGGTCGGAAGTCGCGAAGCGCCCGCCGTCGAGCGGCACCAGGGGGCGCAGCTCCGGCGGCAGGACCGGCAGGACCTCCATGATCATCCATTCCGGCTTGATCCCGGACTTCTGGAAGGCTTCCAGCACCTTCAGGCGCTTGGCGATCTTCTTGATCTTGGTATCCGAGCCGGTGGCCTCCAGCTCCTTGCGCAGGGTGTCGATCTCGGCGTTGAGGTCGAGCGCGCGCAGCAGGTCACGCACCCCCTCGGCGCCCATCGCCGCCTTGAACTCGTCGCCATACTCCTCCACCTTGGTCAGGTAGTCATCCTCGGAGAGCAGCTGGCAGCGGTTGAGCGGCGTCATCCCGGGATCGGTGACCACGTACGCTTCGAAATACAGCACCCGCTCGATGTCCCGCAGCGTCATGTCCAGCACCATGCCCAGGCGCGACGGCAGCGACTTGAGGAACCAGATGTGCGCCACCGGGCTCGCCAGCTCGATATGGCCCATGCGCTCGCGGCGGACCTTGGAGAGCGTCACCTCGACGCCACATTTCTCGCAAATCACGCCGCGGTGCTTGAGGCGCTTGTACTTCCCGCAAAGGCATTCGTAGTCCTTGGTCGGGCCGAAGATCTTGGCGCAGAACAGGCCGTCGCGCTCGGGCTTGAAGGTGCGGTAGTTGATGGTCTCCGGCTTCTTGACCTCGCCGAAGGACCAGGTCCGGATCTTCTCAGGCGAGGCCAGCCCGATCTTGATCGCGTCGAATTCCTCTTCCTGAGTCACCTGCTTGAACAAATCCAACAATGCTTTCATTGTGCATCTCCTAATTCGCCGCCTGCCACACCATCCCTACCATCCGAGCGCGTGCGCGAGTCCAACCCCTTAATAGCGCTCCAGATCGATGTCGATCGCGAGCGAGCGAATTTCCTTGACCAGAACGTTGAAGGATTCCGGCATGCCGGCATCGATCCGGTGCTCGCCCTTGACGATGTTCTCGTACACCTTGGTGCGCCCGGTCACGTCGTCGGACTTGACCGTCAACATTTCCTGCAGGGTGTAGGCAGCGCCGTAGGCCTCCAGCGCCCAGACTTCCATCTCGCCGAAGCGCTGTCCGCCGAATTGCGCCTTGCCGCCCAGCGGCTGCTGGGTCACCAGGCTGTAGGGGCCGGTGGATCGCGCATGCATCTTGTCGTCGACCAGGTGATGCAGCTTCAGGACATGCATGTAGCCCACGGTGACCGGGCGGTCGAAGGCTTCGCCTGTGCGCCCGTCGGTCAGGGTGATCTGACCGCTGCGGGGCAAGCCGGCAAGCTCCAGCATGTCCTTGATCTCGTCCTCGGTCGCGCCGTCGAACACCGGCGTGGCAAAGGGCACCCCGCGCTTGAGGCCCTGCGCGAGATCCATGATCTCGGCGTCGGTGAGCCCGGCGATGTCCTCCTTCTTGCCGGTGCTGTTGTACACCTTCTCGAGGAAGCCGCGCAGCTCGCCGAGCTTGGCTTGCGCCTTCAGCATGCGCCCGATGCGGGTGCCCAGCCCCTTCGCGGCCCATCCCAGATGGGTCTCGAGAATCTGGCCGACGTTCATCCGCGAGGGCACGCCGAGCGGATTCAGCACGATGTCCATCGGCATCCCGTCGGCGGTGTAGGGCATGTCCTCGACCGGCACGATCTTGGACACCACGCCCTTGTTGCCGTGGCGTCCGGCCATCTTGTCGCCCGGCTGCAGGCGCCGCTTGACCGCCACATACACCTTGACCATCTTCTGCACGCCCGGGGGCAGCTCATCGCCCGCCGTCAGCTTCTTCCGCTTCTCCTCGTAGGCCGCATCGAACTCGACGCGCTTCTGGGCCAGGCTGTCCTTGAGGGATTCCAGCGCGCGCGCGGCCGTCTCCTCGCTCAGCCGAACATCGAACCAGTCGTGGCGATTCAATCCGTCGAGGTAGGCCTCCTCGACCACCGTGCCCTTGGCCAGCTTCTTGGGACCGCCATTGGCCACCTTGCCCACCAGCAGGCGCTTGATCCGCCCGAACGCGTCGTCTTCGACGATGCGCATCTGATCGGCCAAATCCTTCTTGTACTGCTTGAGCTGGTCGTCGATGATCTGGGCGGCGCGCTTATCCCGCTCGATCCCCTCGCGGGTGAACACCTGCACATCGATGACCGTGCCCGACATCCCCGAAGGCACCCGCAACGACGTGTCCTTGACGTCGGAAGCCTTCTCGCCGAAGATCGCGCGCAGCAGCTTCTCCTCCGGGGTGAGCTGCGTCTCGCCCTTGGGCGTGACCTTTCCCACCAGGACATCGCCCGCCTCGACCTCGGCGCCGATGTACACGATGCCCGACTCGTCCAGACGCGAAAGCATGTGCTCGCTCAGGTTCGAGATGTCGCGGGTGATCTCTTCCGGGCCCAGCTTGGTGTCGCGGGCCACCACCGACAGCTCTTCGATGTGGATGGAGGTGTAGCGGTCATCGGCGACGACGCGCTCGGAGATCAGGATGGAGTCCTCGAAGTTGTAGCCGTTCCAGGGCATGAAGGCCACGAGCAGGTTCTGGCCCAGCGCCAGTTCGCCCGTGTCGGTGGACGCCCCGTCGGCGATAACATCGCCGCGGGCGATGATGTCGCCCACCCGCACGAGGGGCCGCTGGTTGATGTTGGTGTTCTGATTCGAGCGCGTGTATTTGATCAGATTATAGATGTCGACCCCGACCTCGCCCGAGCGCGCCTCCTCGTCGTGGACACGAACCACGATGCGCGCGGCATCGACGTAGTCCACCACGCCCCCACGGCGCGCCTGCACCGTGGTCCCCGAGTCGACCGCCGCCGTACGTTCGATGCCGGTGCCGACGAGCGGCTTCTCGGCGCGCAGGCAGGGCACCGCCTGGCGCTGCATGTTGGAGCCCATGAGCGCGCGGTTGGCGTCGTCGTGCTCGAGAAACGGAATCAGCGAGGCCGCCACCGAGACGATCTGCGCGGGCGCGATGTCCATGTATTCGATGCGTTCCGGTGCCGCCAGCGTGAACTCGTTCTTGTGCCGGCACGACACGATGTCGTTCACGAAGGCGCCCTTCTCGTCCAGTTCCGCATTGGCCTGGGCGATGACGTACTTGCTTTCCTCGATGGCCGAAAGATACTCCACCTCGTCGGTCACGCGCCCCTGCTCGACGCGGCGGTACGGGGTCTCGAGGAAGCCGTACGCGTTCGTCCGCGCATACAGGGCGAGCGAGTTGATGAGGCCGATGTTCGGCCCTTCCGGCGTCTCGATCGGGCACACGCGCCCGTAATGGGTCGGGTGCACGTCGCGCACCTCGAAGCCCGCCCGCTCGCGCGTCAACCCGCCCGGCCCCAGCGCCGAGACGCGCCGCTTGTGGGTGATCTCGGACAGCGGGTTGGTCTGGTCCATGAACTGCGACAGCTGGCTCGACCCGAAGAATTCCTTGATCGCCGCCGACACCGGCTTCGCGTTGATGAGGTCGTGCGGCATCAGATTCTCCGACTCCGCCTGGCTCAAGCGCTCCTTCACGGCGCGCTCGACCCGCACCAGCCCCGCGCGGAACTGGTTCTCGGCCAGTTCCCCCACCGAGCGCACGCGCCGGTTGCCGAGATGGTCGATATCGTCGATCTCGCCGCGGCCATTGCGCAGCTCGACCAGGATCTTCATCACCGCCGTGATGTCCTCGTTGCTCAGCGTGCCGGCACCGGTGAGCTCGTCACGCCCGATCCGCCGATTGAACTTCATGCGCCCGACCGGCGACAGGTCGTAGCGGTCCTCGCTGAAGAAAAGCCCGTTGAACAGCGCCTTGACGGCCTCCTCGGTCGGCGGCTCGCCCGGCCGCATCATGCGGTAGATGGCGACCTGCGCGGCCATTTCGTCGGCCGTCTCGTCGATTCTGAGGGTCTGGGAGATGTACGGCCCCTGATCCAGATCATTGACGTACAGCGTGCGGATGGCGGCCACCGAACCGGCGCGCAGCTTGTCCAGCGCCTCGTCGGTGATCTCGTCGTTCGCGCGTGCGATGACCTCCCCGCTGGCCTTGTCCACCACGTCATGCGCCAGGATCCGTCCCAGCACGAACTCGTCGGGCACCGGCATCTTGTCGAGGCCGGCCTTCTCGATCTCGCGGATATGCTTCGCGGTGATGCGCTTGTCCTTGGGCACGATCAGCTCGCCCGCCTTGGTCAGGATGTCGAAGCGCGCAATCTCCCCGCGCAGGCGGTCGGCCACCAGCTCGAACTGGATGCCCTTCTTGCCAAAATGGAAGGTGTCGGTGACGAAAAACAGGTCCAGAATCTGCTCCGGGCCATAGCCCAGGGCCTTGAGCAGCGTCGTCGCCGGCATCTTGCGGCGTCGATCCACGCGGAAATAGAGATAGTCCTTGGGATCGAATTCGAAGTCCAGCCACGAGCCGCGGTAGGGAATGATCCGCGCGGAAAACAGCAGCTTGCCGGAGGCATGGGTCTTGCCCCGGTCGTGCTCGAAGAAGACGCCCGGGGAGCGGTGCAGCTGGGAGACGATGACCCGTTCGGTCCCGTTGACCACGAAGGAGCCGGTCTCGGTCATGAGCGGAATCTCGCCCATGTACACTTCCTGCTCCTTGACTTCCTTCACCGTCGGCTTGGCGGCATCGCGATCCATCAGGGTCAGCCGCACCTTGGCGCGCAACGGCGCGGCGAAGGTCAGGCCGCGCTGCTGGCATTCCTTGACGTCGAACGGGGGCTCTCCCAGAGCATAACTCACGAAATCGAGCTTCGCATTGCCGGAATGGCTTACAATCGGAAACATGGACGTGAACGCGGCCTGCAGGCCTTCGTTCTTGCGAGCCGTGGGCTGCTCCTCAGCTTGCAGAAACGACGCGTAGGAATCCAGCTGCGTCGCCAAGAGGAACGGTACCGAGAGAATGCTGGGCCGCTTGGCAAAGCTTTTGCGTATGCGTTTTTTCTCGGTGAATGAGTAGCTCATAATATCTCCAAGGAGAGGCTTTGGGAGAGAAGCGCCTGAACCAACAAAAGGAGAAAAGCCGCACCCCTACCCCACCTGCCTGGAAAGGCTCGGGGGATGCGGAGATCCGGCTTGCGAATTCTGGTCTGCGCGTTCGACTTCGGGTCTGGCACTAGTTTCCGCGGGTACCGTCTAATTTGCCTGGCGTGACGCCCGTGAGCCCGCAGGGCGCCTTGATATCTCAAGCGTCTCGACAGGCCGGCGGCGCTATCGCCGCCGGCCTGCAAGCCCGGCTGACTACTTGATTTCGCAGGTTCCGCCTGCTTCGGTGATCTGCTTCTGGATGGCTTCGGCATCCGCCTTGGACACGCCTTCCTTGACCGCCTTGGGGGCCCCGTCCACCAGGTCCTTGGCTTCCTTGAGGCCAAGCCCGGTGATCGCGCGCACCGCCTTGATCACGTTCACCTTATTGTCGCCCACTGCGGTGAGGACCACGTCGAACTCGGTCTTCTCTTCGGCGGCGGGGGCGGCTGCCGCCCCACCGGCGGCCGGCGCGGCCACGGCGACGGCGGCGGCGGCCGCCGACACGCCAAATTTTTCTTCCATCTGCTTGATCAGGTCAGACAGGTCAAGCACCGACATCTCGGCGATCGCATCAAGAATTTCAGCTTTGGAAAGAGCCATCATGTTCTCCATTCATTTAGTTTAGACGGCCCGCCGGAGGAAAAGCTCCGCACCGGCCGCAAATGTTTACGCTGCCTGCTTTTGGTCGCGCACCGCCGCCAGGGTGCGCACGAATCTCGCGGGCACCTCGTTGAGGGTCTGGACGAACTTGGCGACGGGCGCTTGCATGGTGCCCATCAGCCTGGCCAGCAACTCCTCGCGGCTCGGCATGTTGGCGAGATTCGCGACATCCGAGGAGGTCATCACGAAATCCGCCAAAGCGCCCGCCTTGATCACGAACTGATCGTTGACCTTGGCAAACTCATTCAGCACCTTCGCCACGGCAACCGGATCGTCGGACATCCCATAGACCAGCGGGCCGACCATGTGGTCGCCGAGCTTGGCAAACGGGGTATCCGCGACGGCACGCCGCACGAGGGTGTTCTTGAGCACGCGGAAATAGACCCCGGCGCCGCGCGCCTTCGCGCGCAGCTCGGTGATCTTTCCCACTTGCAGGCCGTGATACTCGGCGATTACAATGGCCTGTGAGCGTGCCACTTGTGCGCTCACTTCGGCCACGACCGCCTTTTTCTCTTCAAGATTCAGACTCAAGGTCTTCCCCTCCTTTACGCCGCCCGTCCCCGCGCGAGAGTCCCCGCGCGAACCCGGGCGATATCGGCGACCTTGTCAATCAGGAGAACATTTCCTGCCCAAGGGTACGCCATCTGCGTAGGCGTCCCACGGAAGCAAAGGGCCAAGCTTGCAACCCGGCCCCACCCCGCGGTCCATTAAATCCCGGCGGCTTGAATCCCGCCGTCCACCGGATACCTACGGTCTTTGACAACCTGCCGTTTCCGGCAGCCCAAAGCCCTCTCACGCCGCCCGTCGTGCCGGCGGCGCATCCTGCATATCATGCCGGCGCAAGACTGGCCGGGTCGACGCGCACGCCGATGCCCATCGTGCTCGACACCGCGATCCGCTTCAGATAGATGCCCTTCGCCGCCGCCGGTTTGGCCTTGTTGAGCGCGTCAACCAGGGCGCTCAGGTTTTCCCGCAGCGCGTCAACCGGGAAGGAGGCCCGTCCGATGCTCGCCTGAACGATGCCGCCCTTGTCGGTGCGATACTGCACCTGGCCCGCCTTGGCATTCTTCACCGCCCCGGCCACATCGGGGGTGACGGTGCCGACCTTCGGGTTGGGCATCAAGCCGCGCGGCCCCAGGATCTGACCCAGCTGGCCCACGACGCGCATGGCGTCAGGGCTCGCGATGACCACATCGAAGTCGAGCCGGCCGCCCTTGACTTCGGCCGCCAACTCTTCGAATCCGACGATGTCGGCTCCGGCGGCCTCGGCCGCGCGCGCCGCATCGCCCTGGGCGAATACCGCGATGCGCACGGTCTTCCCGGTGCCCCTCGGCAGCACGACCGAGCCCCGCACCAACTGGTCCGACTTGCGGGCATCCACGCCCAAGTTGATCGCCACGTCGACCGACTCGTCAAACTTGGCGGTCGCCGTATCCTTGACCAGGACGAGCGCATCCTCGATGGCGTATGCCCGCGTCCGGTCCACCTTTTCGCGGATGCTCCGCGCCCGCTTCGACAGCTGCGCCATGTCTAGACCCCCTCAACGTCAACGCCCATGCTGCGGGCACTGCCAGCCACGGTCCGCACCGCGGCATCGAGATCGGCCGCCGTGAGATCGGGCATCTTGGTTTGCGCGATCTGCTCCGCCTGCGCGCGGGTGAGCTTGCCGACCTTGTCGGTATGCGGCCGCGGGCTGCCTTTCTGCAGACCGGCCGCCTTCTTGATCAGCACGGAGGCGGGGGGGGTCTTGAGAACGAAGGTGAAGCTCTTGTCGGCATAGGCCGTGATGATCACGGGCACCGGCAGGCCGGGCTCCATGCCCTGCGTCTGCGCGTTGAACGCCTTGCAGAACTCCATGATGTTGAGCCCGCGCTGCCCCAGGGCAGGCCCGATCGGCGGACTCGGATTCGCCTTGCCTGCAGGAACCTGCAGCTTGACGTAGCCTACGATTTTCTTAGCCACTTGATGATGCTCCTAAAATTGGGTGCAAGCGCCCGATGCGTCGCCCGGGCTCCCCGTCACGGCCACCGCGCGCCGAACCGGGCGCGGCGCGAAACCCTACGCCTTTTCCACCTGGCCGAAATCCAGCTCGACCGGGGTCGCGCGCCCGAAGATGAGGACGGACACGCGCAGCTTGTTCTTCTCGTAGTTGACCTCTTCCACGCTGCCGTGGAAATCGGTGAACGGACCCTCGGTCACGCGCACCGCCTCGCCCACTTCGAACAGCACCTTGGGACGCGGCTTCTCCACGCCCTCCTGGATCTGGTGCAAAATCGCATCCACTTCCTTGTCGCTGATCGGCGTCGGCCTAGTGGCCGCGCCGCCGACGAAGCCGGTGACCTTGGGCGTATTCTTGACCAGATGCCATGTCTCGTCGGACATCTCCATCTGGACCAGCACATAGCCCGGAAAAAACTTGCGTTCGCTGATGCTTTTCTGGCCGCCCTTCATCTCGACGACCTCCTCGACGGGTACCAGGATCTCGCCGAAGCGGTCCTGCATGCCGGCCCGCTCGATGCGCTCGCGCAGCGTCCGGCTCACCGTCTTCTCGAACCCCGAATAGGCGTGCACCACATACCAGCGCTTGGCCATCAGCTTCCCCTTCCTAACAACGCCTTCACGGCCCACGCCAGGCCCGCATCCACCAACATCAG
Source organism: Pseudomonadota bacterium (assembly GCA_021788645.1). Lineage (GTDB taxonomy): Bacteria > Pseudomonadota > Gammaproteobacteria > Burkholderiales > JAKAFK01 > JAKAFK01. The sequence continues at coordinate 32,763 of JAJYKK010000029.1, forward strand.
GAAGGCGGCCATCACCACCACGAGGAGCAGCACGACGCCGGTGGTCTGGAGGGTCTCCTTGCGGGTCGGCCAGACGACCTTGCGCGTCTCGGCCCAGGCATCGCGAGAGAACCCGGCGAACCGCTGGCCAGGTGCCGTCTGCAGGCCCATGGCCGCAGCCAGCCCGAAGCCGACCAGCACCGCGAGCAGCCTCAGGATGAGCGGCTGCGCCGCCAGGAAATAGGTGGCCACGATGCCCGCCAGCGCAAGCGCCAGGGCGATGCCCAGTTTCAGTTTGTCTGCCATACCTTCCGATCACCAGGCAGCGCCGCCCGCCATGGTCCCGTGCGCGGCGATTGGGCTTTCAGCACACGGGAGAAGCGAACCACCCGCTCCAAGAGATTTGCAATTGTGGCAGGCCAGGAGGGTCTCGAACCCCCAACCTTCGGTTTTGGAGACCGACGCTCTGCCAATTGAGCTACTGGCCTTCCGTACTTCAAACAGTTCCGTGCGCGCAGACGCCGCGCACCATCACCTCGCGCCTTGGCGCCCTTACTCGATGACTTTCGCGACGACGCCGGCGCCGACGGTACGGCCGCCTTCGCGGATCGCGAAGCGCAGCCCCTCTTCCATCGCGATCGGCGCAATCAAGGACACCGTCACGCTCACGTTGTCGCCCGGCATCACCATCTCCGTCCCCGCCGGCAGCTCCACCGCCCCCGTCACGTCCGTCGTCCGGAAGTAAAACTGCGGCCGGTAGCCCGTGAAGAACGGCGTATGACGCCCGCCCTCCTCCTTCGACAACACATAAATCTCCGCCGTGAACTTCGTGTGCGGCGTGATCGATCCCGGCTTCGCCAGCACCTGACCGCGCTCCACGTCCTCGCGCTTCGTGCCCCGCAGCAACACCCCAACGTTGTCCCCAGCCTGCCCCTGGTCCAGAAGCTTCCGGAACATCTCAACACCGGTGCACGTCGTCTTCTGCGTCGCCCGAAGCCCCACAATCTCCACTTCGTCGCCCACCTTGATGATCCCGCGCTCCACGCGCCCCGTCACCACCGTCCCGCGACCAGAAATCGAAAACACGTCTTCCACCGGCATCAGAAACGCCCCGTCAATCGCCCGCTTCGGCTCCGGAATGTACGTGTCCAGCGCCGCCGCCAGCTTGATGATCGAAGGCTCCCCAATCTCCGACTGGTCCCCCTCCAGCGCCTTCAGCGCACTCCCCACCACGATCGGCGTGTCGTCTCCAGGAAAATCATACTTCGACAGCAGCTCCCGAACCTCCATCTCCACCAACTCCAGAAGCTCAGGATCGTCCACCATGTCCGCCTTGTTCAAATACACCACAATGTACGGAACACCCACCTGCCGCGCCAGCAATATATGCTCCCGCGTCTGCGGCATCGGACCGTCCGCCGCCGATACCACCAAAATCGCCCCGTCCATCTGCGCCGCACCCGTGATCATGTTCTTCACGTAGTCCGCATGCCCAGGACAGTCCACGTGCGCATAGTGCCGATTCTCCGTCTCGTACTCCACGTGCGCCGTGTTGATCGTAATCCCCCGCGCCTTCTCCTCCGGCGCCGAGTCAATCTCGTCGTACTTCTTCGCCTCGCCACCAAACTTCTTCGACAAAATCGAAGTGATCGCCGCCGTCAGCGTCGTCTTCCCATGATCCACGTGACCAATCGTCCCAACGTTCACGTGCGGCTTCTTCCGCTCAAATTTGCCTTTTGCCATGATGATTTCCTCTCTACTGACCCGTCACTTCTTGTTGATCACCGCATCCGCGACGTTCTTCGGCGCTTCCGCATAATGCTTGAATTCCATCGTGTACGTCGCACGACCTTGCGTCGCCGAACGCAGCGCCGTCGAGTAGCCAAACATCTCGGCAAGCGGCACCTCGGCCTTGATGATCTTCCCGGAAGGCGTGTCGTCCATGCCCTGGATCATGCCGCGCCGTGAGGACAAGTCGCCCATCACATCGCCCATGTATTCCTCCGGCGTCTCGACTTCGACCGCCATCATCGGCTCGAGCAACACGGGATTGGCCTTGCGCATGCCGTCCTTGAAGGCAATCGAGGCGGCCATCTTGAAGGCGTTTTCAGAGGAGTCCACCTCATGGTAGGAGCCGTCGAACAGCGTCACTTTCACGTCGACGACCGGGAATCCGGCCAGCACGCCGTTGGGCAGGGTGTCCTGGAGCCCCTTGTCGACCGCCGGGATATACTCGCGCGGCACCACGCCGCCCTTGATGGCGTCGACGAATTCATAGCCCTTGCCCGCCTCGTGCGGCTCCAGCTTGAGCCAGACG
>JAJYKK010000030.1 GCA_021788645.1 Pseudomonadota bacterium
CGGCGGTGGCGCACACGATCGAGGGCGGGGTGTACAAGGGCGTGATGCCGACCTGGAAGGATCGCCTCACGCCGGTGCAGATCAAGGTGCTTACCGCCTACGTGCATGAGCTGGGCGGCGGACAATAGCGCTCGAGTCCGAGGGGCTTGCCCCCGGACGAGCCAAAACGACAACAGTCAATTTCGGAAACAAGGGGGTAGAGATGAAAGTATGGACGATGGCGGTCGTGATGGCCGGTGCGCTGGGTGCGCTGCCTGCAGTTGCCGCCCCTGCCGCGAGCGCGGCCCCTGCGGCATCGGGCGGCACCGTGAATGCGGCCCAGATTGTTGCCTCAGTCTGCTCGGCTTGCCATGGCGCCGACGGCAATAGCGTGGTTCCGACCTATCCGCGCTTGGCCTCGCAGGGTGCCGCGTACATCGCCAAGGAACTGGCGGATTTCAAGAGCGGCGCGCGCGCCAACCCGATCATGGCCGGGATGGCGGCAACCCTGACGCCCCAGCAGATGGTCGCTCTCGGGGCCTATTTCCATGCGCAGAAGATCACCCCGAGCACGGGCGGCGATCAGCGCCTGGCCTCGCAGGGCAAGCAGATCTTCACGGTGGGGGCGGGTGACGTGCCGGCGTGTGCCGCCTGTCATGGCCGGGCGGGTCAGGGCATCGCGCCCTTCTTCCCGCACTTGGCCGGCCAACATGCGCAGTACATCGAGGCGCAGCTGCACGCGTTTCAATCTGGACAACGCACGAATGATGGCGGCAAGATGATGCGCGTCATCGCCGCGAAGCTCACCCCGACGCAGATCAGTGCGGTCGCGGAATACCTCTCCCACCTCTGATCGGCTCTTCCCCCAAGTCGGCAGCAGTTCGCAGGGGCGCTTGGCGCCCCTGTTCCCATCTTCGGGGCTCAATCGGCGGCCCCGGCTTGTATGCGAAAGGTTTCGAACAAGGGCGCGATGCGCTCATGGACCGCCTCGACGATCGGTTGTGCGCCATCATCCGCGGCCAGGGACGGGTCGATGCACCCCTGGGGACGGAACGCCTGCAGCGCGTAATGGCGGACTCCTGCATCGGCCAGGGTGTGGGCGAGCGCGATGAGCTCCCCGACGGTGGTCAGCTGGGCATGGACCGTGGTGCGGACCTCATGGGCGATGCCGCTGTCGAGGACCAGCCTGAGGCTCCGGAAGGCGCGCGCTCCGCTCCCTTGCGTTCCCGTGATGCCTGCATAGCCTGCCGGCAGGCTCTTGATGTCGAGCCCGACCCAGTCGAGGAGCGGGAGCACGCTTGCGAGCCGCTCGGGGTAGATGCCTGCCGTGTGCAGCCCGGTCTTGAAGCGCATCGCGCGGATTTCGCGCAACGCGTCGGATATCCCGCGTTGCAGGGTGGGTTCGCCGCCGCTGAAGACGACGCCGTCGAGCAGGCCCGTTCGGCCGGCCAGGAACCGTGTGACGCTCTCCCAGCCGATGGGCGGGGACGCTTGCTGGGACGGGCGCAAATGGGGATTGTGGCAATACCGGCATGCCCAGGGGCAGCCCTGCGTGAACAGTACGGCGGCAAGGCAGCCGGGATAGTCGGTGGTCGTGAAGGGGATGAACCCCGTGATGGTCAGTTGCGCTTCCAAGGCGGGCCTCAGGGAACGTGCGGATCGAGGACAAGGTTGAAGACGGAGGAATCGATCTCGATGCGGTCGCGCAGCCTTTCGTCGACGATGATGAAGATTCGGTCGCCATAGCAGGCAAGGCGCGCCAGCAGCCGTTGGAAGGCCGCCGTCTGGCGTGCCTGGAGTTCGCCGACGTGGAGCGTCACCGTGGAACGGGTATTCTTGAGCAGGCGCTTCAGCGGGCGAGCGGCGCGCGCGAAAAAGCGGGCGTCCAGGAAGCCTTTGAGCTCGACCAATAGATTGGGGCACTCGCCCTGCGCCAGGGCGAGTCCCAGCCCCCCTTCGCGGACATAGCGTGCCGCGGCTGCCGTGAGGCTTTCCACGAACCGGTCGAGGCGGCGCCTGGGCACGTCGGCGGAGGGGAAATGGCGCTCCACGTAATCGCGCATGGCGAGTCCCGCGCTCCAGTCCAGGAGCGCCAGCGGCCATTTGCCGGGGGCGTTCAGGGGCATGCTTGCGAGCACGGCGCGGATGCGGCGGAGACCGCCGGGCAGCAGGCCCCGGGTCAAGAGCCGGACCGCGATGCCGATGCGCTGGCGCGCGCCGTAATCCGCCCGTGCTGCGGGGGGCGCGAAAAAGCGCAGCTTGTTGCGGATCCGTTCGGCGATCGCGGCATCGGTGGTGAGCCGCCGGTAGAGTGAAAGGTAGCCGGCAATCAAAGCCTCGTAGGACATCCCCGCGGGAATCACATTGGTCGCAGGGCGCGTGTTATCGGCGGCGTCGACCTCGGGATTAAGGCGATGTTCCTTTTCCAGGCGGGCATACAGGGGCGTGCGTGGGAGTGCTGTCAAGAGTCCGACCATCGCGGCCTGAATCCCGGCGTTCACGATGAACCGGTATTGGCGTTCGAAGGTCTCCGGCGTGTCGTTGTCGAATCCCACGATGAATCCGGCGAGCACATCGATGCCATATGAAAAGATGCGGCGCACCGATTGCAGCATGTCCTCGCGCAGGTTCTGCGTCTTATGCGCTTCCTTGAGGCTCGTCGCGTCGGGGGTCTCGATGCCGATGAACACCCAGGCGAAATGCGCGCGACGAAACAACGCGAGAAGTTCCTCATCCTGGGCCAGATTGAGCGAGACTTCCGTGCCGAAAGAAAACGGGAAGCCATGTGCCTCCTGGTATGTGCACAGAAAACGCAGGAGCGCCAGCGCCGCTCCTTTATCGCCGATCAGGTTGTCGTCGACGAAAAAGACGTTGTGGACCGCGTGTGCCCGCAACGCGTCCAGTTCCCGCGCGACCTGTGCCAGGCGCTTCGTGCGCGGCTTGCGTCCGAACATCACGATGATGTCGCAAAACTCGCATCGATAAGGGCAGCCGCGCGAGAACTGGAGGGTCGCGGTGCTGTAGAGGGGGAGTTTCAGGAGGTCAAAACGCGGCGTCGGGGAGTCTTCGAGACGCACGCTGCCGGTTTCCCGATAGAGGCGCGCCGGTGCGCCGCGCTCGAAGTCCGCGCACAATCGCGGCCAGATGTATTCCGCCTCTCCCGCGACCACGGCGTCCGCCAGCGCTTCATAGCGCTCGGGGCAAAGGGACGCATAGCTTCCCCCGGCAACCACGAAATAGCCGCGGGCACGAAAGAAGGTCAGCCAGGCCGCTTGCCGCGCGAACTGGATCCCCATGCCGCAAATGCCGATGAGATCGGCGGCAGGCCGGAGGGGGACCGGTTCGACGTTCTCATCGATCAGGGTCACTTGCCAGTGCTGCGGGCACAGGGCCGCGAGGGTCGCCAATCCCAGTGGCGGGTTGATCGCGCGCTTGTGCGGCAGAATGTTGTCGACCGCCCACTTGAAGCTCCAGAAGCTCTCGGGAGACCTCGGGTTGATGAGCAAAAGTCTCGCCATGCGCGTTCCCCGTTGTTCCGTATCACGACGCGGCGCCGGCGGGCATCCCACCGCCCGCCGCCGATGGAATCATTCGGCGTATACCGTATATATTGTGTCAGGTATGGCTAATGAGCACAATATATGCGGCGTCAGCCTGTCTTGTCGGGCGGCTCAGCCGAGCGCTACGCGGAGTCGGGCCGCGGCCGTCGCGACCACGCGGCGTGGCGAGAGCAACGACAGATCGAGCGGGGGCAGTTCCAGCGCATCGAGGGTATTCTTGACGAACAGACCCAGTTCCGTATCCCCTTCCATGACCAGGCGTCGCGTGAAGAACAGGGTATCGGGATCCTCCTTGCGCAGGGCCAAGGCGAGAAAATCGTCGGCGCGGGCCGAGATCGCGAGGTCCGGGCCGCCATCGGCCCGGAGGGGCGCGAAACCCCTGGCGGTGACCGTGAAATGAAGCGCGATCCCGACGTCCTTGATCCGGATGCACACATGCTTGCCACGAAGCGGGGCGAGCGCCTCGGGCCGCAACTGCTCGGCGAGCGCGACATTGAGGAAGGTGCAGAACATCCGCGCATGGGGATACTGCGGCAGCGCGGCAATCAGGGGCACGATGGGCGCTGGGGGTAGCGGCAGGCGCATGGGAATCTCCTTGAAAGGCGAGCGAGGAAGGTTGGGCGCACGGGCGGCGCTTCAAGCGGCATGGGCCGCGTCTCTGCTGGCGACGGCCGCGCCCTGTCGGCGGCCTCGACGACGCAGTTGCGCTTCGATGGCATTGATGACCCCCCATTTGTGCGCGCACCACGGCGGGGCGAGCAAGACGGCCGGCGGCGCGGTTCCCGTCAGCCGGTGGTAGACGATGTGCGCCGGGGTGCGTTCGATGAGATCGGCGGCGATGCGTGCGTAGTCCTCTCGCCCGAGGGGACGATAGTCCTGGCGTCGCCAGTCGTTGGCCAGGCGGGTACCCTTGACCACGTGCAAAGGGTGTAGCTTGAGCCCGTCAACCCCCAGGTCGAGCACCGTATCGAGGGTGCGGTGGGCGTGTTCCTCCGTTTCTCCGGGCAGGCCGACGATCAGGTGCGTGCACACATTGAGGCCGCGAGCCCGAGCCCGGGCCACCGTGTCCCGATATTCCGACAACGTGTGGCCGCGGTTGACGCGCGCCAGCGTCTCGTCGAAAGCGGATTGCAGCCCCAATTCCAGCCATACCTCCTTGCCCTGATCGCGGTACTGCACCAGCAGATCGAGCACCGCGTCGGGCACGCAATCGGGGCGGGTGCCCACCGAAAGGCCGATGACGCCCGGCTCGGCCAGTGCCTGCTCATAGGCCTGCGACAGCTGTTCAACGCGCGCGTAGGTATTGGTATAGGCCTGAAAGTACGCAATGAAGAGGCGAGCGCCGGTGAGTCTGGCGATGATTTCCCGTCCTTTCGCGAGCTGCACGTCGATGGCCTCGGGTGTGCGGCCGTTCGGGCTGAACGACGCGTTGTTGCAGAATGTGCACCCTCCCTGTCCCCGGCTGCCGTCCCGGTTGGGGCAGGTGAATCCCGCATCCAGCGCGATCTTGTGCACCCGCTCGCCGCGCACGCGCGACATGTGCCGGCCGAACGTATTGACGACATCCGAGAGCGCCATGGGGTGAGGCTTCCCTTTTCAAGACAAATATAGGACAAGACGAGGATGTTATCTCAAAAAAGCGCGAGGCGCACCGCCTTCCTGGGCGGCGCGTGTCCGCGCTAAACCGAAAGCGCAGGATCGCGGCCGGTCAGCAGATAGTCGAGCAGGTCCTGCACGGAGCGAATGGCGGCGCCGAACGGCAAGCTTTCGGCGCCACGGAAAAACAGGCCCTTGTTCACATCCCCGCGCAGGGCCGCGGCGAGCTGTGAATCGATGCAGAATTGGCCGAACTTGGCCAGCCCATCGCGCAAGCCGCACATGGACAGGCAATGCAGCCCGGAGGCGCAACGCTCCTCGCTTCCTTTGGCGCAACGCTGCAAATGGCTCTCGCGCCGCAGGTAGTTCTTGAGCCAGGGGGTGAGCACGCCGCGCGCGGGAAGGCCCGCCGCGCTGGTGAAAGTGACGATGTCCTCGGGCCGGGCCTCGGCCAGAACGCGCTTGAAGTTGGGGTGGGCATCGCCCTCGATGGTGACGGCAAACGGCGTCCCGAGCTGCACGCCGGAGGCGCCCAGTCCGAGCAGGTATCGGATTCTTTCGGGCGAATTGATGCCGCCCGCCACGATCAGGGGTATGCGTTCCCGCTCGAGACCGAGGTCGCGCATGAGCTCGAAGCTCTGGGCCAGGACCACTTCGAAATCGAAGCGCGCGTCTCCCAGCTCCTCAAGCCGCGTGACCCCGAGATGGCCGCCCGCCATGCGCGGATGCTCGATCACGATGGCGTCCGGCAGCCGGTTCTTGCGCATCCATTTCTTGAGTACTACCCCGATGCCGCGCGCATCGGACAGGATCGGGATCAGCGCGACATCCGGAAAGCCCTGCGCCAGTTCGGGCAGGTCGAGCGGTAATCCGGCCCCCATGACGATCGCTTCGGCGCCACTCGCGCACGCTTGGCGCACGTATGCCGCATGCTCGGTCACGGCCTTCATCACGTTGACGGCGATGAGCCCGCGCCTTTGCGCCACGCTCAGCGCAAGCTTCACCTCGCGTTCGAGCGCCACCATATTGAGCGCATCACGCTGGGCCTTGTCGCGCACGCGCTTGGCTTGTTCGACGAGGTCGGCATGATGGTGGTGGAGGTCGATGCTGGCAATCGTCCCCATGGCGCCCGCGGCCGCCACCGCGCCCGCCAGACGGTGGGCGGAGACCCCGACCCCCATCCCACCTTGGACGATGGGCAACAGCGTGCGTCCTTTGATGTGCAACATGGGCAAGGTAGTCTCAGTCATGGAGTCTGTTGTTGGAACCATCCACTCGCGGCGCAAGGCGTGGGCATGCCGGCATCCCGGATGCCCGCTGCGAGGAAACCTCCTGCACCAATAAGGCAGGGGCGAGCCCCTCCCTTGAGTCCGCTTTCGCTGCAGCGCGATACCGCACATGATGCGTCCCACGGCATCGCGGGCGATGCTACGAGTCGGCTTGAGCCACGTCCGGATTGCAGAACGGGTTCGCGCGTCAGCGCACATCGTCTGGTGGCTGCTGATGCGCCTTGCAAATCGCCGGTGCCAGCGTTCCGGGATCAAGGGACATGCTGATGGCAGGATCCTCCCACGTTACCGCAAGCGGCCAGGAAAGGCAAGCTGTCCCGTCCCTCGGCGTTGATGCTCGGCCGTCTTCGGGTGTATCCTGCCGGTGCTGTCGCCCAGGGGAACAGGGATCACTCCCCCCGGCTGCCGCCCAAGGCGTGGGGCGTTCTATCCTGGCTTCATCGCGGCTTCCCGTCCCTGACGCTCCCTTGGCCTATCCCGCTTCGCCCCGCAGGATCGCCATGGCGCTTGGGTCGGCCGGCGGCGCGCGCGTGGTTTCCCGGGGCGCCTTTTCATGCTTTCCGAGCGACAAGCCGCCGGCGTTTCTGCCCGGTTCGCGTGTCCCAGCTCCGACGCTAGGCGGGTCCGGCGCAGTGCGAGGGAAGGCGGGCTGGCCGGGCTCCGGCGCCACGCTTGCCCTGGCGGCGTTTCCACACCATGGAAACGCCCGTTTCGTTTATTTGCATGGAGCAGTCAATGATGGATGATACGGATCATATGGACGACAACGAAAATGTGCAGTGGCATTCCGTGACGCGTTCCGTTCACTGGGGACTCGCACTCTTCCTGACCTTCCAGCTGTTCAGCGGGTTGTTCGTGTCCACGCCGGACGTGGCGTACTTCTATGCGCACGAGGTGGGAGGTCTGCTGGGGACACTAGTGGTCGTGATCGCCTGGCTATGGGGTTTCGCCAACGAGGATTACTTCTTCTGGTTCCCTTGGGGCCACGAAGGCCGCGCGGCAATCGCGTCGGATGTGCGCGCGATGTTCGCGGGGGACTTGCCGCGGACCGGGCGTATCCGCGGACTGTCCAGCTTCATTCATGGTTTGGGGCTCCTGGCCGCCACGGGCATGGCGCTGACGGGGCTTGTCATCTTCTTCGTGATCCCCGGTGGGCGAGGTGCCTCGGCAGCCTCTACCCACTATCTCGCGTTCACTGACTTCAGCGTGATGCACAAGGCGCTGGCAGACCTGCTCTGGGCCTATTGGTTCGGCCATGTCGGCTTTGCCCTGCTGCATCAATACCGCGGCCACAAGGTGCTGAACGCGATCTTTGGCTAATTGGGACGACCCAAAACGCGCCTCGGCGGCGTTGACGCTGCGCCGAGCCGCCCGGTGGAGCCTGCAGCCTATTTCGACCGGATAGCGGCGGCCGGGGACTGATGATCGGCGCATCGCATCCGCGACCGGCGGCGTTTGTGCCCGGCAGGCCGGTGTCTCCGGCTTCCAGGTGCGGCGGCCATGGCGTATCATGCCCAGGCATCACGACGCGGTTCGTGCAAACGTGGGGATGGGGAGACGCGCAAGGCATGATCATCAAGGTGTTGGGCGCAAGCGGCGGCATTGGGGAACAGGCGCCGACCACGTCCCTGTGGATCGACGACGACGTCCTCGTCGATGCGGGCACGGGCGTTGAGACGCTCCGTCTTGCGGAAGCCGCGCGCATAGACCATGTGTTTGTCACCCACGCCCATTTGGATCACACGGTCGGGCTCGCGCTCCTCGCAGACGCCGCCGGTGCGGCGCGCGCGCGGCCGATGGTGGTGCACGCGCTGCCGCAGACCATTGAGGCGTTGCGGCGCCATATCTTCAATGGCGAGATCTGGCCCGATTTCTCCGTCATCCCGGATGCCCGGCAGCCCTATCTCGCATTCGCGCCGGTGGCGCTGGGTCAGGGCATCGACCTTGGGGAAGGGCGCCGCATCACGCCGTTGCCAGCCGAGCATACCGTGCCCGCCGTCGGCTATCATCTGCAGGGAAATCGGGCGAGCTTGGTTTTCAGCGGCGACACCTATGGGTGCGATGCCTTCTGGGAATGCGTCAATGCGCTTCCCGACCTGCGTTACCTGCTCATCGAGACGGCTTTCCCCGACCGGTTGGCGGAACTGGCCCGGCGCTCGAAACACCTTCATCCGGCCCGCCTGAAAAACGAATTGAATAAACTGGCGCGCGCCACCGATATTTTCATCTGCCATCAGAAGCCGGGCGATGTCGAGGTGATCATGGATCAGATCGGAACGTGTCTGCGCGGCAATCCGGTCAAGCCGCTCAAGCCGGGCGCATCGTTCGATATTTAGCCGTTTCGCGGGGGCGGGGTGGATGCAATCCCCGCGAGGCATCCGGCCGGAAGATGGGATGCCTGTCGCGCGTGCCGGCGTTCTCTTGCGGAAGCTCAGAGAGGGGTGCATCGATGGCGAGTCAGAACCAGGGGAGAGGCGGGGCAGGGGACGGCGTTCAGGCGCTGACGGAAATGGGGCGCCGCCTTGCATTCACCAAGAAGCTGCAGGCGATCACGAATCGCATCCACGCCGCGCAAAATATCGACGAGATCATCACCGGCTTGAGCGAGGAGATCTGCGCGCTCCTGGAAGCCGATCGCATCACGATTTACGTGATGAGCGACGATGGCCAGTGGATCGTCTCGAAGGTCAAGACCGGACTGGACGCCTTCAAGGATATCCGATTGCCCATCGGGGCCCAGAGCATCGCAGGCTATGCCGCAGCCACCAAGACCTTGCTGAATATCGCGGACGTCTATGATCCGGAGGAACTGCGGCGCCTGAGCCCGGGACTCCATTTCCTCCCAGACGTGGACAAGCGGACCGGCTATCGTGCCAAGCAGATGCTCGTGGCCCCCATCATCGATGACGGTGACGAGCTGCTGGGCGTCGTGCAGCTGATCAATACCCTTTCCGGGCTGCGCTTCCCGCGCCTGGCCGACGGGGATTTGATGGAGATCGCCAAGACCCTGGCGATCGCCTTCAGGCAGCGCAAGTCGGCGCCGCCGACGCCGGGGCTTGGCAAGTTCGAGGACCTGTGCCGGCGGGGGGTGCTCTCCGTGGCCGAGCTCAACCTCGCGATGCGGGCGGCACGGCGCAAGAACAAGATCCTCGAGGACATGCTCATTGACGAGTTTCAGGTGTCCCCCGAGGACGTGGGCAAGGCCTTGGGCGCTTTCTATAACGTCGCCTACGAGCCGTTTCGGGCCAATCGCACCAAGCCTGACGCCCTTCTGGCGGGGCTGAAGCGTGTCTATGTGGAATCCAACCGGTGGCTGCCCCTCGAAGAGAACGCGCATGGGCTGATGGTCCTTACGACCGATCCCGAGGGACTGAAAGGCGGGCATGCGGCGGAACAGATCTTTCCGGGACGTCGGCTCGACTATCGTGTCTGCAGCGCGCGCGAATTTGCCCAGACCGTGCAGCAGTTCTTCGGTGATGAGCTCGAGCGCGGCTCCATCGGGCTCATGGTGTCTGCGCTCGATGCCGAGCGCGAGGAAACGGAAGCCGCCCAGGATGAACAGTCGGCGGCAGCCGACAATGAGCTCGTGCGGCTCGTCAATCGGATCATCACGGATGCCTACGAGCAGGGCGTCTCGGATATCCATGTCGAACCATACGGCGGCAAGGAAAAAACCGCGATCCGCTTCCGCAAGGACGGCACGCTGGTGCCTTACATCGAGTTGCCACCGAGCGTGCGCAACGCCTTGGTCGCCCGGATCAAGATCATGTGCGACCTGGACATCTCGGAAAAACGCAAGCCGCAGGATGGAAAGATCAAATTCCGGCGATTTGGGCCCCTGGACATCGAACTGCGGGTCGCGACGCTCCCGACCGCCGGGGGGCTGGAAGACGTGGTATTGCGGATCCTCGCGGCGGGCAAGCCGAAACCCGTCGACGCGCTGGGATTGAGTCCGAACAACCTGAAGAATATCAAGACACTGGTGTCGCGCCCCTATGGCCTGTTCCTGGTCTGCGGGCCGACCGGCTCCGGGAAGACGACGACCCTCCACTCGGTCGTGGGCTACATCAATACGCCTGAGACCAAGATCTGGACGGCCGAGGATCCGGTGGAAATCACCCAGCGCGGCTTGAGGCAGGTGCAGGTGAACCCCAAGACCGGCTTCACATTTGCCGTCGCCATGCGCGCCTTCCTGCGCGCTGACCCGGATGTCATCATGGTGGGGGAAATGCGCGACCACGAGACTGTGGCCACCGGCGTGGAAGCCTCGTTGACCGGCCATTTGGTCCTGTCGACGCTGCACACCAACAGCGCGCCGGAGAGTATTGTGCGCTTGCTGGACATGGGCATGGACCCGTTCAACTTTGCCGATGCGTTGCTCGGCATCCTGGCCCAGCGCCTGGCCAAATGCCTTTGCCCGAAGTGCAAGCGCGGGCACTCGGCATCCGCGGCCGAACTCGAAAGGCTCGCCGTCGAATACTGTGCTGAACTGGGTTCCGGGGCCGCGGCCCGTGAGGCCGCGCAGCGCGCGGTACTGGCGCGATGGCGGGAAAGCTCTGGGGCCTCCGGAGGCGAGGTGACGCTGTTCGAGCCGGTAGGGTGCGATGCCTGCAACGGCACGGGCTATCGCGGTCGCATGGGGCTTCACGAGTTGCTGGTGTGCAGTGATCCCATCAAGCGGCACATTCAGGAACGTGCCCGTGTCGCCGAGATCCTGGCCACGGCGCTGGGCGAGGGAATGCGGACCCTCAAGCAGGACGGCATCGAGAAGGTCTTGCAGGGCATGACGGACATGGCCCAGGTGCGTGCCGTGTGCGTCAAATAAGGGAGCATCGGGGCGCGGCCCGCGCGTGCGGCGGCGCCTTCCCGCGGATGCACGCCGAGGCTCACGGGCCTTTGGCGCGTCTGTCGAGCAGAATAAGGCGCGCGTGCGCCTGGCCGGCCTGGGTGGCGTTCCCGGTGGCTTGGGCGACCGCCAGCGCACGCAGGTAATACGCTTTCGCGGCGGGCCATGCGCCGATCCGTTCGTCGGTCCTCCCAAGCCCCATCAGATCGAGGAAGATGCCGGTCGGGAATCCGGCCTGCTTGTCCAGCCTAAGCGCCTGCCCAAGGGGTGTTAGCGCCTGAGGGGCCCCCGGCTCGGAGGCTGCCAGCAGACGAAGCGAACGCGCCGTTTCCTGATCGTTTCCCTGCGCCCGATTGTCGTGCAGCGCCTGCGCGGCCAGCGCATGGGCGCCTGCGGCGTCGCCTTGCGCCAAGGCAAGGGAGGACTGCGCATTGAGCACCGTGCCCAGCGCGCGGCATCGGCGGCGGCAGTATGCGCGGGCGCGCGCAAGCCAGAGCGCGGCGGGGCGCGTCTGGCCTTCTTCCATATCCAGCAGGGCTTGCAAGAGGCTGGCCTCGGCACGTCGCGCGGCCGAGAACGGCAAGCCGCGAGCGCTGACGAGGGGCGCGAGACATGCGCGTGCCGCCGTCCGATCGCCGGTTTGCCGATAGACCGTCGCGAGATCCAGCAGGTCGGCGGCGATCCCATCGGTATTCTCGATGGCCCGGTCCGCCCGCAGCGACTGCCGATAGAGGATCACCGCGCGCGCAAAGTCGCCCTCGGCATAGGCCTTGCCCGCGCGGTGGTTGAGCGCGGCGCCTTGGGCCTCCAGGGCCGAGGGCGCGGCGGCGGGGGCGGCGCAGCCTATCGGCAGGAGCGCCATCAGCCACAGCATGCGCCGAATTCGAGGCGGCGCATCGCCCCGTCGGGTCCCGCTCACCGGCCCGGCTCCTGCCCAGGGGACGTGGTGGCTGTGCGCTCGTCCAGTCCGTCGACGCTGTCGATCGGCAAGGTCTGGTTGCGCTGCCGATGCACCCAGCGATCGAAGGGCCAGCTGTCTGCGGCGCCGTCAAGAAGGTTCCGGGAGTTGTCCAGGAGTCCGCGGCCGTCGCTCAGCATCGGGGGAACCTGCGTGACCAGGCGGCTCATGAGTTCGTCCGCCTTCGCCGATGCTGCCGCCGCATGCTCGACGACCATGCGACTTTGCCGGACGAGCTGGGGCGTGGCTCTCGACACGACGCCGACGGTCGCGTCGACTTGCCGGAGGGTGCCCGCCGCCCGCGCGAGCAAGCGGGCCGTGCGGGCGTGCGTGTCGTTCACGGCGGTCCGGCTGGTGACGAGCAGCGCCTGGAGGTCTCGATTGGATTGCGCCAGGCCTGCAGCCAGTGTCTTGAGCGCGCGCAACGATTGCCTGAAATCGCCGTCGGGGTCGTTGAGCGCGGTGGTGATGCCCTGCGCGTTGCGCAAGATGGGGATCAGCTCCCGATTCAGACGCTTGGCGATGGTGGCAAGGCTTTCTTCCCGTTCGAAGCGCAAGGTCCCGCCAGCGGCGATCGGCACAGATGCTTCGGGGCCCGGAACGAGTTCGATCGCATTGTCGGAGAGCAGCCCTTCCTGGCTCAAGCGCGCCGTGGAATCCGCCGGGATATAGCGCAGGTAGCGGGTCTCGATGGACAACTCGACCTGGATGCGGGCGCCGGGCTCGAAGGTCATGTCTTTGACCTCGCCGACGGCAAAGCCCAACAGATCCACCGGCATGCCGCGCGTCAAGCCGCTTGCCGTTGGCACCACGAAGAACAAGCGGGTCTTCGGCGTGAAGAGGTTCTGACGGATCCCGATCAGCACGACGACCGCAATCAGGCCGACGAGCGCGGGAACGAAGAAGATCCACGTCTTGCTTCGCAAGCCGGAGAATCGCCGATCATCGTCTTTGAACAGGCTCATGCGTGATTTCCTGCGCCCGCGCGGGCCACTTCGACGCGCAAGATGGCCCCTCGCATACAGCGCGCCCGGAACAAGTCGCCGAAGCGCGCGGCCCGCTGCCGTTCCGTTTCGCTCAAGTGTTCCAGCAGCGAGTCGAATACCATCACGTCCGGACGCATGAGGAGGCCGCGGATGAAGGCGACCGCCTTGCGCTCAAAGCCTGTCAGGCGGCCGGGCAGGCGACCCGCGAGGGCGGCGTCGAGCCCGAGTTCGTCGAACAGGGCGCGAGCTTCTGCCTCGAACGGCGAAGGTCCGGTACGGGAGGTCCAGCATGCCGGGAGCACGAGGTTCTCCCATACCTTGAGATTGCTGATCAATCCGCCCTCCGGGCCCACGGCGGCAAGCCGCCGATTGAGCGCGAGCCGCTCGGCCGGCGCGAAGGTCGCGGCATCTCGTCCGAACAGGCTCAGTTCCCCGGGGCGCGCGGGGCACAGGCCGAACAGGGTGTCCATCAAGCGGACCTTGTCTTCCGGGGTCGACAGCCGAATCTCCTGCGTCGCGCCGGGGCGCAGTTCGAAGACCGCCCCGCCCAGCGCGCAGGCAATCGCGCACTCACCGGTTGGACGGGCAGCGGCAGGGGCGGACGCACTCATTGTACCGCGCCGTCAGAGTTTGAACAGGGCATAGGCGAACAGCGCATCGAGTAAGAAAACCAGGAAGATGCTCCTCATCACCCCCTTGGTGACGACCTGGGGAATGGCGTTGACGCTCTGGGAGACAGTCCAGCCGTGATGGCAGGCCACCGTCGCGATGACCACCCCGAACGCGGTGCTTTTCAGCACGGCATACCCGAGTTCCCAGGGGTTGGCCATGGCAAGAAACTGGTCCGCCAGCCGGTACAGGGGCACCGCCTGAAAGAGCGCGCTCACCAGCATGCCGCCCAAGGTGGCGGTGGCAATGAAATAGATGCTCAGGATCGTGACGCACAGCGTGACGCCGGTCAGGCGGGGCAGCAGCAGGTAGCCCGTGGGGTCGACGCCCATGGCGTAAAGCGCGGAAATTTCACCGTTGATCCGCATCAGGGCCAGTTCGGCGATGATGGCGGTGCTGGAGCGGGCAATGATGATGATGGCCGCGAGCAGCGGGCCGAGCTCCCGTATGACGATCCATAGGAGCACCTTGATGGTGAACCCGGTGCTGATCCCCAGCACGCTGGTCATTTGTGAGATGACCAGCGTCCCCGTGATCATCGCGAGCAGCGCCACCGGGGGCACCGCCTGAACGCCGGTGAAGTAGATCTGTTTCATCAGCACGGCGCGCGCCGGCCAGGCGCGGAAAGCGGCTGCCTGCTTGGCGCTCTCCAGGAGCAGGCGGTAGTAGCCGCCCTGGCGCGAGATCGGGTTGGGCGCGCTGTCGCGGGTGGGTGTTGCCATGCACTCGATCTTCGGTGGCGCAGGAGGCCCGCGGGCCCGCCGTCGGCAGCCCGGGCACGCGCCTTTGCACACATTGAACGGAATGGACAAACAGGATTAACGGCCGCGGGCCGCCGGACTTGAACGCGCAGCCCTGCGGCGGCTAGTATTCGTCCGGCAGCAAGACGGTGGTGAGGCTTCTATCGGCCTCGGTGATGACCCAGATGCGTTTGGAAGGCCCGATATCGTAGGCAGAGAATAGGCGTCCGCGCACCGCGAGGGCATCGGCGTTCGCCTGTGCGTCTTCCGCGCCGAGCTCTCCCCAATCGCCCTGGCTATGGCGATGCAGGAGCCGCTCGGGCGAGATTCCTTCGGCGCCTAGCATCCGCAAGGCGCCGCGCGTGGCGACGATTCGCCCGAGCGGAAAGAGCATGGCGCATCCTCGGAACCGGGGTCGCTGCAGGGGAGCCGGATGCTTCGGCATTGGAGGGCCTGGGGCTTCTCGGCTCAACTAGGGGGCGCTGGGCGCCTGCGCTTAGCATAGCAGGTCGGGCGCTCGGTGCTTCGGAATATTCCTTTGGCCGGCTACACGGGGTTGGTACGCCGGGTGCGGGGGCAGACGAACTTGTTGCAAGATGCCGCGCATTGCTGCTACCTTAGCGGGCATCATTTAGGTCGCCGAATGGCGCGCTTCGCGCCGGACAGGGGATGCCTCGCCACCGAGGCCGGGGCGGGAAGCCGCCGCGTTTGGCGTATGTTTTGACAGGGGCCCATCACATGCCGTCTGATGACTTTGAGCTGGAGACGCTGGCCGTGCGGGCGGGCATTCACCGCAGCCAGTTCAATGAACACTCCGAGGCGCTCTTCTTGACCTCGAGCTTTGTTTTTGAAAGCGCGGCGCAGGCCGCCGCGCGCTTCTCGGGAGCCCTTCCCGGCAATATCTACGCACGCTTCACCAACCCGACCGTGACGAGCTTCGAGGAGCGCCTCGCCGCCCTGGAGGGCGCGCAGCAGTGTGTCGCAACCGCCTCGGGCATGTCGGCCATTCTGTCGTGCGTGATGGGGTTGTTGTCCGCAGGCGACCATATCGTGGCCTCGCGGAGCATCTTCGGCTCGACGGTGCAGTTGCTGAACAACATTCTCAGGAAATTCGGCGTGGACACCACGTTCGTCTCGCTCGGCGACGTGTCGGCGTGGGAGGCGGCGATGCGCCCCAACACCAAATTGCTGTTCGTCGAGACGCCTTCCAACCCGCTCACCGAGGTCGGCGACTTGCGCAGCCTGGCGGCGCTCGCGCACCGAACGGGTGCCTGGCTCGCCGTGGACAACTGCTTTTGCACGCCGATCCTGCAGCGCCCGCTGGATCTGGGCGCCGACATTGTCATCCATTCGGCGACCAAGTACCTCGACGGTCAGGGCAGGGTGCTGGGAGGCGCCGTGCTGGGACGGCGCGAGCTGATGGAGGGAGTCTTCGGCTTTCTGCGCACGGCCGGGCCGACTTTAAGCGCGTTCAATGCCTGGGTGATCCTCAAAGGACTGGAGACGCTGAAGCTGCGCATGGAGGCGCACTCGCACAACGCATTGACACTGGCGTCCTGGCTGGAGGCGCATCCCAAGGTAGGACGTGTCTACTATCCCGGCCTCGCCTCCCACCCGCAGCATGCCTTGGCCATGGCGCAGCAGCGCTCCGGCGGGGGGATCGTTTCATTCGAGGTGAAGGGGGGCAAGGATGCGGCCTGGCGTGTCGTGGACCAGACGCAGATGATTTCCATCACGGCCAACCTGGGTGATACGAAGACGACGATCACGCATCCTGCGACCACCACGCACGGGCGCATCTCGCAGGAGCAGCGGGATGCGGCGGGGGTCACCGATGGGCTGCTGCGCGTTGCGGTTGGCCTGGAGGCCGTGGGCGACATCATCGCCGACCTCGAGCGGGGCCTTGACTAAGCGAGGCTTGGCGGGCTAAGCCGGGATCGCGTCCGGGTCGTCGCCGAGCCGCCGCAGGCGGCATCCGCTCGCCCCGCAGGCCAGATACCCGCCGTCTCCATACCAGTCCGCCAGTACCCAACGTTCCTGGCGGCAGCCCTCGACCCGATGGATGTGCCGGGCGGGCCGGTGCGTGTGTCCATGGATGAGGCGCTGGCAGCCGGAGCGGCGCAGCGCGTGATTGATGGCCGCTGCGTTGACGTCCAGCAGCGCCGCGCTTTTGTGGGCTTGGGCCTGCCGACTTTCCTGCCTGAGCGCCTCGGCGATGGTCCGCCGCTCGGCCAGGGGACGGGCGAGAAAAGTATGCTGCCAGGCGGCCGAGCGCACCGTCTCGCGGAACGCGGCGTACTCGCGGTCATCGGTGCAGAAGACATCCCCGTGCGAAAGCAGCGTCGGGGTCCCGTAGAGGTCGATGGTCGTGGGGTCTGGCAACAGCGTGGCGCCTGATGCGCGGGCAAACGCCTCGCCCAGGAGAAAGTCCCGGTTGCCGTGCATCACGTATACCTTGATCCCGTGGTGTGCGAGGGCCAGCAGGGCGCTCGCGACGGCGCCGTTGAACGGCGAAGACAGATCGTCGTCGCCCGCCCAGTATTCGAACAGATCGCCCAGGATGTAGAGGGCCTCGGCGCGGGAGGCGACCTTCTTCAGCCACGCAAAAAAATGCCCGCAGGTGTCTGGATGGGTGGGCGAGAGGTGCAAGTCGGCGATAAAGAGCGTTTGTCGCCTCATGGGACGCGTTGCGGCCTGCGCCGAGGTGCCCGACCGGCCGCGCGGGCCTAGACCACGTCCACGCTGGTGATGACGACATCGTCGACCGGTACGTCCTGGTGGCCCCCCTTGGAGCCGGTCCTGACCTTCTTGATGCGGTCCACGACGTCCTGTCCCTCGACCACCTTGCCGAAGACGCAGTAGCCCCAGCCCTGCGGGGTGGGCGCGGAGTAATCGAGGAAGCCGTTGTCGGCGACGTTGATGAAGAACTGCGCCGTGGCCGAATGCGGATTGGGCGTACGGGCCATGGCGATGGTGTAGCGCTCGTTCTTGAGTCCGTTGTCGGCCTCGTTCTTGACCGGCGCGCGCGTCTCCTTCTGCGTCATGCCCGGTTCGAATCCGCCGCCCTGGATCATGAAGCCGTCGATCACCCGATGGAAGACCGTATTGTTGTAGAATCCGCCCTTCGCGTATTCGAGAAAATTTTCCACCGTTGCCGGCGCTTTGTCCGGATACAGTTCCAGCGTGATGGTGCCGAACTCGGTGTGCATTTGGACCATGATACATCCCCCTGGATTTTGAACTGGCGTTGGGACGAGACGAGCACGCGCCGCGCAGGCGGGCCTTGGCGTGTCCTGCACGTCCGCGGGCGGGGTCGTGCGCATGGCCTGCGCGTGGCGTCTGCCGCATCGGCGTGAGTGAATTCTAGCATTTTTTCTGCGCGCGGCCCATGCCGCGCTACGGCGTAGGCGCCGTCGAGAAATGGTGGCGTGGCAGACAAAAGGCGCGAGATTGTGGACAATAGGGGGCGCAAGACAAAGGCGCGAGACTCTTTTGCGCCCCCCCCCGACCCGTGTGGCCAGAATAAACGCACATGCCCTCGATCCGCGCCATGATTCCTAGCCAGGAGGCCCGCGAAAGCATCGGCCTGCCCAATCGTTGGGACGTCCTGGTGATGCCGTTGGTGCTGGCGCTTCTATTCCTGGCAGCGTGGGCCATGCGGCAGATGAGTGCGCCCTACAGCTGGGGCTCGCCCATCGCCATTTCGCTCGATCCTGCCTATTTGCCCTACTACGCCTTGCGCACCACCTTGCGCATGGTGCTGGCCATGGCGTGTTCCCTCCTGTTTACCTTCGTCTACGGTAGCGCGGCCGCCCGCAGCGCGCGCGCGGCGGTCATCCTCATCCCGCTGCTGGACATCCTGCAGTCCGTGCCGATCCTGGGCTTCCTTTCCATCACGGTGGTCGGATTCATCCGCCTGTTCAAGGGCAGTCTGCTGGGGCCAGAGGCGGCGGCGATCTTCGCGATCTTCACCTCGCAGGCATGGAACATGGCGTTCAGCTTCTATAATTCCCTGCGCATGCTGCCCAAGAACCTCTATCAGGTGGCGGACGTGTTCCACTTGTCTGCGTGGGCGCGGTTTTGGAAGCTGGAGGTGCCCTTCGCGATGCCGGGGTTGGTCTGGAACACGATGATGTCGGCCTCCGGCGGGTGGTTCTTCGTCGTGGCTTCCGAAGCGATCAGCGTCTCCGGCAAGACCGTCATGCTGCCGGGCGTCGGTTCCTACATCGCGCTGGCGATCCAGGGGCGCAATCTGACGGCGATCGGCTATGCGATCGTGGCCATGCTGGTCGTCATCGTCTTGTACGACCAGTTGCTCTTCCGGCCGCTGATCGCCTGGTCTGACAAGTTCAAGTTCGAGCTGTCGGAGTCCGAGGCCGTCCCGAATTCGATCGTGCTCCAGGCCCTGCAGCGCGCCCGCTTCTTGCGCAAGCTCAGGGCATGGCTGGCGGCCGCGTTGCTTCGCTGGCGCCCGCGGCGTCCGCGAGGCTGGGCCGAGCGGCTGGGGCATCCTTTTCGGCGCGCGACGGCGTCCGGCGACCGGGTGTGGTCGTCGACCGTTCTCGTGTTGAGCGGAGTCTCCTTGTTCGCGCTCGGCCACTACATCGCGCATGCGGTGCCCGTTGCAGAAATCGGCCGGGTTTTTCTGCTGGGGCTTGCGACCGCTGCCAGGGTGTTCATCCTGATCGTGCTGGCCAGCCTCGTGTGGGTGCCGGTCGGGGTATGGATCGGCTTGCGTCCGCGATGGACACAGAAGGCCCAGCCGATCGTTCTTTTCCTGTCGGCGTTTCCCGCCAACCTCCTGTTCCCGCTGGCCGTCGTCGCGATCACGACCTATCACCTGAATACCGAGGTCTGGTTGAGCCCGCTCATGATCCTGGGGACGCAATGGTACATCCTGTTCAACGTGATTTCCGGCGCGGCGGCGATCCCGAATGATCTCAAGGAAGCGGCCGCGAATCTCGGCCTGCGCAGGCTCATGGTCTGGCGGCGATTGATTCTGCCCGCCATTTTTCCCGCCTACGTGACGGGTGGGCTCACCGCCTCGGGCGGCGCCTGGAACGCGAGCGTGGTGTCCGAGATCGTCAGCTGGGGCCCCACCCGACTCACGGCCACCGGCCTGGGCGCCTATATCGCCCAGCAGACCGCGGCCGGCGATGATGCGCGCATCGCGCTGGGGATCTGCGTCATGAGCCTGTACGTGGTCATCATTAACCGGCTGGTGTGGAACAAGCTGTACCGCTTCGCCCAAAGCCGTCTGACGCTCGAGTGAAAGGGCCCGCCCATGCCGGATGATTCGACCCCCTCCCTCTTGGAACTGCGCGGAATCTCCAAGAGCTTCGCGGCGCCCGACAAGGGTAGCCTGAACGTCCTGCAGGACATCAGCCTGGCGCTGCGCCCGGGCGAGATCGTGGCCGTGCTGGGGAAATCGGGTTGCGGCAAGTCCACGCTGCTGCGCATCATGTGCGGGTTGACCCGACCGAGCCAGGGCGAGGTGCTTTACCGCGGGGAACGGGTCATCGGGCCGGCGCCGGGGATCACCATGGTCTTCCAGACCTTTGGGCTGTTCCCTTGGCTGACCGTGCTGCAGAACGTGGAGCTGGGGCTCGAGGCTCAGGGCGTCGCCCCGGCCGAGCGGCGCAGGCGGGCCCTGGAAGCCATCGACATGATCGGGCTCGACGGCTTCGAATCGGCCTATCCCAAGGAGCTGTCGGGCGGAATGCGACAACGGGTCGGCTTCGCACGCGCCCTCGTGGTCAATCCGGACATCCTGCTCATGGACGAGGCTTTTTCCGCGCTGGATGTGCCCACGGCCGAGAGTCTTCGCAACGACTTGCTGGACTTGTGGATCGAGCGCCTCATTCCGACCCGGGCCATCGTGATGGTCTCGCACAACATCGAAGAGGCGCTCCTTCTGGCCAACCGGATCTTCGTGTTCGACAGCAACCCGGGGCGTGTGAAGGCGGAGCTGAATATCCCGCTCAAGTATCCGCGTGACCGCGAGTCGCCTCTGTTCCGGCAGATGGTCGATCGCATCTACAGCATCATGACGACCGCCATCGTGCCCAATGAAACCGATGCCCTGCGGGCTGGGCGCATCGGCATCGGCTATCGGCTGCCGAGCGTGACGGTCGCGCAGATGACCGGCGTGCTGGAGGAAGTCAATCTGCCGGCCAACGAAGGACGCGTCGAGCTGGCCGAGTTGGCGGCGTCGCAGCAGATGGAGGTCGACGACCTGTTTCCCATCCTGGAGGCGCTGGAATTGCTCGACTTCTGCCGCGTTGCCGGCCGCGAGGTCATCCTGGCACGCCATGGCAAGGCGTTTGTCGAGGCCGACATCCGGCAGCGCAAGGTGATCTTCGCCGAACATCTGATCAAGCGCGTTCCGCTGGCCGGCCACATCCGGCGGGTCCTCAATGAACGCCCCGCGCAGACGGCGCCGGAGCAGCGCTTCTTGCGCGAGTTGGAAGACTACCTGAGCGAGGAGGAGGCGCAGCGTGTGTTTTCCGTCATCATCGACTGGGGGCGATATGCCGAGCTCTTCGCGTATGACTACAACGCCGGGATCCTGAGCACGGAGAATCCCGGGGAAGAAGTCGCCTAGCCGGGCGCCCGCCGCGTCAAGGCGGCAGGATGTGCAAGGCGGCGAGATGTTCTTGCAAGAACGCGAGAAAGCGTGCGCTCGCAGGGGACGGGTGGGCAGGGGAAATGACGCTCAGCGCCCGCATGACCCGCGGGCGCAGCGAGCGGCCCACCAGCGGGCCGCTGTCGTGGAGCAAGGCGAGCCGCGACGCAAAGCCGATGCCCAATCCCTGGCGCACGGCTTCCTTGACCGCCGCGACGCCGGCGAGCGCAATGCCCATGCGGGGAACGACGCCGGCCTCCTGGAAAGCCCGTTCCACGCGTTCGCGCGTGCCCGAGCCCGCTTCGCGCCAAATCAACGTGCCTGCCGCGAGTTGCGCAGGAGTCAATGCGCGTCGCGCGGCGAGGGGGTCGTCGTTGCGCAGGACGGCGACGACTTCGTCTTTCCCCAGGATCCTAACGTGGCGATGGGGCGGGAGGGTCGCGCGCACGGTGCCCTCGATCAGCCCCGCGTCGCAATCCGGCAGCCGTTCGAGGACGCGCCGGGTGTTGTGGCTCTCGAGTTCCACCTCGATGCCCGGTGCTTCCTTCCGGAACGCGGCGATGATCGCCGGCAGGAGATAGGCCCCCAAGGTCTGGCTGGTGGCGATGCGCACCGATCCGGCCTCCGCGCCGGCGAGCGCGGCGGCTGTCTCCTCGGCGGCCGCAAGCGCGTCCGCCAGATGCCGCGCCTCTTCATACAATCGCCGTCCGGCGCCGGTCAACTCGATGCCGCGGCCGACGCGCCGATACAAGGCCTCGCCCACGCTCTCCTGAAGCCTCCTCAGCTGGTTGGACACCGCCGGCTGGGTGAGGTGAAGGCGCTTTGCCGCCGCGCCGACGCCGCCCTCGGCGGCCACGGCGGCGAAGGTAATCAGATTTTCGGGGTGCAATCGCATGGGTGCCTCATATCATTCATAATAAAAATATAAGACATAATAAAACATCATTTTTCGTAATCATTGTGAGAGCATAGACTGAAGCGGCATCATTGAACAAGGAGATCCCGATGAGCCTGCTTCCGCTGTCGCACAAACCCAATCGCGCCGACGTCATCCGCCATTTCACGCCCAATTGGTTCACCATGAACATGGGTACCGGCATCCTGATGCTGATGATTCATGCGTTTCCCTACCGTTTCCACGGCCAGAATGCCTTGGCCCGGGGGCTGTGGTGGTTTGATGTGGCGTTCTTTTGCCTTTTCAGCCTCCTGTTCACGGCCCGCCTGGTGCTGGAACCGGCCTCTGTCGGCCGGTTGCTGAAGCATCCCGTGCAGTCGATGTTTCTCGGGGCCATCCCGATGGGGCTGGTGCCGATCATCAATGGTGGCCTGCTCTTCGGCATGCCGATCGCGCTTGCGCAAGGCCTCTGGTGGCTCGACGCCCTGGTGGCGGTGGGCATCGGCTGGCTCGTCCCCTATTCCATGTTTACCCGCCAGAGCCACAGCCTCGAAGCCATGACCGCGGTATGGCTGTTGCCCCTCGTGTCCGCCGAGGTGACGGCGTCATCGGGGGGGTTCCTTGCGCCGCACCTGCCGGCTCTCGCCGCGCAGCCGGTGATCGTCGCAAGTTACGTGCTGTGGTCGCTGTCGGTGCCGCTGGCGCTGGGCGTCGTCGCCATCGTGTTCTTGCGCTTGGCGCTGCACAAGCTGCCGCACCGGGCGATGGCGGCGTCCGGCTGGCTGGTGCTCGGGCCGATCGGGACGGGCGCATTGGCGTTGCTGGTGCTCGGACAGGCGGCGGTGCCGGCCTTTGCGGGCACGCCGCTGGCGGACGCCGCGACCTTCGCGCGGTTGTTCGGCCTGATCGCGGGTCTCCTGCTCTGGGGCTACGGATTGTGGTGGTGGGGCATGGCATGGTTCTTCACGCTGCGTTATCTGCGCGACGGACTGCCCTTCAACATGGGCTGGTGGGGTTTCACGTTCCCGCTCGGGGTCTACACCGCCGCGACGCTGACGCTGGCAACGCAGACTGGTTTTGCCGTCTTCGACGTCTTCGGCGCCCTGCTGGTGATTCAATTGGCGGTGTTCTGGGGCGTGGTGGCCGCGCGGACCTTGCACGGGATGTGGCACGGCTACCTGTTCGACGCGCCTTGCCTGGCCCAAGAATAGCGCCAAGCGAAGCGGCGGCGGTCCGCCTTGCGGCCTTCCGCGCCTTGGGGTCGCGGGTCTCGCGCAGACGACGCGACGCCCATGATATACTTCCGAGCCAATACGCCCCTGCGGCAGGCGTCGTCGCGCCGGATCGCTCTGTTTCTTTTTCGAGTGCTGTGTGTCCCCATGCGCATCATAAAAACCAGATTCGCCCCCAGTCCCACCGGCCTTCTTCACTTCGGCAACGTGCGCACCGCGCTTTTCAATGCGCTCCTCGCGCGGAAGGAGCGCGGAACGTTTCTGCTTCGCATCGAGGACACGGACCAGGAGCGCAGCCGCCCGGAATATACGCGGGCGTTGGAGGAGGACCTGCGTTGGCTTGGGCTGCCTTGGGCAGAGGGGCCGGGCGCCGGGGGCGAGGCGGGACCTTATTTCCAGTCCGAACGGCAAGCCGTCTATGAGCGTTATCTCGGGCACCTCGAGGCGGAAGCGCATGTCTATCCTTGTTTCTGCTCAGCGGTCGAGCTGGAGATCTCGCGCAAGGTGCAGGCGGCTTCCGGGCGGCCGCCTCGCTACAGCGGGAAGTGCGCCCACCTCAAGCCGGACGAGGTCGCGCGCAAGCGGGCGCAGGGATTGCCTTTTACCTACCGTTACCGCATGCCCCGAGGCGAGATGGTGGTGTTCGAGGATCTCGTGCGGGGGCGGCAAACGTATGCCACCGACGATATCGGAGACTTCATCGTGCGCCGGTCGGACGGCACTTTCGCGTTCTTCTTCGTCAACGCGCTCGATGATGCGCTCATGGGCGTCACGCACGTGCTGCGCGGAGAAGACCACCTTGCCAATACGCCGCGCCAGATCGCGCTGCTTTCCGCGCTGAAGCTGCCGGTGCCGGTGTATGGCCACATCTCCCTCATCGTCGATGGCCACGGGGCGCCGCTATCCAAGCGCAGCGGGAGCCTGTCGGTGCAGGAGTTGCGCGAGCTCGGCTATTTTCCGGCGGCCGTGAACAACTATCTGGCGCGCTTGGGGCACGCCTATGCGCAGACCGAGTTGCTCGATTTCGATCATCTCGCGGGCGCGTTCGATCTGTCCAGCCTGGGGCGCGCGCCGGGTCGCTAT
Source organism: Pseudomonadota bacterium (assembly GCA_021788645.1). GTDB lineage: Bacteria > Pseudomonadota > Gammaproteobacteria > Burkholderiales > JAKAFK01 > JAKAFK01. The sequence goes on from JAJYKK010000030.1 coordinate 24,459, forward strand.
GACCGCGCGCAGCTCGATCACTGGCAGGCTCAGGCGGTCTTGCACGCCGATCTGGACACCTTGTGCGAATGGCTGGCGCCCGCCCTGTCGGAACACGTGCCGGCGGCACAGATGCGGCAGTTCGCCGATGCGATCCGGGACAATGTCCTGTTCCCGCAGGAGGCGGGGCGGTGGGCGCAGGCCGTCTTTTCGGAGCGACTGCCGCTGTCGAGCGAGGCCCGAGCGGTACTGGAGGAGACCTCGCCCGAGTTTTTCCGGCACGCCGCGCAGGCCCTGACGCGCGAACTTGATTTCGCCGTCCTGGCTTCGCGGGTGAAGTCGGCCACCGGCTTCAAGGGCAAGGCGCTGTTCCTGCCCCTACGGGCGGCTCTCACCGGGCAGGTGTCGGGACCGGAACTGCCGCGCCTGCTGCCCTTGATCGGTTTCGAGCGTGCCCATCACCGCCTTTCGGAACATCTCCTCAGCACGCAGATCGACTGACGGCGCGCTTTGATCGGAGGGTGGCCGTGCAGTGGACTTTCGTATCGTGGAATCCCCGCCGGGAGGGGGCGATGGCCCGCGCGGGTCTTTGACGGGATCTGTCAGCATGCTTCAAATCTATAACACATTGACGCGCAAGAAAGAGAACTTCGTGCCGCTGGCGCCGGGCAAGGTGCGCATGTACGTGTGCGGGATGACGGTTTATGACTACTGTCATCTCGGGCACGCGCGGGTCCTGGTCGTCTTCGACATGGTTCAGCGATGGCTCCGGACGTCGGGCTTTGAGGTGACCTACGTGCGCAATGTCACCGACATCGACGATAAGATCATCCAGCGCGCAGCCCGAAACGGCGAATCCGTGGCGAGCCTTACCACGCGTTTCATCGACGCCCTGCACGACGATGAGGCGCGCCTCGGCGTGGAGCGCCCCGCCCATGAGCCCCGTGCCACCCAATTCGTGCCCGCCATGGTGGCCATGATCGATCGGCTGGTCGGCAAGGGATTGGCGTATCCGGCCGCCAACGGCGATGTCTACTATGCGGTCCGGGAATTTCCCGCTTACGGGCGGTTGTCGGGCAAGACGCTGGCCGACTTGCGTGCGGGAGAACGGGTCGAGGTGGACGCGAACAAGCGGGATCCGCTGGATTTCGTGCTGTGGAAGGCCGCCAAGCCCGGCGAACCCTCATGGGAGTCTCCCTGGGGGCCTGGCCGCCCGGGTTGGCATATCGAGTGCTCGGTGATGAGCGAACATTATCTGGGCGAGCACTTCGATATCCATGGCGGCGGGCAGGATCTGCAATTCCCGCATCACGAGAACGAGATCGCGCAGTCCGAGGGTGCCCACGACCATATTTTCGTCAACTACTGGATGCACAATGGCTTCGTGCGCGTCGACAACGAGAAGATGTCGAAATCGCTGGGTAATTTCTTCACGGTGCGGGAAGTGCTAGAACGTTTTGATCCGGAAGTCGTGCGCTTCTTCATCTTGCGAGCCCACTATCGGAGTCCCCTGAATTATTCGGATACCCATCTCGAGGACGCCCGACAAGCGCTCACCCGGCTCTATACGGCGTTGCGCGGGCATCCTTTGGCGCCTCGCCCGATCGACTGGGAAGAGCCTTTCGCGGCCCGCTTCAAGGCGGCCATGGATGACGATTTTGCCACGCCCGATGCGATCGCCGTCCTTTTCGATCTGGCAGGGGAAGTCAACCGGACAGGCTCGCCTGATCTGGCGATGCTGCTGCGCGCACTGGGGGCTGTGCTGGGCCTTCTGGCGCGATCTCCGGAGGCCTACCTCCAAGGCGCGGCCTCGGAGGTCGGCGGGGACCCCGCCTTGGCCGGGCCGTCGCCGCAGGAGATCGAAGCGCTGATCGCACAGCGCCTCGCGGCGCGCCGGCACAGAGATTTTGCGCGAGCCGACCAGATTCGTGCGGAATTGGCGTCCCGGGGAATCCTGCTGGAGGACGGCTCGAGCGGTACGACGTGGCGGCGGCGATGAGGGCGCCAGGGTGCAGCCGTCTTTCAACAACGCGTTTGGGTGCGTGGGGGATGTCAGATGACGATCAAAGTGTGGGGAAGGCGTAATTCGGTCAATGTGCAGAAGGTATTGTGGACGCTCGGCGAGTTGCGGTTGCCCTGCGAGTTTGTCAATGCGGGCGGCCATTTCGGCGGTCTGGATGCGCCGGAATTCCGGGCCATGAATCCTCACGGCCGGGTTCCGGTCCTCGCCGACGGCGACGCGGTGGTCTGGGAGTCCAACGCCATTGTCCGCTATCTCGCCGCGCGCTATGGCAGTGGCTCGCTTTGGGTGGAATCGCCCGCGACGCGTGCCTGTGCCGATGAATGGATGGACTGGACGCTCGCGACCTTCCAGCCCGATTTCCTTGGGCTTTTCGCCAACTTCTTCCGGACGCCCGAGGCGGACAGGAAGCACGCGCTCATCGCCGACTATGCGGCGCGGTGCGTGCGGCATTTCGGGCTTCTCGACGTCCGTTTGGCGGCGCAGCCGTTCCTCGCCGGCGACGCACTGACCATGGGGGACATACCCGCAGGGGCCCTGTTGCATCGTTTCTTCGGGATGGGGTATCCCATGCCGGATTTCCCCCACGTACGGGCATGGTACGACCGGCTGGCGTTGCGGTCGGCCTACCGTGAGCATGTCATGGTGGTCTTCGAAGACCTGCGCGGCCACCCGGCGTAAGCGCCCGGTCGCGACATCGGGCGCCGACACACCGCGCCCCCGTTGTCCCACCCGGCGACTTGGCTCTGGCGGGAGCAACCCGGGGGAAGGTGCGCTGGCGCGCGGGCTCAGGCCTCGGCCAGGTGGCTGCCGTCGCAATAAGGGGCGGTCTTGCTGCGCCCGCATGCGCATATGGCCACTTGCTGGGCATTCTTCAGTTCGACCACGGCGGGCTCATGACCGGTCCCCGTATGCGAGCCGTCGCAATAAGGGGCGCTCTTGGATTGGCCGCACGCGCAGAAGTAATAGGTGCCAGCGGCAAGATCGAGGACGAAGGGTTGCGTCATGGTGGGTTCCTTGTAAGAGAGGCGGCGTGCCGTCCGGGGGGGAAAATCCTCCGGCGCCACGCGGCGGGGTTTATTGTTGCTACACAAATAATACTAACACAAACAAAATGAGCGGACGAGTCCCGGCGCGGGTCAAGCTCAGAATAGTGCCTGCAACGCCTGCAATGCCCCACGGATCCGCGCCATGTCCTCGCGCCCCACGTGCTGGAGCCTTGCTTTGAGAAAGGCCACGTGCGCGGGGAACGTGTCGTTGAAGAGTCGTTCCCCTTCCGGGGTCAGCACGGCGATGAAGCTCCTCCGGTTCCCTGCCGGCACCTCGCGCCGCAGAAGGCCTTTTTGTTCCAGGCGATCCAGGATCCCGGTCAATGTGCCCTTGGTGATCAACGTCTTCTCCGCCAGTCGGTGCAAGGGCATGCCCGACGTGTTGCCGAGGGTGCTGATCACGTCGAATTGAGGGGGGGTGAGCCCGAGTTCCCGGATGTGAACGGCCGAATGGCGCGCGAACGCCTGATAAGCGCGAGCCAAGTCCCGCAGCATCGGGAGGAACGGCTCCTTGGCCGCCTTTTGCGCCGGCGTCAGGCTTCCCTTGGCCATGTGGATGATCGACCCAAAATGTTTTGGTTAGGATAGTTCGCGTATCTGCCCCGGTCAAGGGCGCGGGCGCCGTCGGGGAGCGCCGGCGTCAGCGCGCGGGGGATACTGCGGTTTTCTGGAAAAGGCGATAAATCTCATCTTCGTCGCCGGGGCGATGTCCGGACCACCGCAAGCGCCATTCGGGTCCCGGGTCGGGGTGGTCATTGCGGCCGCTTTGCACGATCAACAAGGGGCAATCCAGGCGGTGGGTCACCTCCACGCGCCGGGTCACGATCCCATCGTAGTACTGAAGCAGGGCGCGCTGCCCCTCGCCAAGATGTTCGCTGGAGATGCATCCAGGCGATGGCGGCATGGCATGCGCGAGCGCGATGAACGTGGTGCGGTAGCTCTTTCCGGTATTGATCCAGGAGATGAAAAGGGTCATGGCCAGGCCCCAGACCATGGTGATGCCGATGGCCCAGATCACCACCGGGCGGGCGCGAAAGCGCTTGAGACGGGCGACCGCCAGCAGCCAGCCGACCGTGTACAGCACGGCGAGCAGAAAGGGCAGCGCGTGAAAGGCCGGCGTGTAGCCGGGCTGCATGTCGTTCAGATGCGCGGACAGAGAGGCCGGGACGCCGAAGGTGAGCGCGACCCAATAGAACCAGAACACCACGGCAAAGAACGTGAACGTCGTGATTGCGAACCAATACAAGGCGTTGGCTGCGCCGCGCCGGAGGGTGTCGACGCCCGCGGTGGCGAGGGTGGCGAGGGGCAGCAGGAGGGGAAGCGCGTACACGTCGCGCGCCTCGGCGGCGGTGCCCAGCACGGTCTGGAAGACGACAAAGGCGACCAGGGGAAAATGGATCTCGGGGCGGCGCAGCCCTGCTTTTCCCTCATGCCAAAGCGCCCACAGGGCGATCGGCCAGGCGGGCCAGGCGAACCATGGTACGGTCTGGAAGTAGTAGCCCGCATAGGCGGTCGGTCCGATGTGGGCGAAACCGACGAAGCGGCCTAGGTTGTTTACCCAGAACCATTGCATGAAGAGGGCCGGTGAACGCGCATAAAGGGCGATGGGCCAGATGATGAGCCAGGGCGCTGACACGAGGGTGGCGACCGCGAGGGTCTTCAGGTAGTCGCGGGTGCGCCATGTCGAGGAGACGGCGGGAAGCGCCAATCCCAGGAGACCCAGCATGCCCGGGCCGAGCAGCCCTTTCGACATGAATGCGATGCCGGCGCCCAGCCCGAGACCGACCCCCCCCGCGATCGGGCGTCGGAGGCACACCGCGAAGCCGTGCAGGGCGATCGATAGGCCGGCGAGCAGGGCGACGTCGGTGATGAGTTGGTGTGTGCGGATGAGCAGCCCCAGGCATCCGATCAGGATGACCACCGTGATCATGCCCTTGCCGCGCCCATAGAGTTCACGGCCGCTCAAGCCGGCGAACAGGAGCACCAGCGCCATGAAGAACCCGCTGGTGAGCCGGGCGGCGTCTTGCGGTGCGAGTGGGGGTGACAAGGCGCGCCAGAAGCCGGCGGCCACGAGATAGTACAGGGGCGGCTTTTCCATGAAGGGCTCGCCCGCGAGGCGGGGAACGATCCAGTGGCCGCTCCTGACGATGTGGTAGACCAGCCCGAAGGTATAGGCCTCGTCCGGTTTCCAGGGGTCATGCCCGACGAGGCCCGGGATGATCCATGCGAGGCACAGGAGGACCAGCCCCAGGCGAGCCGTCCGGCTGGGCAGCCGCGAATCGACGCGATCCAGCAGCGCTCTGTCGCGTGCGATCTCAGTCCAGCGCATCACCGCTCCCGGGGGCTACGCATCGTGGCGGGCGGCTTCGGCGACCTTGGGCGGGATACGCTCAATGAGGCGCGGATCGAAGGGCTTGGGCAGAATATAGTCCCTGCCGAAGGCGAGACTGGGCAAGGCGTAGGCCTGGAGCACCTCGGCGGGCACAGGCTCCTTCGCGAGGTGGGCCAGCGCGCCGACTGCGGCCACCAGCATGGGTTGGGTGATGCGCTTCGCGCGGGCATCCAGGGCCCCCCGGAAGATGAAGGGGAAGCCGAGCACGTTGTTCACTTGATTGGGAAAGTCGGAGCGCCCGGTGGCCATGATCAGGTCGTCGCGCACGGCGTGCGCCTGCGCGGGCAGGATTTCGGGATCCGGGTTGGCCAAGGCGAAGACGATCGGGTTGGCGGCCATGGAAGCGACCATCTCGGCACTCAGCAGGTTCGCGCCGGAGACACCGACGAAGACGTCGGCCTGTTGCAAGGCCTCGGCGAGCGTGCGTGCGGGCGTCTCCCCGGCAAATTCCCGCTTGTGGGCGTTGAGGTCGGTGCGGCCCGCATGGATGACGCCGCGGCTGTCCACCATGAGGATGTGCGCCGCCGGAGCGCCCAACGCCTTCAGCAGGCGCATGGAAGCCAAACCGGCCGCGCCCGCGCCGAGACAGACGATGCGCGCATCCTGCAGGCGCTTGCCTTGCAGTTCCAGGGCGTTGAGGAGTCCCGCGCAGATGATGACCGCAGTGCCATGCTGATCGTCATGAAAAACCGGGATGTCGAGGCGCTCGCGGAGCTGGCGCTCGATCTCGAAGCAGTGGGGCGCCGCGATGTCCTCGAGATTGATTCCCCCGAAGGTCGGGGCGATATGAACGACCGTCTCGATGAAGGCCTCGGGGGTGGGTGCATTGACCTCGAGATCGAACACATCGATGTTGGCGAAGCGCTTGAACAGCACGGCCTTGCCTTCCATGACCGGTTTGCCGGCCAAGGGACCGACATTACCCAGCCCCAGGACGGCTGTTCCGTCGGTGATGACGGCGACTAGGTTGCCTTTGTTGGTATAGCGATAGGCCGCCTCGGGGTCGCGGTGGATGGCCCGGACCGGTTCCGCGACACCGGGCGTATAGGCCAGCGCAAGCTGTTCGGCAGTCGCGCATGGCTTGCTTGATTCGACAGACAGCTTCCCGGGGCGCGGGAATTCGTGATAGGCGAGCGCTTGGTGACGCTTGGCTTCGGCGGTTCGGTTCATGACGGTTCGGCTTCTGGGTGGGGTCCGTGGGCGACGCGGGCTCGTGAGAACCCAGCGCGTATTCTAGCGTGCGGGCGCAAGCCTTGAAAGACCATGATCAAGTCATGGCGATTGCCGGCGAGGTCCGCTGGTCCGTGATCGGCAAACAAAAATCCCCTAGGGATCCGGAACCGCTAGGGGACTTGGCCCGCCCACTTGAAGACGCTGGTGCCGTCGCTTCCTGCCCGGCCCGGCCTATTTCATGCCGTACTTCTGGCGGAATTTCTCCACGCGTCCGGCCGTGTCGACGATCTTCTGCTTGCCCGTATAGAACGGGTGGCATTCGGAGCACACTTCGATATGCAGGGGTTTGCCGGCCGTCGAGCGGGTCTTGAACGTGGTGCCGCAGCTGCACGTCACCTCGATCTCGGTGTAGTTGGGATGAATGTCCGGTTTCATGATCGCTGGATCCTTAAAGCTCAGGCTCGCCGATTGCCGCGCAAGCCCTGGTGCGGAAAACGCATTATTATCCTTGAAAACGGCGGCGTGCGCAACACGCCAGCCGGGCGGCGCTGCCGCTAGCCTCTACGCATGGAGTCGAAGAAGTCGGCATTGTTCTTGGTGGCGCGGATCTTGTCCAGCAGGAATTCCATGGCTTCCAGGTCGTCCATCGGATAGAGGAGCTTGCGCAGGACCCATATCTTCTGCAGGACGTCGGCCTTGATGAGCAGTTCTTCCCGGCGGGTCCCCGAGCGGTTGACGTTGATGGCGGGATACAGCCGTTTTTCCGCCATCCGACGGTCCAGATGGATTTCCATGTTGCCGGTGCCCTTGAACTCCTCGTAGATGACGTCATCCATGCGGGAGCCCGTATCCACCAGCGCAGTCGCGATGATGGTGAGCGAGCCGCCTTCTTCGATGTTGCGGGCGGCGCCGAAGAAGCGCTTGGGCCTTTGCAGGGCGTTGGCGTCCACGCCGCCCGTGAGCACCTTGCCCGAGGCCGGTACCACGGTATTGTAGGCGCGGGCGAGACGGGTGATGGAATCCAGCAGGATCACGACGTCCTTCTTGTGCTCGACCAGACGCTTGGCCTTTTCCAGGACCATTTCGGCGACTTGCACGTGGCGCGTCGCCGGTTCGTCGAAGGTGCTCGAGACCACCTCTCCCCTGACCGAGCGGATCATCTCGGTGACTTCCTCGGGGCGCTCGTCGATCAGCAAGACGATCAGGTAGACCTCGGGTTGGTTCGCCGCAATCGAATGGGCAATATGCTGGAGCATGACCGTCTTGCCGCTCTTCGGCGGTGCGACGAGCAGTCCGCGCTGTCCCTTGCCGATCGGCGCGACGATGTCGATCACGCGCCCGGTGATGTTCTCTTCGCTGTGAATCTCGCGCTCAAGCTTCAGCGGATGCGTAGGGAACAGCGGGGTGAGATTCTCGAACAGGATCTTGTGCTTGGAGTTTTCCGGCGGTTCCGAGTTGACCTTGTCCACCTTGACCAGCGCGAAGTAGCGTTCCCCATCCTTGGGCGTGCGTATTTCTCCTTCGATGGAGTCGCCGGTGTGCAGGTTGAACCGGCGGATCTGGCTGGGACTCACATAAATGTCATCGGGACCGGCCAGATAGGAGGTGTCCGGCGAACGCAGAAATCCGAATCCGTCCGGCAATACTTCCAGCGTCCCCTCGCCATAGATGCTCTCCCCCTTGCGCGCCTGATTCTTCAGCAAGGCAAAGATCAGATCTTGCTTGCGAAGGCGGTTGGCGCCCTCGATCTCGTTGGCGATGGCCATTTCCACCAGTTGGCTGACGTGAAATTGCTTCAATTCGGATAAATGCATAGCGGGCGACTCGTGACGATGCGGTTGCGGTGGTGCTTGCGACTTGTCTGCAAGTTGTTCTTTTCGCCTAGGGTTTGATCAAACAAACGTGGACAAGACAGCCAAAAACGTCGGGGTAAACTAGAGGGCTGGAAAGAGCTTGCGCCTGGGCCTGCCTGGAGTGTTCTTGCTATTCTCTGTACGACACTCGGCGAACGAGGTAGTTCAGGCGCTTAGAATAGCCGATTTAGATGTTGCTGTCAATAAACGCGGTGAGCTGCGATTTTGAAAGGGCGCCAACTTTGGTGGCCTCGACGTTGCCGTTCTTGAAGATCATCAAGGTGGGGATGCCGCGAATGCCATACTTGGGAGGCGTCGCCTGATTCTCATCGATGTTGAGCTTGGCGACCTTCAGCTTGCCGCCGTATTCCTGCGCGACCTCGTCGAGAATGGGAGCGATCATCTTGCAGGGGCCGCACCAGTCGGCCCAGTAGTCCACCAGGACGGGCAACTCGGCCTGCAATACCTCCTGTTCGAAAGTATCATCGGTAACGTAATGGATGTGTTCGCTCATGAGACCCCTCTCCAGGTGATAAGAAAACGCGCGCCGGCGAGCAGCCACGGCTTGACGCTTAACTTGGTATGCTAATGAAAAAAGATCCTTATGGGAAGAGTCAGGCGGCTTCACGGGGATGGTGGACCGGAAGGCGCTTGCGTCGACCCCGACGCCAAGCTGTACGATTATAGCCGTAAGTCGGAAGCCCCGGGGCAGTCGCGAGTTCGCGCGGGCTGGCCGCGGGAGATCAGGAGGAATGGACCATGACCTATGTCGTCACCGAAGCCTGCGTGAAGTGCAAATATACCGACTGCGTCGAAGTGTGTCCGGTCGACTGCTTCCGGGAGGGCGCGAACTTTCTTGCGATCGACCCGGATGAATGCATCGACTGCGCGCTATGCGTGGCCGAATGTCCCGTCGAGGCGATCTATGCGGAGAGCGATGTGCCCGAGGAACAGCGCGACTTTATCCGCATCAACGCCGAATTGGCCACCCGATGGAAGCCGATCATCGAGCGCAAGCCGCCACTCCCGGATGCGGACGAATGGGCGACGATCAAAGACAAGAAGGGGCTGCTGGAGCGCTGATGCTCGCCTAAGACGCGGCCCATGCGGGTGCGTCAGCGAAGCAGTCGAAGGCTGAACGGATAGCGATAGCCCTCTCCGGATTGCGATTTGAACGCGGCGAGGACGCAGAACAGCACATTGGCGACCCACACCAGCGGGGCAAGCAGGAACCCGATGAGCACGACGCGCAAGGCGAAGCACACCAGCAGGGCCAGCGTCACGGTGATCTGGAAGTTGAGCGCTTCCTTGAGGTGTCCTGTCAATAGTGGACACTGCCGACTCAAGCGGCGGCCTGTTGTCTGCTGAATTTGTGCGCAAACACAGCCGGCGTTTCGTAGCCCAGGCGCGAATGACGCCGTTGGCGGTTGTAAAA
>JAJYKK010000031.1 GCA_021788645.1 Pseudomonadota bacterium
CCGGGTAGACTGGCCGACGGCCCGTTTCGAGGAGGTGATCGCGCGCGTCCAGGCGGGGGCCGATCAAGGGCGCTTTCAGCGGATGTGCATCTCCATGATCACCCATCCGGCATCGGACGCCGATACGCGCGTCTTGCTGGCGCGCTGGGTCGCGGCACTGCCCGGGATTCCGGTGTCGATTCTCTCGAATCCCACGACCATGGCGCGCGAGGACCTGCTGGAACTGAAGGCGCTCGGCGCTGACATCTTCACGGTGGCCCTGGACGCAGTGACGCCGACCATCTTCGAGCGCACCCGGGGCAAGACGGTGGATTCCCCGCATCGCTACGAGAAGTATTGGGAGGCCATCGGCTGGGCGGCCGAGATCTTTGGCCCGGAGAAGTTTGGTGCGCATTTGATTTGCGGGATGGGGGAAACCGAACGCGAGATCCTGGAGACTTGCCAGCGCATCAAGGACATGGGCGGACACAACCACATGTTTGCGTTCTTCCCCGAGCGCGGGTCGTTGATGGAGGAGTGGCCCCCGGTGGATCGGGGGCAGTGGCGGCGCGTGCAGCTGGCACGCTTCCTCATCGATTATGCGGGGGGAGACGTGGCAGGAATGGCCTTCGACCACGCGGGGCGAGTGACGGATTTCGGGGTGGACAAGGCGGCGCTTGAGGCCCTGATTGAGTCCGGAAAGCCCTTCCGGACGTCAGGATGCCCCGGCAGCCTCGATGAGGCGGTCTCGGCCTGCAATCGCCCTTATGGCGATTCTACGCCGACGGATATCCTGTCCTTCCCGTTCGCGCTCGAGGCGCCGGATGTCGCGGCGGTCAGGCGCCAGATGGCGGGCGAGGACGTAGGCGCGGGGTTTTTCTAGCGCGCCTGGCGGGGGTGAACGGCAGGTTGAGGGTGCTGCCGCCGCGATCGGTGCCCCGGGGAACGCCGAGCCGAATACCGGCGGGTGGTACGGCGCCGAGGCGGGATTCAGCCGGCCTTCTCGGCCTCGCTCGCCAGGGCCGCAGGCGCCTGGGGGGCCTGAGGCGGCGATGGCGCCTCATGCGATTCCCCGAAATACTTCTGCTCGGCGAGGGCCTCATAGAGCGGGGGCGTGAAGAACCGTGCGACCCAACTGCTCACCAAGGCGCTGGCCATGAGGGGAATCACGAGCCCGCCGCCATTGACCATCTCCATGACGATCACGAAGGACGTCAGCGGGGATTGGGTCACCGCCGCGAGGTAGCCGACCATGCATACCGCGACGAGCGCGGGCTGGGGATATCGGCCGAACCAGAGGGCCATCCAGTGGCCGAACCCGGCGCCCACCGACAGGGACGGCGAGAATAGGCCGCCGGGGATGCCGATGATGTAGGAAAGCACGGTCGTGACGAGCTTCGCCAGCGGATAATACCAGCCGACCTGGGAGCCCTGGTTCATGAGCAGGTGGCGGGCCTGGTCGTACCCGCTGCCCCAGGTCTGTCCCCCGAGCGCAACCCCGATGATGGCGACCATAAGTCCGAGCCCGGCGCCCCAAAGCAGGGGGGATCGTGACCGCCATGCCAGAAATGCTCGCGGAATCCAGCGCGCCGGCCGCAATAGGGCCAAGTTGAAGAGTGCCCCGGCGACCCCGCACAGCAGGGAGGCCACGATGACCGGCACCGAGAAGCCGATCGGGTAGAGGTCGGGGGCGCTGATCTGGCCGAAGTAGAGGTAATTGCCCGCCAGCGCCAGGGACATGAGCCCGGAGAAGATGATGCTGGTGATCAGCACGCCGTTGGTCCGCACTTCGAAGCTTCGGCTCAATTCTTCGATCGCGAACAGGATGCCGGCAAGGGGCGTGTTGAAGGCGGCCGACAAGCCGGAGGCGGCGCCGGCGAGCAGGAGGAGACGCTCGGTGGGCACAGAGACACGCGGAAAGAAGCGGCGCATCATGTACATGACCGATGCGCCGATGTGCACGGTAGGGCCTTCCCGCCCGATCGTGAGGCCGCCCAGCAGGCCCAGCAGGCCCATGGCGATCTTGCCGATAATGATGCGCAGGCCGAACAGACCGTCGATGCGTGCAGGGTCGCGCGGGGCATGGATCGCCCCGATGACTTGGGGGATGCCGCTTCCCTCGCTGCCCTTGAACCATCTCGCGGTGAGCCAGGCGCCCCCCGCCGCGAGCGCGGGCGTGATGAGGAAGGCAAGCCAGGGGCGCCCGGCAATCCCATCCAGAAAGAGGGCCGAGGCGTCGTTGCTCCAGTTGGCGAAAAGCACCCCGAGCAGGCCGACGATGAGCGAGCCCACCCATAAGACGCCAAATCGCAGCCACGTGCGGCGAAGGTGCCGGCGTGCGAGCCGCAGCAGCGCCACGAGGTGATGGGCGATGGCGTGCAGGATTTGCGTGTAGGCGTAGCGTTGAGGCACGATCAGCAGAGGCCGATAGCGTGATTCCCCGTGTGGTGGCCACGATGGAGCACACGCCGGGCGACCCATGGGAGATCATGTTGTGCAGCGAAAGGCGGCAGCCCTGAGTTTAACATCCGATGATGACGGCGCCAACACGAGGTCTCCGCGGCCATCCGGTCGCCCCGGGCGTAGGCCTGCGAACGGCCGCGATCGCTTGCCGACGGGCGCTCGGTAAAGGCGGGTCGCGCGGGGTGCTTGACATTGCGTTCATCCCTTATGCGGCATGATTGGGATCGATTAAGAAATATTTTCGATGGATAGAAAAGTTTTGTCGCAAGATTGCAACAAATTTCTGATCACAAGGGCTGAATACCCTTGCGGCCCTTACTGTTTCGTGTATCATGACCCCCACAGAAACGCTTGGCGCCGGCCAAAAAGCGTCACGTCCGTAGCTGCAAATAACCATGATTATAAGTGGCAAATCTCTAAAACAAATCCACAGGCTGGAGGAAGATTCTCGATGAAAATCAGAACATTGGTAGGGAGCTTGGCGTTCGCGGGCTTGATCGTTCCGGGCATTGCGTCGGCGACGGACGGCTATTTTTCGCATGGCTACGGCATGAAGGCGGCCGGCATGGGCGGTGCATCGCTGGCGATTGCCGATGACGCGATGGGCGGCGCCAATAACCCGGCCAGCATGGTGTTTGCCGGCGATCGGCTGGACCTCGGCCTGACCATCTTCAGCCCGCACCGCAGCGCGAGCCGTACCGGATCGTGCGGTGCCGGCTATCCGTGCAATGCCTATGGCGCAGGGGCGTTCGACAATTCCACGAACAGCGGAAGCAACATCTTCTATGTCCCAGAGCTCGGGTATAACCACATGCTGGCTTCCAACATGTCGGTAGGTGTGACGATCTACGGCAATGGCGGCATGAATACCGACTATCCGGGCGGTACCGATGCGGGCGGCCACGCGAACATGCTCGGCGGCACGACGGGGCTTGGGGTCGACCTCCAGCAGTTGATCATCGCCCCCACCTTCGCATACAAGTTCAACGCCAACAATGCGATCGGCATTTCGCCCCTGTTCGGCTATCAGATGTTCGCGGCCAGTGGGCTCCAGGGATTTTCCGGTTACTCGAGCAGTCCGAGCAACCTGACCAACAACGGCCATGACACATCGACCGGGTGGGGCGTGCGCGTGGGGTGGATGGGTAAAGTCACCGACAGGCTGAGTTTGGGAGCTGCCTATGCATCCAAGATGGATATGAGCAGTTTCAATAAGTATCAAGGCTTGTTTGCGGACGGTGGGAAGTTCGACATTCCCGAGAATTATGGCGTGGGTCTCGCCTACAAGATCACGCCGCAAGCGCTCGTGGCACTAGACTATATGCGCATTAACTATAGCCAAGTGGGCTCCATCGGCGACCAAAGCACCAGTGTCCTCTTCGCGGGAACCAAACTCGGCGCAAGCGGTGGCCCCGGTTTCGGGTGGTCGGATGTGAACGTCTGGAAACTCGGTTTCGAGTATGCCTTGAACGACCAGTGGACTTTGCGGGCCGGCTACAATCACAGCGACAACCCGATTCAGGCGAGCAATGTCGTGTTCAACATCCTGGCCCCCGGTGTCGTCCAGGACCACTATACCCTGGGCGCGACCTACAAGGTGACCAAGGCCTCCGAAATCACCGCCGCGTACATGCACGCCATGCAGAACTCCGTGACCGGGCCCGATCCCGTATTCGGCGGCACGGATACCATCAAGATGTATGAGGACTCGTTCGGCGTGGCCTACGACGTGAAGTTCTGACGTTCGGCACGAGACGACTTGTCCGAGTAGCGAAGGAAAGGCATCAGGGGCTGAAGGCGAAAGACGCCTTCAGCCCTTCTTGCTATGGATGCGGCGCCCGCTTGCCGCTTCATCCGAAAAAACGTCGTGGAGGCGACAATGAAAATGACCCTTAAGACTCTCTGTGTTCTGGCCCTTGGACTGGCCACGGCGGCCGGCGCCCAGGCCGGCGAGCTGTTGAAGCCCTTCATCCTGGCATCGAATGCCCCCGGCAACATGGCGGCGGAAGTCGCCCAGACCAAGGCGGCTCTGCAGAAAGCCGGCTTCACCATTGCGGGCGCCTACTCGCCTTATGCGGGCGCTACCGTCGTGTGCGTGACCAATCCCGAGATGCTGCACAATGCGACCCTGTCGCCGATGGGCGGGTTCGGCGCCGCGGAGCGGGTGGCGCTCACCCAGGTGGGGTCGAACATCCAGATCTCCTACGTGAACCCGGTGTACATGGCCAACGCCTACCGCATGAAGGACACGCTGGGACCGGTCGCGGCCAAGCTCAAGGCGGCGCTTGGGGATGAACGGGCGTTCGGCGCCCATGGCCTCACCGCCTCACAGTTGCGGCACTACCACTACATGTTCGGCATGGAATACTTCACCGATCCCTCGGTGCTGGCCACCTATCCCAGCCATCAAGCGGCGGTCGATGCCGTGCAGGCCAATCTGCGCGCGGGCAAGGGCGGTGTCTCGGAGGTTTACCGGATCGACATTCCAGGCGCCCAGCAGACGGAATTCGGGGTCGCCATGCGCGCCGGGCCGGGGGGCAACAAGAGCATGGACGACCATTACATCATGAGCGAGATCGACTTCAAGCCCATCAAATCGACGGCCCATCTGCCCTATGAGATGCTGGTCGACGGCAAGAAGGTCCTCGCGCTTTACGCCCGCTTCCGCATCGCCATCGATTTTCCAGACCTCGCGATGATCGGCGCGCACAGCTTCGTGAACATCATGAGTTCACCCGAGGCCATTCGCAAGGCGCTGGTCATCGCGGCTGGGGGCAAGGAACACAATAGCGTGTTCTAAGGCGCCACCTCATTGGACTTGCCCGGACGCGCGCGGTGGGCGTCCGGGGCCACTTCGGCAGAAGGGGGAAAGATGATGAAGCAGCTCCTGGTCTGGATAGCGGTGATGGTGTGGGCGCCGGCGGCCTTTGCGGTAAGCCCCTATGTGGTGGCCAACCACGTGGCGCCCGGCTCGGTCCGCTCGGTGATGGCGCAGGTGGAAGCGAAGCTCACCCGCGCCGGGTTCCGGGTTGTTGGGCGCTATACCCCGGCGGGACTTCCGCAATACGGCACGGTGGTCGTGACCGATCAAGGGATTCTCAACGCCATCAGCGCGATGGGCGGTTCCACGATCGTGGGCGCGGGTCTGCGCGTGGGCGTCGAAAGCGACGGCACGGTGACCTACGAGAACCCGGACTATTGGCTGCGCGCGTACTTCCGCCGCCAGTTCCCGACGGCCCAGGCCGCCGTGGCGGCGGCATCGAATGCCTTGGCCCGGGCGCTGGGACGGGTCCGGTACTTCGGCGGCGACGTGTCGGCCTCGGATCTGCCCGATTATCGCTACATGATCGGCATGGAGCGATTCGATGACGAGAAGGATCAGCTCAAGACCTACCCGAGCTTCGCGGCGGCCGTGGCGGCGGTCAATGCCAATCTGGCCAAGGGCGTTGACCATGTGTCGAAGGTCTATGAGGTGAGCCTCCCGGCCCGCGCCATCGCGGTGTTCGGGGTGGCGATGAACGGTCCTCGCTCGTCGGGCGAGGCTTGGTGGATCAAGAAGATCGGCGCCGATCACATTGCGGCGCTGCCATGGGAGATCTATGTCGTCGGGCCGCGGGTCTATGCCCTCTATGGCCGCTACCGCATCGCGCTTGGCTGGCCCTCTCTCGGGATGGGCACCTTCATGGAGATCAGTTCGGCGCCCGATGACGTGCTGGAAACGCTCACGGCCGTCGCAGGCGGCGTGTACGAGAAGTCGAGCGCCTTCTAGCCGCTCTCGCCCGGGGCCCCGCGCCTTCTTCCCGGACGCAGCACACGCAGGTGCGGGCGCGAGGACGGCTAAAGCCGGAATGCCCCGCACCGCATGATCGAGAACGTAAGCATGGGCTGCGATCTCCTGACGCAGCCTTTTTTTTATGACGAACGGCAGCAATTCTTTAGAAGAGACATGAACTACAAGACGATGATGCGGGCCCTTTTGTGGGCCGGCGTGTGCCTGCCCGGACTCGCACACGCAACCGACGGGATGGACATGGAGGGATACGGCGCCATTGCGGCAGGCATGGGCGGCGCATCGATGGCGTATGACAATGGGACAGCCGCGATGATGAACAACCCGGCCACCCTGGGACTCATGAAAAAGGGGAACCGGTTCGATCTTGCCTATGGGTTCCTCGGCCCGGATGTGAAGTCCTCGGCGGGCGGCCACTCCTCGAGCTCGCGCTCGGATGCCTTCTCCATGCCGGCGGTGGGCTTCATGCACAAGTCGGGCGCCGTGGCCTTTGGCGCGGGGGTGTACGGCCAGGGCGGCATGGGCACGGATTACGATTCCGGGTCGATCTTCGCCAATCCGGCAAACCAGTCGCCTTCCCCCGGGCTTGAGAACATGTCCGCGCTCTCGGTGGGGCGCGTCATTTTCCCGGTGACCTACGACGTCAACTCGCGCCTGATCGTCGGGGGCTCCCTGGATTACGTGTGGATGGGCTTGAACCTCAAGATGGCGCTGTCCGGCAGCCAGTTTCTCGACATGATGCCCGGCGGCAGCCAAACCTACGGGCAGGCGAGCGGAAGTCTCGTCAGTGCCTTCCAGGGCGCGGTGGCGGGGGGAATGATGAACCCCGCCAATCCGGTCAATTGGGGCTATTATGACTTCGCGAACGGCAGCAAGTACACCGGGCAGGCGAATTCCACCGGGTATGCCGGCAAGATCGGCATCCTTTTCAAGGTGAACGACCGGCTATCCGTCGGGGCCATGTACCAGAGCAAGACGCGGGTTGGCGACATGAGCGCGAATCAGGCGACGGTCTCGTTCAATGCCAATGTGAGCAATGGTGGCGGCGGCTATACCGCAACCACCATTCCCGTGGCGGGCAAGATCGCGGTGCGCGACTTCCAGTGGCCCCAGACCGTCGGGGTGGGACTTGCCTACCGTCCCTCGGAGCGCTGGCTGGTGGTGGCCGACTACAAATGGATCAACTGGGCGAATGTCATGCAAAACTTCCGCATGACCTTCACCGCCAACAGCAGCCAACCCAATGCCGCGGCGGCGCCGTTCGCGGGCAAGGTGCTGGACTCCAGCCTGTACCAGCGCTGGAAGAACCAGAACGTGGTGGAATTGGGGGCAGCCTATCGGCTGACCGGGGTCGTGACGTTGCGCGGCGGCGTCAATGTGGCCAACAACCCGGTGCCCGACAAGTATGAGAATCCGTTGTTTCCTGCCACGATCCGCAATCAGGTGACCGCCGGGCTTGGATTCCGCTTGAGCAAGGCCTCCAGCGTCGACCTCGCGGCAACCTATGCGCCCCAGGTCTCGGTGACCGATGGCCAGGGGATCACGACGACCCACAGCCAGCATAATTTCCAGGCGCTCTACACCTATCTCTTCTAGGCGCGGGGGGCGCATCGGCGCCGCGGGATGACTTGCCGTCGCGCCCCTTTTTGGCCAAACTGAAATTTTCGGCGGCAGGTGGGTGCGATGAAGCCGATGGCCATCACCGATGTGGGGCGGCTCAAGAACGAGCTCAACAAGTACAAGAAGGGAAAGAAGCTCGACATCCGGCATTTCAATCAAGCGGCGCGCCTGGCCTGGCTGGGAAAAATCACGCTGGCGCCGCTCGATCCCCAGGATCCCCAGTGCCAGGCGTATTTGCTCCATCTCGCGTATCCGGAAGGCTTGGGCGCCCACCTGATCGACCTCGATGAGGACCTCATGAACCAGATCCACGTGCTGGACGGCGAGCAGGCTCGATACCTGGCGGAGATCCTGAAGCAGGGCGTGGAGGACCGGGCGGGCGAGCTCTCGCGCCTCGCCCGGCGTGACTTCTACTTGGAAAAATTCTTCCGCTCGGAGGCCTCGGGTCCGCCCGAGAATGGGGGTGGCTGACACGGCGCGCCTGATCGACAGCGGGCGGGACGTTCGGGCGGTGCCTGCGCGATGGATCGATCTGGGGCATGTGGCTCCCTCAAGCTTCCACGCAACCTATGCCGGCCTGGCCGCGGCCCAGCCAGACGGGGCGCCGCCGATCGTCGTATGGGCACGGGTGGCGCCCCATATTTCATTGGGGCGCCACCAGGATGCGGGCGCCGAGCTCAAGTGCCCGCTGGCCGTGCCCGTGGTTCGCCGTCCCCTGGGCGGGGGCGCGGCCTGGATCGACGAGTCGCAGCATTGCTACGTGCTGATCATGCCCCTGGCGCGGCTCAAGGGGCGTCCAAGCGAGTGGTTCGGGTGGGGCTTGGCGCCTGCCGTGCGGACCTATGCGGCGTTTGGGCTCAATGTCGTGCGCGACGGCCAGGATCTCAGCCTTTCGGGGCGGAAGCTCGCAGGCAGCGGGGCCGCGACGATCGGCACCTGCGCCGTGCTGGGATCAAGCTTCCTCTTGCGCTTCCCGGTTGAGCGCTTCGCGGCGTGCATCGCCGCGCCCTCTCAGGCGTTTACCGCGTGGCTCGTCCGTGCCCTGCGCGACTGCCTGACCGACTGGGAAAGCCATCTGCCGGCGCCGTCCGAGGAGGCCCTGCGCCAGGCGTTCCGGCAGGCCCTGGCGGAGACGCTCGGCTGGACGCTTGTTGAGGATGCGGTGAGCCCCGCCGAAGCGCACGCCATCGCCCAAGGGTGCGGCGAATGGGAGGCAGGGGAGCAAGGCCCGCGCGCGCGACGGGTGCCCTACGGGATCAAGGTGAAGAGGGACGTTTTCTTGACGGAGCGCCATGTGGGGGATCGTTTCGCGCGCGTGCTGACCCGTTCCGGCCGGTTCGAGGCCGTCGCCTTGTCCGCCGGGCTTCCCGAGGCCGCCGATGTGCTCCTTCGCGCCTGCCCGCCGGCGTTCGACGCCTTGCGCCGCTCCCTGGCCGGCTTCGTGCCCCGGGAAGAGGCCGCAAGCTGGGCGCGGCTCATTCTTGAGACCGCCTGCTTCCATTCGGACTGACGTCATGGCCGCGCCCACCATTGCCTCCCGCCTCAAGCGCCGATTCGTCGTGATGACGAGCGACGACAGGCTGCTCGATCGATTGAAAGGCGAGCTTCCCGCCGCCTGGGAGATGGTCGCGACGCGGGATCTGGAGACGCTGGGCGACTATCAGGACATCCTCCTTTTTCGTTTTCTATTCCTCGACCTGGACGAGCAAGCGGCATTCGATCCGCTGGATATCGTCGACACGGTGCGACGGGAACACATGCTTAACCTGCCCATTTTCTGTTTCGGCGGAAGTGAGGCCTTGCGCGACGCGGCGAGGCTTGCGAGAGCGGACCGCTTCTTCGAGCGCGACGAGGTCACGGGGAAGGTGCGCCTGTTCTGCGCCCAATACCGCTGGGGCGAAGAGGCGGACTAAGCGGCAAGCGTCGGCGTGGCCCGCCGCGGTCGAAGTCCCGGCGGTTGCGCGACGGTGGCATGGCGCATTACGGCACCGTAACTCCCTGATGCAAGGCCTTGTGCTACGATCCCTCGAAACGCGTTCATCATCAGCATGGACCACGAAGAGAGGCTTTGGCGCCATGACGAGCGTGCTGGGAGATTTCGGGGGCAAGGCCTTGTTGCGGTTCGCAACGCGCTACGGACCGCTTCTCCTGACGCCGGTTCTCGTGCTGGTCATGGGCATGACCATCGCCCGCCTGCATGACCGGACGAACCAGGCATCGTCTGAACTCCTGCTGCTCGCGCGCAGTGCGGCCAGGGAAGAGGAGGGGGGCCTCGCGCGCGGGTACCGCCTGTTGACCCTGATCGGCGCGCCGGCCCTTTCCGAGCCCACTCCCCGTCGATGCGCCCGTTTCCTGTCGCGGGAATTGGATCGGTTTCATACCTACGCGAATTTCGGCGTGCTCAGCCGAGGCCGCATCTTCTGCACCGCTTACCCTGTGATTGCCTCGCTCGCCCCGCAGATTGCGGCGCGAGCGGCCTCAAGGCATCCCTGGGCCTTCCTGGGCGGCGGCGCCGGGCCGCAGACGCTCGTTTTCGGGCTGCCTCTCCGGGCATCCGGCGGAACGTCGACCGGATGCATATTCGGGACCCTGGACATGAGCGGCCCGCGGGCTCGACTCGCAGAGCGGCTGGGCGGGGGACCGGTGTCGCTGGCGCTTGTCTCGGACGAGACGCCACATGGCCTCAATGGGCGCATGCCGGCGTTGCCCGATCGCGGGGCGGATCGGGCTTCTCTCGTGCGCGTGGCCGTGCCGCATCGCCGCGACTGGCTTTTTGCGCTGGCCCCGATGCTGGGGGTGCCGCTGCCCGGGCTTTCTCTTGCCATAGGCATCCCGGCGCCCCCGGGCCTCCTGCAAACCGAGCTCGGGCTGGCGCTGGAAAGCGTCCTGCTCGGTTTGGCGCTCGGGGCCTGGGTCGCCGCCGGAGGCATTCCCGCGGCGCGCGCCTGGTTCTTGCGCGCCCGTGGGCGCGGGCCGCGCCTGGCGATCCGGACGCGGCGCGCCCTCAGGAGGCTCCGGCGGTTCCGGTTGCTCAAGTCTCGGCCGACGCCAGCCGATCTCCGGCGCGCGAACCGCACGCTGCAGCGCGTTCTCAAGGAAGCCCGCCGCGGCGCGCGTGAAGCCCAGGCCCTCAGTGCCGTGAGCGAACTGTTCCAGAGCGCGGCGCACTATCGAGACGTGGGGGAGATCGTCGCGCAGGCGGCGGGCCGCCTTGTGCCGGCCGCCCGAGGGGGCGCGCTATTCATGCTGGCGACGGGGGCTCGGCGCTTCCAGCTCGTCAGCCGCTGGGGCCATGCCGACGACCCGCATCGGTCTTGTGCGCCCAGCGAGTGTGGGGCGATGCGCTGCGGACGCACGTACTTCGCGGAAGAAGGCAGTGCCCCCTGCTGCCGCGAGCCGGGGCGGGGTGCGCCGCGTCATTTCCTCTGCGTGCCACTGGTGGCGGATGGTCAGCCGATCGGCGTGCTGCACATCGCGTGTGCGCAGCCTTCCGGGCTGAAGGGAAGCCGCGAGCGCATCCGGCGCGCCAGCCAGAAGATGGCCGAGGCGCTGGCCGTGCGTACCGCGCTCGCGCTGGCGAACATCCGCCTTCGCGAGGCATGGCGCATGCGTTCCTATGTCGATGTCCTGACCGGTCTGTACAACCGGCGCTTTCTCGAGGAGACGCTGGCGAGCTATGAGCGTCGCACGCTGCGGGATCGGTCGGTCATCGGCGTGATCCTCATCGATATCGACCATTTCAAACGATTCAACGACAACTATGGCCACGACGCGGGCGATGCCCTGCTGCGCGGCTTCGGTAAATTCCTGCGCGAGCAGATCCGCGCCGGCGATCTGGCGTGCCGCTATGGCGGAGAGGAATTCATGGTGGTGATGCCCGGCACCGATGCGCGCGCCGCCTTCGATCGCGCGGAAAGGATTCGCCAAGCGGTGGCCGGCCTCCAGGTGATGCACGGGACTGCGGCACTCGGGCCCGTGACCGTGTCGATGGGGGTCGCCGCCCTCCCGACCCACGGGCGCAGCTGGCAGGACGTGTTCCGTTGCGCGGACAAGGCGCTATACGAGGCCAAGCGCGCGGGACGCAACCAGGTGGCGAGCGCCGTGGACACCGAAAGGGTGGGCGGGCGGCGCTTGGGCGCCTGAGCTTACGCGAGCCTTGCCAGTTGGGCCTGCAGCTTCTCGATCGTGCTGCCGAAATCCTGCAGGCGCTTGCGCTCCTGCTCGACGACCGCAGCCGGCGCCTTGTCGACGAAACGGGGATTGGCGAGCTTGGCGGCCGCTTTGGCGAGTTCCTGGCCCAGCCGGTCGATTTCCTTGGAAAGACGGACCCTCTCGGCATCGCGGTCGATCTCGATCTTGAGCATGAGCTTGAGGTCTCTGACGATGGCGATCGGTGCATCGTCCTGGGGCAATTCCTGCGCGTGAACGACGACCTCGGAAAGCCTGCACAGGGCCTTGAGGTATGGCGTGAACGTGCGTAGCGCCTCGGCATTGCCCACGGCGTGAAGCGGCACCGCCTTGGCCGGCGTGAGTCCCATCTGGGAGCGCAGTCCGCGCGCCGCGTTGACGATCTCCTTCATGAGCGCCACCTGGCCCTCCGCGTCTTCATCCAGGCGGGCCGGCTGCGGCGCGGGGTAAGGCTGGAGCATGATGCTCTCGCCCTGGGCGCCGGCCAGGGGCGCCACCTTCTGCCAGAGTTCCTCGGTGATGAAGGGCATCAGCGGATGGGCCAGGCGCAGGACCGTTTCCAGCACGTCGATGAGGACGCGGCGGGTCGTGCGCGCCGCGTCCTCGCTTCCTTGGGCGATCTGAACCTTGGCGGCTTCGAGATACCAGTCGCAATATTCGTCCCAGACGAATTCGTAGAGGGCACGCGCCGCAAGATCGAAGCGGTACGCGTCGAAGTGCTCGGCGACCTCGGCCACCGCGCGCTCCAGGCGGCTTCGGATCCAGCGGTCCGTTTCGGAAAGGCATGCCGGCTCGGCGGGCGCCATGGGCTGGTTCTGGACGTTCATGAGCACGAAGCGGGTTGCGTTCCAGAGCTTGTTGCAGAAATTGCGGTAGCCTTCGCAGCGTGCAAGGTCGAACTTGATGTCCCGTCCATGGGTGGCAAGGCTTGCGAAGGTAAAGCGCAGCGCATCGGTTCCGAACGCCGGAATGCCATGGGGGAAATGCTTGCGCGTGGCCTCGGCGATGGTCTGGGCGTGCGCCGGATTCATCAGATTCGAGGTGCGCTTGCGGATCAGCGGTTCGAGCGCGATGCCGTCGATGAGGTCCAGCGGGTCGAGCACGTTGCCCTTGGACTTGCTCATCTTCTGGCCTTCGGCATCGCGCACCAGTCCATGCACGTAGACCTTGCGGAAGGGGACCTTGCCGGTGAAGTGGAGGCCCATCATCACCATGCGGGCAACCCAGAAGAAGATGATGTCGAAGCCTGTCACGAGGACGCTGGTCGGCAGGAACGTGGCCAGGTCCTCGCTGACCGCGGGCCACCCCAGCGTCGAGAAGGGCCAAAGCGCGGAGCTGAACCAGGTGTCGAGCACGTCCTCGTCTTGCGTGAGCGACTTGCCACCGGCCATGGTGTGCGCTTCCGCCGCACTCCGCGCGACATACACGTTTCCGTCCTCGTCATACCAGGCGGGGATGCGGTGCCCCCACCAGAGCTGTCGGGAGATGCACCAGTCCTGGATGTCGGACAGCCACTGGCGGTAGGTTGTGCCCCAGTTTTCCGGGACGAAGGCGAGTTCCCCCTGATCGAGCGCCGCGAGGGCAGGGCGCGCGAGCGCTTCCATGGCCACGTACCACTGGTCGGTGAGCATCGGCTCGATGATGGTGTGTGTGCGGTCGCCGCGCGGAACCATCAGCTTATGGGGCTTGGCGGCCGCCAGGCTGCCTTGCGCCTGCAAATCGTCGAGAATCCGCCGGCGCGCCTCGCTGCGCTCGAGCCCTTGGTACTCGGCCGGGGCGAATTCGTTCAGGTGCGCGTCCAGGGTAAAGATGTTGATGGGCACCAGGTGATGGCGCAGGCCCACCTGGTAGTCGTTGAAGTCGTGGGCGGGCGTGATCTTCACGCAGCCGGTGCCGAAGCTCGGGTCGACGTACTCGTCGCCGATGATCGGGATGGTGCGTTCGCACAGCGGCAGGCGGACGTGCCGGCCGATGAGGTGGCGGTAGCGTGCATCGTCCGGGTGGACGGCAACGGCGACATCTCCCAGCAGGGTCTCCGGGCGGGTGGTGGCGACTTCAAGGTAGCCTTCGCCTTCCTCCAGGGGATAGCGGATATGCCAGAGGAAGCCCTCTTCTTCCTGCGAGACCACTTCCAGGTCGGAGACGGCCGTCTGGAGGACGGGATCCCAGTTGACGAGGCGCTTCCCGCGATAGATGAGGCCTTGTTCATAGAGGCGCACGAACACTTCCACGACGGCGCGCGACAAGCCGTCGTCGAGCGTGAATCGTTCGCGAGACCAGTCGCAGGACGCGCCCAGGCGGCGCATTTGACGGGTGATCGTTGAGCCCGATTCCTCCTTCCAGGACCAGACTCGGCGCACGAAGGCCTCGCGCCCGAGCGTCCGGCGGGAGAGATGCTCCTGCTCGAGTTGCCGTTCCACGACCAATTGCGTCGCGATGCCCGCATGGTCCGTTCCAGGCTGCCACAGGGTGCGCAATCCCCGCATGCGATGCAGGCGCACGAGGCAATCCATCAGCGTGTCCTGGAAGGCATGGCCCATGTGCAAGGTGCCGGTGACGTTGGGGGGCGGCAGCATGATGCAGTACGGGGCGGCACCGGCTTGTCCGGCCGGCTTGAAGTATCCGCGCGCCTCCCAGATCGGGTACCAGCGCTTTTCTATTTCGTGCGGTTCGAAGCTCTTTGCAAGTTCCATGTCGGGCTTGGGGGTTGGGTTAATTCGGCGAAGGCGGCGCAGCCGATGGCCGTCGGCGCCCGCTGGCCTGGAGGCCGTGGCGTCGGCCAATGAGGGGGAAATTATAGTCTTCAATGCCGCCGAAGGCCATGCATTCGGCGCTACCGCGCGGCGCACGGCCGGATCCCGTCCTCGCCGGCCCGACGACGCCGGCCCGGGGCAGGCCACCCCGCGCCGCTACGATTCCCGCAAGCGCGCGGGCGGCATGGCCCCGGCGGCGCTCATTTCCAGGCGACGATGCGGTCGAAGCCGTCGCCCGCCGCGATCGCATGGGTCTGCTCGACGTTCCAGTAGCCCTGATGCGAATTGAATACGTTGAAGTAGTAATCCTGGCTCAGTCCGGGACGCTCCCGTATATCGATCTTCCAGAACAGATGCGCGAGCCCGCGCACGGCGCCCATGGCCAGGAAGGACAATTGCTTCTCGGTCGCGGCAGGGTGCAGCCGCCGGTAGCCGACGCCTTCGTACGAGTTGTATATCCGAATGATCAGCTCGTGGCCGGGAACGATCCGTTCCACCCGCCACGCGCCCCACCCCAGGGCATTGATGACGGCCACCATGCCGTGGATCCAGTCGGCCACGTCCTGGCACATCGGGACCACCAGGGCATGGAATTCCGGGCTTTCCATGATGCCGCCGAAGGTGTTGAATGCGCACACGTGACCGCACTGGACGAACGCCTCCCGGGCCATTTCGGCGGGGACGCCGGCGTGAACCATGTGCCCGTAGGTCTGGTAGCTGATGAGGTTGTAGTAGTCGGCGTAGTGGTTGGTGAGCACGACACCGAAGGCCGGGATCAGGCCGTCGCCGCTCTCGCTCGGCGGCCTGCCGTATAGCGGAAGGGTGGCTACGGTGGCGACGATCCTGTCTTCGTCGACCGGCGTGGATGCGATCTCGCAGCCTTGGAAAGCGAAACGTCCGGGGACCGGCGTGAACGGCGGCGGGTTGACGAACGGGTTGTCGGGCGCCGACGCGGGTGGACCGAAATCGAACACGTCGGTGCGCGCCTTCATGTGCCGGCAGGCGGTTTCGCTCGTGGTTCGGCCGGTCATGCCCTGCAGGAAGCCGACATTGAAGAAGCACGATTTCTCGGGCACGCCGAGCAGGTAGGTGGACTGGCCGTAGTGCGATCCGGGCAATTCGACCTGGTCGGCCGTGACGTCCTTGATGTAGCCGAAACCGCACCAGGTGAACTCGTCGCGCAGGTCCTGGGGCGCGTAGCCGCGCGTTTTCAGGGCCTGGACGACCTGCGCCGCGCCGTCGCGCAGCAGGCGGCGCGGATCGAAGCCGCCTTCCACGCCGTCGGCAAGCATCACCGTCATCTGCAGGTGGGCGTTGTAGTGGTTGCAGTGATACACGTGGTTCAGGCCGCCGAGAAAGGCTTGGCCGTGCTGGTATTCGGGGGCTTCCTTCATGTGTCGTCCTCGCTCCTCGGTTTATGTTTTTGTTTTCCTGCCCAGCAGGTCGCCCATGTCCTCGAACATGATCTCAAATTCCTTGCGGATGAGGTTGGCGAATCTGTCGAGTTGCTCCGGCGTCAGGGTGATCCGCTCGTCGTTCAGGTCCACCTCCAGTTCAAGCTCTGCCGACAGGGCTTCGCGGCAGCGCTTCTTGACCTTGTCCGGCGTGATCGGGCGGTGCCCGAGATAGGCCCGGCGGGTGATGATGGACAACAGCAGGTTGTTGATGTCCAGTGCGTAATGGCGGGTGTGCATGCCGGGCTCGCCCTTGGTCTTGATCCCGTGGAGAAGCCGGCCGAGAAAGCGCTTCCCGTCGGTGCCGGCCTCGGCGCCCGGGGCGGCGGAGGCGGGCGCCGCTTCCGCGACCGCTTGGCACAGGCTGCGCAAGCCGCCCGGGATGACCACGTCGAATTGCTGGGCGACGATCTCGTCGAGCGCGGCAAGGTCGCCGTCGCTCAGGATCAGCTTGTCCTCTCGGAAGTTCAGGGCGCGACGCCGCATGATGGAGAACTTGATGCCGGTATGCACCGAGATCACGGCCGGCTCCACCGGTTGCAGGCCTTTGGCGCGACGTTGGCGATTGATCGCGGCGTAGAACTGGAACATGGGAAGAATCCGCGGGGCATCCTCCGCGCCGGTCGCCGTGGGCGCCGAGGCGGCGGCCTTGTCTTCCCGCGCGTCGCCGTCCAGATGCAGGTCGACGTTGAACAGTTCACCCAGTGCGTGGCACAGGGCGTCGGCGTCGGTCTTTTCCAGATCGATCTCCGTGCTCTGCAGGTCCATGTACCGCTGTCGGTTGATCGCGAACTTGATGCTGGCGCGGACCGCCATGACCGCCGGCTCGACGCTGGCCAGGCCTTGCTCCTTGCGGCGCGCGTTGACCTGTTCGAACAGAGTGGGCAGGTTGATGCGGAATGACCTTCCTTGGCTCATGATGCCGGCTCCAAGATCGCGGCGATCGCCGCCAACACGTTGTTGCGGTCGGCCACTCGGGAGATCCGGAAGAAGGTGACCTTCAGTTCCGGGAAGTCCCTCTTCGGAATCTGGAAAAATCCCCAGGTATTCCGCACGGTGGTCACGCCGAGGGCGGTGTCCTGGCAAATGCCCAGGACACGCAGCCGCGTGCTTATCTCTTGCCACCCGCAGTCATTGGTGGAAGGCAGCGCGTGGGTGTACGCGATGTAATCGACGCAAGCCTGCGCCTTGCGCCAACCCGATGCACTGGCCCTGCCGGTAGGGTGGTTCACGGTTTGCATGGAATTCGTAGCTTTTTCTATCGCGCCTGCCGAGTGATGTCCCGAGCATGCATCCATCCCGGCGCCGCGTTTGCGGGACCCGGCGCGATCGGCGCCGCCCGGACCGTCATTAGAGGATAGACGCATCCTGTATATCGGCGGTGATCCGTCTTTGCTTTAGTTGTATTATCAAATGGTTATATTGTTATTCAGCAAACTGCCCGGAATCGCTCGGCGGGTCTTGGCGGTGCCTGCGCAGTTCGCTGGTCACGGTCTCGCGCACGATGTGCTCGATATGGATCCTGAACTGCTCGATCATGGCGGACAGCGCGGTGTCCAGGGACTGGGCGAGGCGCGGGGCGATGACCGTCTGCAGGCACTTTTCCAGGTGCTTATCGACGGCGCGCAGGAGCACCTCGGTGGCCGAATCGTTGATGGGCGAGGAATCCTCGAGTGGCGGGCTTGCGGCAGGCTCGCGTTCGCGCGGGGGCGAATGGGGACGCGGGGGCGGCGGGGAAGGTTCGACGGGCGTCGTGCGCTCGGGGAACGGATAGTCGGCATCCAAGGGCCGGACGATGTCGGTGAGCGTGGGGAGGGCGCCCGACTCCGGCAGCGCCGCGTGCCGATCGAAGCCTGGGGGCGCGGGGGCATTCTCGGGGAAATCCATCGCCGGGTGCGCGGGCTGCGGATGATGCTTGCGCAGCAAGGCATCCATCTTCTCGAACAGTTCATCGGCAGCCATCGCCTAAGGGCCTCCTCGGACTAGGGTTGCGCCGGCATCGCGGGGCGCGCGGCGGCGGTCTTCGACACGTCGTGCGAATGGATTTCATAGCCGCGGTCGCGATAGAAGCGGTAGCGGCCGCGCGCGTCTTCTCTGCTGTCGTCCGCCGCGTCGACGATCTCGAGCAGCCGCTGGAAGCGGCTGAAGAAAGGCGGCAGTTCGGGGCGGAGGTTGAGCAAGACGTCGTCGTGTAGCGGCTCGCGCATCGCGTGGTCGATCAGGACCGGGGTTTGCTCGGCGAGGGCGTGATCGCGCATGCAATGTGGCACGAAGCCGGTCGCCGGCGTGCACCACAGCTCGCGATCGATGCCTTCCGAGGTGTGCGCGTCGGGCGTGAGGATCAGGACGCGCAACCCTTGGCGGTACGCCTTGAGGGTGAGTTGGCACGCGATATCGAGCCTGTTGTTCACGTGCGTATAGAAGTCGATGCGCGTCATGGTCGAAGACCTTGCAGGTTCCGGGGAGAGGGCCGGCGCCGAGGCGGGTCTGCCGAACCGCGCCGCGGGCGCGCCGTCTGCTCAGCGCTCGGCCCGTTTCCTCGCGGCCCGCTGGACCAGGAATTGGGTGAGCAGCGGGACCGGGCGGCCCGTGGCGCCCTTGTTGGCGCCCGACTTCCATGCCGTGCCGGCGATGTCGAGGTGGGCCCAGACGAACTTCTTGGCGAAACGCGACAAGAAGCACGCGGCGGTAATGCTGCCCGCCGGACGCCCGCCGATGTTGGCCATGTCCGCGAAGCTGCTCTTCAGCTGCTCCTGATAGTCATCCCAAAGCGGCATGTGCCAGGCCCGGTCGTTCGAGTAGTCCGCCGCGTGAAGCAGCTCGCGCGCCAGTGCGTCATTGTTGCTGTACAGGCCGCTGGCATGGTGACCCAGGGCGATGACGCATGCGCCCGTCAGCGTGGCGACGTCGATGACCAGCTCGGGCTCGAAGCGTTCGGCATAGGTCAGGGCATCGCTCAGGATGAGGCGCCCTTCGGCGTCGGTGTTGAGGATCTCGATCGTTTGGCCGGACAGGCTGGTCACCACGTCGCCCGGCTTGTTGGCGGCGCCGTCCGGAAGGTTCTCGCAGCTGGGAATGATCCCGACCACATTGATCGGCAGCTGCAAGGACGCCACGGCCTTCAAGGTGCCCAGCACCGAAGCCGCGCCGCACATGTCGTACTTCATCTCGTCCATGTCGGACGCAGGCTTGAGGGAGATCCCTCCGGCATCGAAGGTGATGCCCTTGCCCACCAGCACGATGGGTTTTTGCGAGCGGCCGGCGCCGTCGTACTGGATGACGATGAGCTTGGGCGGTTGCCGGCTGCCCTTGGCCACGGAAAGAAAGGCGCCCATGCCGAGCTTTTCCATCTCGTCGCGCTCCAGCACCTGGGCCGTCAGGTTGAGCGTATGGGTGAGTCCCACGGCCTGATCGGCGAGATAGCTGGGCGTGCAGATGTTGCCCGGCAGATTGCCCAGATCCTTGGCCAGGTTCATGCCTTGCGCGATCGCCACGCCGCGCCGCACGGCCTCCTCGCCGAGCGCGAGCTCGTTGCGCCTGGACACGCTCAAGGTGAGCTTGCGCAGCGGTCGGCGCAGCTCCTCCTGCTTGCTCTTCAGGCGATCGAAGCGGTAGGTGCTCTCCATGGCCGACACCACGGTCTGCTCGATCTTCCATTCCATCTCGCGGCGCTTGACGGGCAGTTCCGTCAGATACATGACCGCTTCCATGGAGCCCGTGTCCTGCAGCGTCTTGATGGCCGCGCGCACGGCATCGCAGTACTGGCCTTCGTGAAAATCGCGCTCCTTGCCCAACCCCACCAGCAGCACCCGGTCGCACAGGGTATTGGGGACATGGTGGAGCAGCAACGTCGATCCCAGCTTCCCTTCCATGTCGCCGCGGCGGATAATCTCGCCGATGTACCCGTCGGACGTGCGGTCGACGAGATCCGCCGGAAGCGTCAGTCGACGGGGTTCGAACACGCCTACCACGACGCAGGCTGTGCGCTGCTTTTCCGGACTGCCGCTTTTTATGCTAAATTCCACGTGTTATGTTCCTTCCGTCCGACATCGAGTTCAAGGTGCGTAAATATTGCGTTTCTCGCAATTATTTGCAGATTCTCCGGAAAAGTCAAAGAAACTCCATAAATGATCTTTAGACGCGCCCTGGTGAGGGAACTTGCAACCAATGCCCTCGCCGTTTTCTCCGTATTGGCTGCGATCACGGTCACGACCCTTTTTATCCGCCTGCTGGGGGCGGCGGCGAGCGGCGATTTTGCCTCCGATGCCATTGGCGCCTTCCTGTGGCTCAGCCTCCTCAACTATATGCCGGTGCTGTTGTCTCTGACGCTGTTCATCGCCGTCCTGGCTGCCGTGACCCGGAGCTACCGGGAAAGCGAGATGGTGGTCTGGTTCAGCGCAGGGATGGGACTCACGGCCTGGATCCGGCCGGTGCTGGCGTTCAGCGCGCCTTTCGTGGCGGTCATCGCCATGCTGAGTTTCGTGCTCTCCCCCTGGGCGCTGCGGACGGCCAATGAGCTGAGCGCCCAGATGCAGGCGCGCAACGACTTCGCGACCATCGCCCCGGGCGTGTTCAAGGAATCCCGGCGGGCGGACCGTGTCTATTTCGTCGAGAACTTCGCGGGCAACTCGCGCACGGTGCGCAACGTGTTCGTGCAATCCCTGCAGCACCACAAGCTGGGCGTGATCGTCGCCCAGAAGGGCTACGAACGCACGGCGCCCAATGGTGACAAGTTTCTGGTCCTGCTCGACGGCCGTCGCTATGAAGGCAAGCCGGGGACGCCGGAGTATCGGGTGCTGGAATTCGCCCGATATGCGATGCGCATTGAAGAGCAGAAGGCCAAGGTGGCAGCGGGCTCGCCCAAATCGGAGACCACCGGCGCGCTGCTCCGGCAGCCGACGCCGGATAATGTCGCCGAGCTGCAGTGGCGGCTCGATCTGCCGTTGAGCGCCACCATCCTCGCGTTGCTCGCCGTTCCCTTGAGCTTCGCCAACCCGCGCGCCGGCCGGTCGGCAGGCCTGCTCATGGCGCTGTTCATCTACATGACCTACAGCAACTTGCTGAGCATCAGCCAGGTCTGGGTGGCGTCCGGGCGCATCTCCCCGCTGATCGGCTTCTGGGCGATCCACCTCATGATGCTGGCCCTGCTCGGCTGGCTGTTTTACCGACGCCTGTATGGCTTGCCGTCCACCTTGTCGTGGCTCTCGCGCGCCGGGTCGCGCGCTTGGCTGCGCCTGCAGGCGCGCCTGGCCGTCGCCCGCCCGGATCGGGGGGCGCCGCGATGAAGCTCCTGAACCGGTATTTGATGCGGGAAATCCTGGCCAGCACCCTGTTCGTGCTGGCGGCGCTCCTCGCGCTGTTCGCCTTCTTCGATCTGATTCATGAGCTCGGGGACATGGATAAGGGCGGCTACCGCCTGAAGGAGATCTTCGTCTTCGTCACCCTGAGCCTTCCAGGCCATGTCTATGAGTTGTTCCCGACCGCGGCGCTGATCGGCACGCTGTTCGCGCTGGCGAAACTGGTCGCCAATTCCGAGTTCACCGTCATGCGCGTCTCGGGCCTGTCCATCCATCGCATGGGGTTCTGGCTGGTGCAGATCAGCGTGGTCTTCGTGCTCATCACCTTTGTGTTCGGCGAATTCATTGCGCCGTGGACCGAGCGCACGGCGCAGCAGCTCAAGCTCAAGTCCATGCATTCGGTGGTGGCCGAGCAATTCCGCTCGGGGTTGTGGGTGAAGGACGGATCGAGCTTCGTGAACGTCAAGGAAATCCGCCCAGACTCCACGCTGGTCGGCGTGAACGTCTACCGGTTCGACGGCGCGCATCGGTTGACGGACATCCGCTATGCCCAAAAAGGGACCTATCTCGGGCAGGGGGAGTGGCGGCTCAATGGGGTGATGGACACCTACTTCGAGAACGGCCGCACGCGAGTGAGCCGGACGGCCCAGACGGATTGGCATTCCGTGCTCACCCCGAGCATCCTGAGCGTGCTCCTCGTGGTCCCCGACCAGATGTCGGCTTGGAGCCTCTACTCCTACATCCAGCACTTGCGCGAGAACCATCAGAGCGCGACCCGCTACGCCATCGCCCTGTGGTCGAAGCTCAGCGCTCCGCTGGCGGTCATGGTGATGATGCTGCTTGCCCTGCCCTTTGCCTACCACCGGTCGCGCACGAGCAACGTGAGTTCCAAGGTGTTCGCGGGGATCATGCTGGGCCTGGGGTTCAACCTCTTCAATCGCCTGTTCGCGCACCTGGGCCTGCTCAACGACTGGCCCCCGATGTTCAGCGCCATGTTTCCGACGATTTTTTTCCTCGCGCTCGCGCTCGTGATGATGTGGTGGGTCGAACGGGTCTAGGGGGTCTCGTGCTTCGCGAGCGGCGGCTCGGGGCGCGCCTTGGCGGGGCGGGGGGTGAAAACCACCCGCGTGCGCGCCAGGCGGTCCTGAAGGCATTGCCGATCCGGATCCAGCAGCGCCCATGTCAGCCCGAGACCGCCCACGGCAAAGAGCAGAATCAGGCGCCACGGCATGCCCAGATGAGGCGGCGCCCAAGCCAGCCCGAGCCCGCCCAGGGCAAGGACGGCAGCGACTGCGAAGCGGATCCATGCCTGCGCAAAGCCGACCCTGCCTCCCTCGCGCCGTTCCACGCGCAGCCGCCAGGCCTTCATCGCGGGCGTTTGGCCGCCATGCCGCCAGAACCACGTAAAGTAGGCGCCGGCGACGAGCAAGAGGTAGGCTTGAAAGACCGGCTTGATGCGGGGGGATTGCGTGTTGGGGCCCAGGTGCGCGAGATGGAGTCCTGCGACGAAGAGAAAGGAAGCCAGTATCCACAGCGCCACCAGGAGCAGCGCATCGTAAGAAAGGCTCGCGAGCTGGCGCAGAATTCTCCGAAGCTCCAATGGAAATATCATCCGCTACGCGAAGCGCTGCGCTTCGCATGCACAACGGCGGGTTGTGCTATAAAAAATCATGATTTCCGTCGGGTGGCAGGTGCGGGAGCGCCGGAAATCCCCCTCCTGGTGCCTGACGACCAGGAACGCAGACTGCAGGCGCGTCATGCGGGCGAGCGTTCCGGTGGCCGACCGATTGACGGCTCGCGCTTGCTCGGGGGAAGTATACCACACGGACGCGCGTGCGGCGGAGCTTCGCGCGGGCGGGCCCTGGGAATCGCCCTCGTCGCGGGGATTTGCGCAAAGGCGCGTGGCGCGGGAAGGCGATGATCGCCAGAACCGTTTGCGGCCCTTCATACTCTGAGGCAGACCATCATGAATCTTGAGCGCTTGATGAAAGTCCCGGGTGCGTTGGCGGCTTTTCAGTATACGGATGTGGGCGACCTGACCGACCATGCGATCAAGCCGGGCACCGAGTTCACCCCGAAGGTCCTCGACCTGTTGGCGCACACGTGCGTCGCGAACATGGCGATCGCCACCATGGAAGCGCGCGGGTGGGAAGCCTTGACGGGGCAAGACGGCTTCGAGCCGCTGCAGGCTTTCGCCCTGGTCGGACTCGACTGGTCGGCGGTCGCCGGCAGGCACCAGGCGGTCATCGTCGACAACAGTCAGCTGGATTACGAGGCGGCGTTCGCCGCGCTGGAACCGGTTCAGCCATGAGGGGTGTCGCCATGCTCAAGGGTCTCGGCGTTTCCGATGGCGTGTTTGCGGCCTGTCGCCTGCAGGACGATGGTTCGATCATTGAATCGCAGGGGGAGCTGAACGAGGCGAACATGCGGCATTTCGCGCACTTCGCCCATGGCTACCGGCGCATGATCGGCGGCAATACCGATCTGTTTTCGCTCTTGGCGCAAATGAGCGGTTGGACGCCGGCGCGTGGCTGGATCGTGCGCGGGACCCGGATGACCGTGTGCAATGTGGCCAATGTCGTCGGCATGGCGGAGAACCGCTCGATCTCACTCGATCGGCTCATCGGCGCCATGGAGGCTGCGGCCCACGAATAGGCCTTCGCCCTTCCGGGGGCGCTGCCTTACGGACGCGGCGCGGCTGGGGCGACCGGCCGGGTGGACGCGGCGCTTGGGGTGACGGCACCCGCCGGACGGCGCGCCGCCGCCTTCTCCCGTATCTTCAGTTCACGGCGCTCGCGGAGAAGTTCACGATGCCGCCGCAACCATTTCAGCTTCAGCGCGCGGCGCTGGGCAGGCGTTAGTCGCCTGAGCCGTTCGTAATTCTTGCGCGCGAGCGCGCGCTGCTGCGGGGTCAGCCGGCTCCAGGCAATCAGGTTCGCGCGCACGTGTTCCTGCTGCTCCGGACTCATCCTGGGGTAGCGGTTCGCGACGACCACGAACGAGCGGCGCAGCTTGAGCGGCAACCCATTCCATTCCCTGCTGACGGGCGCGAGCACCGTGCGCTGCTGGGGCGTCAGGCTGTACCACGACAGCGGCGCCGCATGCGGCGCCCTCGCCGGCGCTCGCGCGTGCGGCGCGGCCGCCGGCGCGGCGGGGGGTACGACCGGCTGCGCATACGCCAAACCGACCCAGAACCATAAGCCGATCAGTTGTCGGAAGAGGCGTTTATCCATTTGGCGAAGGTGTTGTCGACATAGGCCTGAATGGGCAGGTCACTCGACAGCAGCCTCGCGTCGATATCCCCTGCACTAGGGGGGGGTACCTGTGTACTTCTCCAGGTGGTCAGCGTCAGTACCGCGAAGACCAGAGCCGCCAGCGATACCCGCAGGCGATGGTCAGTCAGCCAGTGCCAGCCATACGGGGCAGCGTGCGCGGCCGCGCCGGCCAATCGCGGGACGCGCTGCGGCGCCCAGCGGCTGTTGAGGGCGTCGGTGCGTGCCCTGCGCAGGCGCGCGGTGATCTTCGGGTCGAGATCCCTCAGCGCGCGGCTCATGCGGGCGGCGATTCTTTCAGCTAGTTCGGCTTCGTTCACGGCGTGACTCCTCTAGCTTTCAAGATTGCGGCGAGCGCGTGGACTGCCCGTGAGCAATGGGTCTTGACACTCCCCTCCGAACAGCCCATCGCCGCCGCAGTCTGTGCGATGTCCATTTCCTCCCAATAACGCAGCAGAAAGGCTTCGCGTTGACGCGCCGGCAAAGTTTTTAGCGCCTCCTCGATGGCGTCGACCACCTGGTTGCGCGCAAGGCTCTCGGGAGGTTGCTCCAAAGCTATAGAGCTTTCCTCGACCTTGAAAGTTTCCAGCGGATCGGCCTCCTCGCCCCCGCTGCCGGGGAGGAGCGAAGAGGCAGGCGCCGTCCATAAAGATCGGATCTTTTGCCAGCGAAAATGGCTGCGAACCTTGTTCTGCAGAATGCGGTGGAAAAGCATCGGCAACTGATCGGCCGGCTTCCCGGCATATTTCTCGGCCAGCTTCAGCATAGCATCCTGGACGATGTCCAGAGCGGCTTCCTCATCGCGCACCGCGAAGAGGGCGTACTTGAAGGCGCGCCCCTCGATCTGCTCGAGAAAGTCGGAGAGTTCCTGATGGCTGGCCAGTTTGATCGTCCTCGCATGGGCCGGGCGCGGTGCCGTGTCATTGCCCGGTTAGAGGCCCCGATCATAACAAAAAATCGGCGGTGCCAATACGTTTTGCCGGGCGAGGGGGGATCGTGCCGTCCGGCGGCGACGGCCGAGGGACGGGCGAAAAGCGGCATCGCCGCTTTAGGGGCGGCTCAGGGCGCGCCGGACGGCCGCATAGAAGCGCCCATAAAAGGAAGGATCTTCGACGGTCTCGCCTCCGCGTTGCACTTGGGATTCGGCGGACGAGTCGCGGGTGACGGTGACCGGCCCCACCAGCGGGAGGCCGATGCCGCTTTTTTGCGTCTGCTTCGCCACGTCGAACCGGCTTTCCACCGCGGTGACGAAGAGCGCTGTCCCGTCGGCCTGCGGGCGGCAAGCGGCCTGGACCTGGAGCGTGGCGAACCGATTGTCCTTTTCTTGGAATTGCTTGGTTCCGAGCAGCGTCAACTGGTCGGGCGAGACCGATGTCAGCACATACCCTTGCTCGAGCAGCGCCGCCTGCGCCGCGCCGCAGACCCGGGCGGGCGGCGCGGCGAACACCTGGCGATGGTCGCCGTTCGGAGCGAACCGTTCACCCGGGAAGTGTTCCGGCGGCGGCCCGCCCGAACAGCCGGCCAGCACGAGCAGGAAGGCGAGGGAAAGCGCAAGCCCCCGTCCCTCGAGGAGGTACGGGAGCCGCTGTGGGGCTGTTTGTCGCATACGCATATCTCGGGATCGTGTTATCCATTATAGCCGTCCCGGTTCGAGGCCGGCGCCCCTTGACCAAACGGCATACAACCATTAGTGTTCTAAGTTTCCTCGGGATACAGCTTTCAGGGCAATCTAACTATGGAATTGACGGGCGCGGAAATCACGGTTCGCTGTTTGCAAGAGGAAGGGGTGGAATTCGTTTTCGGCTACCCGGGTGGGGCTGTCCTCAATATCTACGACGAAATCTTCAAGCAGAAGCACTTCAAGCACGTGCTCGTGCGCCATGAGCAGGCGGCCGTTCATGCCGCGGACGGCTACGCGCGCGCGTCCGGGAAGACCGGCGTGGCGCTGGTGACCTCGGGCCCCGGGGCGACCAATGCGGTCACGGGCATTGCCACCGCCTACATGGATTCCATTCCCCTGGTGATCATCAGCGGGCAGGTGCCGACCCCGGCCATCGGTCTCGATGCCTTCCAGGAAGTCGATACGGTGGGCATTACGCGGCCGTGCGTGAAGCATAATTTCCTGGTCAAGGACATCGCCCAGCTCGCCGACACCCTTGCGCGCGCCTTCTACATTGCCGCGAGCGGGCGCCCGGGACCGGTGCTGGTCGATATTCCCAAGGACGTCACCCAGCAGAAGACCGAATTCGCCTACCCGCAGAAGGTGAGCCTGCGTTCGTATAATCCGGTCACCAAAGGGCATCCGGGCCAGATCAAGAAGGCGGTGCAGCTGCTGCTCGGCGCGAAGCGGCCGATGATCTACACCGGGGGGGGCGTCATCCTGAGCGATGCCGCCCCCCAGCTGACCGAACTGGTGCGCCGGCTTGGCTTCCCGTGTACCAGCACGCTCATGGGTCTGGGCGGGTTTCCGGCGACCGACCCGCTTTTTCTGGGCATGCTGGGCATGCATGGCACCTATGAAGCCAACATGGCCATGCAGCACTGCGACGTGCTCCTCGCCATCGGCGCGCGGTTCGATGACCGGGTGATCGGGAACCCGGATCATTTCTTCCAGGAGCCCAAGCAGGTCATCCATGTCGACATCGATCCGGCCTCGATCTCCAAGCGCGTGAGGGTGGACGTGCCCATCGTCGGCAGCGTGGCCGACGTGCTGGGCGAGATGCTCAAGCTCATCAAGGGGGCCAAGGAGCAGCCGGACGAGGGGGCGCTCAAGACGTGGTGGACGCAAGTCGAGCTCTGGCGTTCCCGGGATTGCCTTCACTTCGACCGAACGTCCAAGCTCATCAAGCCCCAGGCCGTGATCGAGCAGCTGTACGCGGTGACCAACGGGGCGGCCTTCGTCACGTCCGACGTCGGCCAACACCAGATGTGGACGGCGCAGTTCTACAAGTTCGCGCAGCCGCGGCACTGGATCAGCTCGGGGGGGCTCGGCACGATGGGGTTCGGCCTGCCTTCCGCCATGGGTGTTCAGCTGGCCCATCCGGATGCGACGGTCGCGTGCGTGACGGGTGAGGCCAGCATCCAGATGTGCATCCAGGAGCTCTCCACGTGCAAGCAGTACCACCTGCCCATCAAGATCGTGAACCTGAACAACCGCTATATGGGCATGGTCAGGCAGTGGCAGGAATTCTTCTATGGCAACCGCTACGCCGAATCTTATGTGGATGCCCTGCCCGATTTCGTGAAGCTGGCGGAGAGCTATGGCCATGTGGGCATGCGCATCGAATCGCCCAGCGACGTCGAGGGCGCCCTGAAGGAGGCCTTCTCGATGAAGGAACGGCTGGTTTTCCTGGATTTCATCACGGACCAGACGGAGAACGTCTATCCGATGGTACCGAGCGGGAAGGGCTTGAGCGAAATGATCCTGGTATAGTGCGCGCAGGCGGGATCCGCGGGCGGCCTGTGGCAGGACTTGAAAAAAAGAGTTGGAACCATGCGACATATAATTTCCCTCCTGATGGAAAACGAAGCCGGTGCGCTGTCCCGCGTGGCGGGATTGTTCTCCGCGCGCGGCTATAACATCGAGTCACTGACGGTGGCGCCGACCGAGGATGCGACGCTCTCGCGGATGACGATCCTCACCCGGGGATCGGACGAAGTCCTCGAGCAGATCATCAAGCAGCTCAACAAGCTGATCGATGTCGTCAAGGTCGTCGACCTCAACGAGGGCAGCCACATCGAGCGCGAGCTGATGCTCGTGAAGGTCAAGGCGGCCGGCAAGGACCGCGAAGAGATGAAGCGCATGGCCGACATCTTTCGCGGCCGCATCATCGATGTCACGGACAAGACGTATACCGTCGAACTGACCGGGACGGGTTCCAAGCTCGATGCCTTCCTGGAGGCCCTCGAAGAAGGCACCATACTCGAGACCGTTCGCACGGGCGCGTGCGGCGTCGGACGGGGCGAGCGCGTCCTGAAAGTCTAGCGCGGCCCGGTGCGGGGGCATGGCGGTTCGAGGGTTCCGCGTGGCGGGTGCGGTTTTGTACTATAATTGCGCCTCGCGCCGGAACCGCCTATTCCCCGTGGTCCCCGGAGGGGAGGGATGGCCAGGTGGCCTTGGACGGCTGCCGGGTGCTTGGCCTGGGCCAAGAGCGGCCGTATTCTACGGAAGCGGCGTTTTTGTGGTTTTGAGATAGCCAACAAGACAAGAAAGGAGCGCGGGAACCAGGAGCCGCATCGCGGCTGTGCTATCCCTCCCCGGGGTGCGACTGAAGGAAGTCCTTCACCGACGGCCTGGGGTTCTTCCTGCAGACACGAATGAAGGTCTATTACGACAAAGATGCGGACTTGTCCCTGATCAAGGGGAAAAAGGTCACGATCGTGGGGTACGGCTCGCAGGGCCATGCCCATGCCAACAACCTCAAGGACTCCGGCGTCAAGGTGACCGTCGGCGTGCGCGAGGGCGGCGCCTCCTGGAAGAAGGCCAAGGCGGCCGGACTGACGGTCAAGGAGGTGGGCGCGGCCGTGAAGAACGCCGATCTCGTGATGGTCCTCATTCCCGATGAGCAGCAGCCCGAGACTTATCGCCACGAGATCGAGCCGAACATCAAGAAAGGTGCGGCGCTTGCGTTCGCGCACGGCTTCAACATTCATTTCGGCCAGATCGAGCCGCGCGCCGACCTCGACGTCGTCATGATCGCGCCGAAAGGGCCCGGGCACCTGGTTCGCTCCACCTATACGCAAGGCGGTGGTGTTCCTTCGCTGATCGCCGTGCATCAGAATGCCAGCGGAAAGGCTCGCGATCTCGCGTTGTCTTACGCGTGTGCCAATGGCGGCGCCCGTGCGGGCGTGATCGAGACGACGTTCCGCGAGGAGACCGAAACCGATCTCTTCGGCGAGCAGGCGGTGCTGTGCGGCGGGACCACGGCGCTCGTGCAGGCGGGATTCGAGACGCTGGTGGAAGCAGGCTATGCGCCGGAAATGGCGTATTTCGAGTGTCTGCACGAGCTCAAGCTGATCGTCGACCTGATGTATGAGGGCGGCATCGCGAACATGCGCTATTCGATCTCCAATACCGCCGAGTACGGCGACTTCACGCGCGGCCCACGCATCATCACCGACGGCACCAAGGCGGAGATGCGGAAAATCCTGCAGGAAATCCAAAGCGGGCAGTTTGCCAAGGAGTTCATTCTCGAGAACCGGGCCGGCGCCGCCTCGCTCAAGGCGATGAGGCGTCTCGGCACGGCGCATGCGATCGAAACGGTGGGCGGCAAGCTGCGCGACATGATGCCCTGGATCAAGAAAAACAAGCTGGTCGATCAAGACAAGAATTGATGCGACGGGCGGCGCCTGGGCTTTCCGGCAGGGCCTGCGCCTTGCCGGCCCAGGGCGTTCGATGAGGGGCTCATGGACGATTATCCGCATCCTTACTTGGCCCGGGAGGGCTGGCCGTTCCTTCTGGCGGCCGTGCTCGTGTCGATCGCCGTGACGGCGTTCGCCGGCGCCGGTTGGGCGTCGCCCTTTTGGCTGCTGACGG
Organism: Pseudomonadota bacterium; assembly: GCA_021788645.1. Classification (GTDB taxonomy): domain Bacteria; phylum Pseudomonadota; class Gammaproteobacteria; order Burkholderiales; family JAKAFK01; genus JAKAFK01. Next base: position 30,353 of record JAJYKK010000031.1, read on the forward strand.
TCTTCGTGGCGCAGTTCTTCCGCGACCCGGCGCGTCGTGTGCCGACCCAGCCGGGCGTCATCGTCTCGCCGGCGGACGGGCGGGTGGTGTCGGTGGAAAGGACCCAGGATCCCTACCTGAATCGCGAGGCGCTCAAGATCAGCGTTTTCATGAATGTTTTCAACGTGCACTCGAACCGAAGCCCGGTCGAGGGCGTCGTCCGGGAGCGCTGGTACAATGCGGGCAAGTTCCTCAATGCGGCGCTTGCCAAGGCCTCGCTGGAGAACGAGCGCAATGCCTTGTGGATCCGCACCGACGATGGGGCGGATATCACCAGCGTGCAGGTGGCGGGCCTGGTGGCCCGGCGGATCCTGTGCTATGTCGAGCCCGGTGCGCGCGTGCGGCGCGGGGAGCGTTATGGGTTCATCCGTTTCGGCTCGCGCCTTGATCTCTATCTGCCGGTGACCGCCCGGGCCAAAGCGGTCATCGGGGATACCGTGCGGGCAGGCGAAACGATTCTGGCAGAGCTGCAAGGCGCGGCGTGAGGCCTTGCGTCGACGGGACGAATCGCGAGGACGTGTTGACACCCTGACCTTCCATGCAGAATTTCCACCACCATCGCCCCTTGCTCGATCCGCGGCTGCGCCGGCGCGGGTTCTACCTCGTTCCCAACCTGTTCACCACCGGCGCGCTGTTCGCCGGATTCTACGCCATCGTGCAAGCCATGAACGGCCGGTTCCAGCCCGCCGCCATCGCGATCTACGTGGCCATGGTGCTTGACGGGATCGACGGGCGCGTGGCCCGCTTGACCCATACGCAAAGCGCATTCGGGGCGGAATACGACAGCCTGTCCGACATGGTGTCCTTTGGCATCGCGCCCGCCTTGGTGATCTATGTCTGGGCCCTGCGCGGGCTCGGGAAGCTCGGTTGGATCGCGGCCTTCGTCTATTGCGCGGGCGCGGCATTGCGGCTGGCGCGCTTCAACACCCAGCTCGAAGTGGCGGACAAGCGTTTCTTCCAGGGCTTGCCCAGCCCCTCCGCGGCCGCGCTGATCGCGGGCCTCGTGTGGGTGATGGACAGCTACGGCATCGCCGGTACCGATCTGCCCATATGGGCGTGGTTCGCGACGGTCTTCGCCGGGCTGTCCATGGTGAGCAACCTTCGCTACTACAGCGGCAAGGAGATCAATCTGCGGAAGAGCGTGCCTTTCGTGGTGATTCTCTTGATCGTCCTCGCCTTCGTGCTGATCTCGTACCGGCCTCCGGAGATTTTGTTCGGCAGCTTCGTGCTTTATGCACTCTCCGGCTACGTGATGAGTCTCTGGGCGTGGTGGCAGGGGCGTGGGCAATCCCAGGCGCGGGATCCCACAGACACGCCTCGGCGCCGCCGCGGCGATGGGACCGGCTGAGGGACCGGGCGAGGGCCTGCAGTCCGCGCGGGGCGCGGCCGTTGCACGGGTGGATAAAACTCAGTATATTTCCCCGATGCCAAGGTTTTCTCATGCATCGCTCGCGCGCCCCTGGTCCGATCGCTCGTCAGCGGGTCCGTCGATGCATCCCGACCTTACTCCTTTCCAGCGTTCCGCCCGACGGACGCCTGCCCTGGCGGCCGTTTGCTCCGAGGCGCGGCGACGATCCGGCGCCGGGGCAATGCAGAGGTCATCTCCAGTGCGGGAGCAGTCATGAAAGAAAAACTGATCATCTTTGATACGACATTGCGCGACGGCGAGCAAAGCCCCGGGGCCTCGATGACCCGCGAGGAGAAGGTGCGCATCGCAAGACAGCTCGAGCGGATGCGGGTCGACGTCATCGAAGCCGGTTTTCCGGCCGCGAGTCCCGGCGATTTCGAGGCCGTCAAGGCGGTTGCCGGGGTGGTGAAGGAGAGCACCGTGTGCGGGCTTGCGCGCGCCCTGGAGCGCGATATCGACCGCGCCGGCGAGGCCCTCAAGAAGGCCGCCTCGGCGCGCATCCACACGTTCATCGCCACCTCCCCGATCCATATGGAGCGCAAGCTCCGCATGGCGCCGGAGCAGGTCGTCGAGCAGGCGGTCAAGGCCGTGAAGTGGGCGCGCCGCTATACGGACAACGTGGAGTTTTCTCCCGAGGATGCGGGTCGCTCCGAGCTCGATTTCCTATGCCGCGTGCTGGAAGCCGTCATCGATGCGGGCGCGACGACGCTCAATATCCCCGACACGGTAGGCTACAGCTTGCCGGATGCCTTCGGCGCCTTGGTGCGTGATCTGAAAGCGCGCATTCCGAATGCCGACAAGGTCGTGTTCTCCGTTCACTGTCACAACGATCTGGGGCTGGCCGTGGCCAATTCCCTTTCGGCGGTGATCAATGGCGCGCGCCAAGTGGAGTGCACCGTCAACGGGCTGGGCGAGCGCGCGGGCAATGCGGCGCTGGAAGAGATCGTCATGGCGGTTCGCACGCGTCAGGACGTGTTTGCCTGCGAGACGCACATCGATGCGACGCAGATCATGCCGGCCAGCCGGCTGGTGGCCGGGATCACCGGTTTTGCGGTGCAGCCCAACAAGGCGATCGTGGGCGCCAACGCTTTTGCGCACGAATCCGGGATTCACCAGGACGGCGTGCTGAAGAGCAGAGAGACCTATGAGATCATGCGCGCCGAGGACGTGGGATGGACCGCCAACAAAATGGTGCTGGGCAAGCATTCCGGACGCAATGCATTCCGCACCCGACTGCGCGAGCTCGGCATCGAGCTGGAATCCGAAGAAGCGGTCAATGCCGCCTTCACGCGCTTTAAGGAAGTGGCCGACAAGAAGCATGAGATCTTCGACGAGGACATTCATGCCTTGATCAGCGATGAGGTGGCCTTGCTCGAACCCGAGCACTTCAAGCTCGTCTCGCTCAAGGTGTGTTCGGAGACCGGGGAGATCCCGCGGGCCCGCGTCGTGATTTCGGAAAACGGTGCGGAAAAGCGTGCAGAGGCGCCGGGCAGCGGTCCCGTGGATGCCGCGTTCAAGGCCCTGGAGACGATCGTTGGCAGCGGCGCGGAGCTGCAGCTGTACTCCGTGAACAATATCACCTCCGGGACGGACGCCCAGGGCGAAGTGACCGTGCGCCTGGCGAAGGGCGGGCGGATCGTCAACGGCCAAGGCGCCGATACCGATATCGTCGTGGCCTCGGCCAAGGCCTACATTCACGCCTTGAACAAGCTGCACACCAACCTGGAGCGCCTCAACCCCCAGCTGTAGTGGCTTCGCTTGCCCAGGCGATCACGCTTCCTTGGCCGGCAAGGTGACCTGTCGGGACGGCGAAATGGTCGAAATCGCATGCTTGAAGATGGTCTGCGTGACGTTGTCCGCGCCCCTCAGCATCACGAGATATTGATCGAAAGACTCGATCTTGCCGACGAGCTTGATGCCGTTCACGAGAAAGACGGAAACCGGAATGTGCTCTTTGCGCAGCGTGTTGAGAAACGGTTCTTGCAGCGATTGGGGCCCTTTGGCCATGGTGTGCTCCCCGCTTGATTCTTTAGATGGCAGGCATCCGATCAGTTTAGCAGGGTTGGGCAGCCGACTCTAGCCACACAAGCGCACCTTCGGCGGGGACGCGCCCGCGTAGGGCCTAGCTTCGGACTTCGATGTGATCGATCACATCGCGCACGCCCGCAATACACCAGGCATCGAGCTGCGCCCGCTCGCGTTCGGCGCTGCGAAAGACGAGGCCATCCAGGGTCACGGTGCGCTCGCGCGTGAGCGCACTGACCTGACCGGAGGGGATCAGGTGATCTTTTTCGATCGCGAACCGAACCGCGTCGTTGATTTCATCGTCTGAATCCTGCTCGGGCGGGCGCACGCGCAGTTCGTTCACGACGTTGCGGCAGCCGGGGCTCCACCAGGCGAGAAGCTCCACCAGCCGACGATGCGACAGGCTGAGCACTTCCC